>JAFLDX010000067.1 GCA_017302215.1 Lysobacterales bacterium
GGCCCTGGCGAAGCAGCCGAACGATGTCATCCTGCTCGCCGCCTATGCGCGCCTCGAACTGGCGGCCAATCGACCCGATGCGGCACGCGCGCGCGCCACCGCGGCCACCGCTGCGGATCCACGCTCCGTGCCGGCCTGGCTGACCCAGGGCCATGTCCTCGAGGTCGGTGGCGACGATGCCGGCGCGCGCGGCGCGTACGAGCGCGCAGTCGCGCTCGAGCCGAAGGCCGCTCGCGCCCAGGTTGCGCTCGGCAACCTCGCCCTGCGCAGCGGACGCACGGGCGATGCGCTCGTCGCCTATCGGGCCGCCACGGCCGCGCAGCCCGACGATGCCGAGAACTGGGCCCATCTTCTCGCCGCCGAGTTCCTCGCCGGGCAGTGCGCGGGCGCGCTGCGCGAGACCGCGGCGAATGCGACCAGGAACGCGCGCAATCCGTTGTTCGCCGACCTCAACATCCGCGCGGTCAGCACCTGTCCGGCCGCGACGCCCGCGCAGCGCCAGGCCGTGCTGGCCGACGCCAAGGCGCTGTATCGGCAGGCACCGCCACAGGACATCGCGCAGGCGGCCGAAACCTACGCGCTCGCGCTGGCGGCCAACGGCCAATGGCAGGAGGCCGCGCAGACCCAGGGCAGTTCGATCTACGAGGCGGCGACGCTCGGCGACCAGGCGGCCACGGCGCAGTACCGCGAGTTCTTCCAGCGCTTCCAGGCCAAGCAGATGCCGACGAAGCCGTGGGCCGACGCGCATCCGTTGCTCAAGCCGCCGCGACCGCTGGCGGCGGTCGCGCGCACCCCGGCCAAGGCGAGCCCGCCCGCCAAGTAAACGCGCGACGGATTGCCACGCCGCCGCGTCTGCCGCACGATGCCTGCGGGGAGGGGCGATGCATGGCGGCAGAGACGGATCCGCGAACGCGCCGATCCGGCGTCACGCGACGCTGGCGCTACCGCGTCGCGCGTGATCGCGCGGCGATCGGCCGCGCGGCCGATCGCATCGATTCCGATCTCGCTGCCGCCGGTGTTGCCGAGACGGCGCGCCAGAGCCTCGCCACCGTGCTCGACGAACTGCTCGCCAATGTCCTCATGCATGCCGAGTCGGTGCGCGGGCCGGTGCACGTGCGTTTGCGTGCGTGCGGCGGCGAGGTGGTGGCGAGATTGCGTTATTGCGCGGCCGCATTCGACCCGACGGCGTGCGAGGCACCCCCGCCACCGACCTCGATCGCCGAGGCGCGCACCGGCGGCGTCGGCATCGTGATGGTGCGGGCGTTAACGCGCGATTTCAGCTGGCGCCACGCGCGCGGCATGAACCACCTGCGCGTGCGCGTAGCCGGGCCGTGATCGCGCGGCAGCGTGCTGCGGGGTCGAGAGCGCTCAACCGTTGCGCGCGAGCGCGCGATGGCCGATGTCGCGACGATAGAAGCCACCGTCGAAGTGGACCGCACGAGCCAGCGCATACGCGCGTTCGCGCGCTTCGGCGATGTCGGCGCCGAGTGCGCACGCGGTCAGCACGCGACCGCCCGCGCTGACCGCGCGGCCGTCGGCGATGCGCGTGCCGGCATGGAACAGCTTTGCGTCGGCTGTCGCGGCGGTGTCCAGCCCGCCGATCGCATCGCCGGTCCGCACCTTGCCGGGATAGCCGTGCGCGGCGAGCACGACCCCGATCGCCGGCCGCGGATCCCATTGCGCCGATACGCGATCGAGCCGGCCCTGCAATGCCGCCTCGATGAGATCGACGAGGTCGGACTGCAGGCGCAGCATGATCGGTTGCGTCTCGGGGTCGCCGAAGCGCACGTTGAACTCGATGACCTTCGGTGCGCCGTCGCGGTCGATCATCAGTCCGGCATACAGGAAGCCGATGAAAGGCGCGCCTTCGGCGGCCATGCCGGCGAGGGTCGGGTGGATGACCTCGTCGAGGATGCGCTGCTCGACCGCGGGTGTGACGACCGGAGCGGGCGAGTAGGCGCCCATGCCACCGGTATTCGGCCCGGTGTCGGCTTCGCCGACCCGCTTGTGATCCTGGCTGGTCGCCATCGGCAGCGCGTGCACGCCGTCCGCGATCACGATGTAACTCGCCTCCTCGCCTTCGAGGAACTCCTCGACGACCACGCGCGCGGAGGCGTCGCCCAGCGAGCGCGCGCCGAGCATGTCGCGCAAGGCGAGCTCGGCATCGCCGAGCGTGAGCGCAACGACGACGCCCTTGCCGGCGGCGAGACCGTCGGCCTTGATGACGATCGGCGCGCCGTGCCGGCGCACGTGGGCCAGCGCCGGCTCGAGTTCGGTGAAGACGGCGTGGCGTGCGGTCGGGATGTTGTGCCGTTCGAGGAAGGCCTTGGCGAACGCCTTGGAGCCTTCCAGTTGTGCGGCGATGCGACGCGGCCCGAAGCAGGCGAGGCCGGCCGCGCGGAACCGGTCGACCACGCCGAGCACGAGCGGTCCCTCGGGCCCGACCACGGTCAGGGCGACGTCTTCCTCGAGCGCAAGGGCGAGCAGCCCGTCGATGTCGTTGGCCGCGACGTCGACGTTGCGCAGTCGCGGCTCGGTCGCGGTGCCGGCATTTCCCGGTGCGACGATGACCTCGCCGACGTGCGGCGACTGGGCGAGCTTCCAGGCCAGCGCGTGCTCGCGACCGCCGGAACCGATGACGAGGATTTTCATTGGCAGGAGGCCAGAGTGGGGGCTAGGGGCGAGGGCTCGAGACGCGGGAACCGGAACAGGCTTGCGATGGTGCTGCAGGAGCAGGCCGTGCTGCTTGCCTGGCTGTGACGATGCCCGATGGTCGAGCCCTCGCCCCCGGACCCTCGCCCCTGCCTTCTCTCAATGGCGGAAGTGGCGCACGCCGGTGAACACCATGGCGATGTCGTGCTCGTCGGCGGCGGCGACCACTTCGCTGTCGCGCATCGAGCCGCCGGGCTGGATCACGGCACGGATGCCGGCGGCGGCCGCGGTATCGATGCCGTCGCGGAACGGGAAGAAGGCATCGGATGCCATCACGCTGCCGGCCACCTCCAGCCCGGCCTCCTCGGCCTTCAGCGCGGCGATCTTCGCGCTGACCACGCGGCTCATCTGGCCGGCGCCGATGCCGATCGTGCGGCTGCCGCGCGCGTATACGATCGCATTCGACTTGACGAACATCGCGACGTGCCAGGCGAACAGCAGGTCACGCAGTTCCTCGGCTTGCGGCACGCGCTTCGAGACGACCTTGAGATCGCTCATCAGCAGGGTATCGCGGTCGGTGTCCTGCACGAGCAGGCCGCCGGCGATGCGCTTGAAATCCATGTCCGGCGCAGCCTGCTCGGGCCATGCACCGGTCGCCAGCAGGCGCACGTTCGGCTTGCTCGCGAGCACTTCCAGCACGTTGTCGTCGACCTCGGGTGCGATCATGACTTCGACGAACTGGCGCTCGAGGACGCGTTGCGCGGTCGCCGCATCGAGTCGCTGGTTGAACGCGATGATGCCGCCGAACGCCGATAC
Organism: Lysobacterales bacterium; assembly: GCA_017302215.1. GTDB lineage: Bacteria > Pseudomonadota > Gammaproteobacteria > Xanthomonadales > Rhodanobacteraceae > Dokdonella. Next base: position 3,469 of record JAFLDX010000067.1, read on the forward strand.
CGGGTCGCAGGCGTGGGCGAGGTCGTAGGCTTCGCCGGCACTGGCGGCGAGCGCGACACCACACGGATTCGCGTGCTTGACGATGACGCAGGCCGGCGTGCGCTGGAACGCCTTGACGCATTCGAGCGCGGCGTCGGCATCGGCGATGTTGTTGTATGAAAGCTCCTTGCCGGCGAGCACGCGCGCACCGGCGATCGTGCCGGCCGGCACGTCGCGCTGCACGTACAACGCCGCCGCCTGGTGCGGGTTCTCGCCGTAACGCAGGATCTGCCTGCGCTCGAACGCGAAGTGCAGCGAGGGCGCGAACGGAACGCCGTTCTCGCCGTCGATGCGTGCGCCGAGCCAGCCCGCGATGCGGCCGTCGTAGCCGGCGGTGTGGGCGAATGCCTTCGCCGCGAGGCGCCGGCGCAGTTCGATCGTGGTGCCGCCGTGGGCGAGTGCCTCGAGCACCTCGGCGTAGTCGGCCGGGTCGACGACGACGATGACATGCTCGTGGTTCTTCGCCGCGGCGCGCAGCATCGCCGGGCCACCGACGTCGATGTTCTCGATCGCCTCGTCGAGGCCGCAGTCCGGGCGTGCCGTGGCGGCTTCGAACGGATACAGGTTGACGACGAGCAGGTCGATCGGGCGGATGCCGTGCTCGGCCATGATCGCGTCGTCGGTGCCGCGCCGGCCGAGCAGTCCACCGTGCACGAGCGGATGCAGGGTCTTCACGCGCCCGTCCATGATCTCCGGGAAGCCGGTCAGCGCGCTGACTTCGGTGACCTGCATGCGCGCATCGCGCAGCGCACGCGCCGTGCCACCGGTCGATACCAGGCGGATGCCGAGCGCGTCGAGCCCGAGCGCGAAGTCGGTCAGTCCGGTCTTGTCGGAAACGCTGAGCAGGGCACGGCGCGCTGGGACGAGGGTGGCATCGAACATCGCGTGATCCGTGGTCGCGGGATGATGCGGGGGCGGCGTTCGCGCGCGGCGCGCGTCATGCCGCGGCGGGTCGGTGCAGGATCAGCTCAGGCCGTAGTGCTGGAGCTTCCTGCGCAAGGTTGCGCGGTTGATGCCGAGCGCAGCGGCAGCCTTGCTCTGGTTGCTCGCATAGCACGCCATCACTTCGCGCAACAGCGGCAGCTCGACCTCGGCGAGGACCAGCGCATGCAGGCCTTCGCGCGGTTGCGAGTCGACGTCGGCGAGATAGCGGCGCACCGCGCGCGCGACGCATTCGCGCAGGGCGGGTTGCAGGGCAGGATCGTGCGCGGTTTCCACGCGCAACGGAGCAACGGCATTCACGGCAACGACGTCCCGGGGCTCGATTCTTGTTTCAGGAAGCCGTGGCGCAGCGAGACGTGCGCACGGGGGTAGCGATACTACTCTGCCGTGCTGTTCAAGGTAAGTACCCGCCGCGAGATTCCGCGTGCTTTGTTCGTCGCGGCGCACTATTCGAACGAGAACTCGAAGGCCACCGCATTGCGTCCCGGATCGGCGACTTCGAACACGATCGAGGCGTTCGCGCCGGGAGCGAGACCGTTGCGCAGGGCCTCGGCCTCCGGGACATAGTCGCTCGGCCGGAACCGGCGCATCGCGATGCGCTTCTCGTCGAGATCCGACAGCGTGACCTGCACCGGCGGGAACGGCTGGGCGAAATCGGCCGCATTGTGCAGCGTCGCCGAGATGATCAGCGCACCCGCGACCGACGGGTGCGGGCGGATGTCGCGCGAGGCCAGCTGCAACAGTTCGTCGTCGCGACGCAGCGGCAGCGCGCAGCCGATGCGTTCGCACGCGGCATCGAGCCACGGCCGCACGCGCGGGTCGGAAACCCAGTGCCCGCGTTCGCTCCAGGCGATCTCGCCGGCGAGAACGAGCATCAGCGCGAGGCTGCCGGCGATCCAGCGCGCGTTGCCGCCGCGCCGCTGGCGTCGGCGCGCACGCGCGAACTGCGGTGCTGCGCCGCGCTCGCCACCGCCGCGTGGGCGATCATCCGGATCGAAGAACAGCGTGCCCTGTCCCGGACGCGTCGGTCGGAACACGGACAAGGCGAGTTGCGGTGGCGCGCCGTGTTCCTCGTTGCGCTCGAGGCGGTCGATCGGCTCCGGCGGCAGCTGTTCGCTCAGGGTCGCGAGGACGTCGAACAGCGCATTGCAATGCGCGCAGCGCGCGTTGCCGCGCGCTGCCGCGATCTCGTTCGCGCCGACCTTGTAGACGGTCAGGCATTCGGGACACTGGGTGAACATGGCTGCGGATTGTAGCCGTGGCCGGCTCGCCTGCCGTGACGGACTCAGCGCCTGCGACGGCGACCGTCGATGCGGACCCAGCCGTCGCGGATGTTGACGGCGAGGTCGTCGAACCACACGGCGTAGCGCGCCAGCAGGTCCTCGTGCTGGCCGACGAGGATGCCCGACAGGGCGAGCAGACCGTCGTCGGCGATGCGTTCCGCGAACACGGGTGCGAGTTCCTGCAGCGGCCCGGCGAGGATGTTGGCGACCAGCACCTCGAACCGATTGCCTTCACCGCCGGCGCCGGCGCCGGGTCCGGCCAGGTCGATGCGTTCCGCCACGCCGTTGCGTCGCGCATTGTCGGCGCTCGCCACGAGCGCCTGCGGATCGTTGTCGATCGCCAGCACGCGTTCCGCGTCAAGCAGGGCGGCTGCGATCGCGAGGATGCCCGAGCCGCAACCGTAGTCGAGGACTCGGCGACCGCGCAGGTCGAGTCCATCGAGCCACTCGAGGCACAGCGCCGTGGTCGGATGCGTGCCGGTGCCGAACGCGAGGCCCGGATCGAGGCGCACGACGACCCGTGCCGGATCGTCCGGCGGTTCGATGTTCCACGGGTAGATCCACAGGCGCTCGCCGAAACGCATCGGCTGGAACTGGTCCATCCACGCCCGCGTCCAGTCGGCGTCGGCGACCTCGCGGAACACGAGCTGGTCGGGCGCGAGCTGCGGCACGAGGTCGGCGAGCACGTGGACGAGGCCGCTGCGGTCGACATCGGTCTCGAACAGGGCATTCAGCACGAGGCTCGGCCACAGCGGCGTTTCGCCGACGCCCGGTTCGAGGATCGCGTTCTCGTCGCCGGTGCCGGCATCCGCGTCGAGCAGGGTGACCGCGAGCGCGCCAACCTCCTCGAGGGCGGCCTCCACGGCCGCCTGCTGGTCGGCGCGCAGGGTCACGGAGAGTTCGAGGTGCGGCATCGTCGTGCGCGTCGCGAGGCCACTCAGCCGAGGCCGAGCGCCTTTTCCTTCGCCTCGGCCATGCGCTTCTCGAGGTAGTGGATGTTCATGCCGCCGCTCTGGAAGCCCGCATCGGCCATGATGCGCTGCTGCAGCGGCAGGTTCGTCCGGACGCCCTCGATGACGACCTCGGCGAGCGCGTTGCGCATGCGCGCGACCGCGGTGGCGCGGTCGCGCCCGTGCACGATCAGCTTGCCGATCATCGAATCGTAGTTCGGCGGGATGCGGTAGCCGTCGTAGATGTGCGTGTCCATGCGCACACCCGGCCCGCCGGCAGCGAGAAAACGCTTCACCGTGCCGGGGCTCGGCATGAACGTGTCCGGATCCTCGGCGTTGATGCGGCATTCGATCGCGTGCCCGGTCAGGCGCACGTCCTCCTGGCGTATCGAGAGCTTCTCGCCGGCGGCGATGAGCAGCTGCTCGCGCACGAGGTCGATGCCGGTGATCATCTCGGTGACCGGGTGCTCGACCTGGATGCGCGTGTTCATCTCGATGAAGTAGAAGCGCCCGTCCTCGAACAGGAACTCGAACGTGCCGGCGCCGCGGTAGTTGATGCGCAGGCAGGCCTCGACGCAGACGCGGCCGATCTCGGCGCGCAGTTCGGGCGTGATGCCCGGCGCGGGCGCCTCCTCGACGACCTTCTGGTGGCGGCGCTGCATCGAACAGTCGCGCTCGCCGAGGTGGATCGCATGGCCCTGGCCATCGGCAAGCACCTGGATCTCGACGTGGCGCGGGTTCTCGAGGAACTTCTCCATGTAGACCTGATCGTTGCCGAACGCCGCCCTGGCCTCGGTCTTGGTCATCGCGATCGCGTTGCCGAGGTGGGCTTCGGTGTGCACCACGCGCATGCCGCGACCGCCGCCACCGCCGGCTGCCTTGATGATGACCGGATAGCCGATGTCGCGCGCGATGCGCGTGTTCTCGACGATGTCGTCGCCGAGCGGGCCGCCCGAGCCCGGCACGCAGGGCACGCCGGCCGACTTCATCGCGCGAATCGCCTCGACCTTGTCGCCCATCAGGCGGATCGTCTCGGCGCGCGGACCGATGAAGACGAAGCCGGATTGCTCGACGCGTTCGGCGAAGTCGGCGTTCTCGGAAAGGAAGCCGTAACCCGGATGGATCGCCTGCGCGTCGGTCACTTCGGCCGCGGCGATGATCGCCGGCACGTTGAGGTAGCTTTCCGCGGCCGGTCCGGGGCCGATGCAGACCGATTCGTCGGCCATGCCGACGTGCTTGAGGTTGCGGTCCACGGTTGAATGCACCGCCACGGTCCTGATGCCGAGCACGTGGCAGGCGCGCAGGATGCGCAGGGCGATTTCGCCGCGGTTGGCGATGAGCACTTTGTCCAGCATCTGGGCGCTCCGACCTCAGCCGATCACGAACAGCGGTTCGTCGTACTCGACCGGATGGCCGCTCTGCACGAGCACGGCGAGCACGGTGCCGGAGACGTCGGCCTCGATCTGGTTGAACATCTTCATCGCCTCGATGATGCCGAGCGTGTCGCCGGCCTTGACCGCCTGTCCCACCTTGACGAATACCGGCGCCTCGGGGTTCGGCGACGCATAGAACGTACCGACCATCGGCGAGCGCACGGTGTGGCCTTCCGGCCCTGTGCTCGCTTCCGCGGTGGACGGCGCCGCATGCCCCGGCGCCTCGGTGGCCGGCGCCGCGCTGCGCGGCGCCTCGACCTGGACGACCGGTGCCGGTGCTGCGTAGCCCGGGGTCATGCCTTTCGGGAAACGCGACAGGCGCACGATCTCCTCGCCCTCCTTGATCTCGAGTTCGGCGAGGTTCGATTCTTCGAGAAGATCGATCAGCTTCTTGATCTTGCGCAGGTCCATGGTCGTTCTCTTCAGGGGTGTCCGCCGCGCTGGCGCGGCGCGGAAGGTCAGGGGCGTCGGTCGAGGCGCTCGATCGCCGCCGCGAGGGCGAGGCCGTAGCCGATCGGGCCGAGGCCGCAGACCACGCCGACCGCGAGGTCGCTGAGGTAGCTGTGGTGGCGGAACGGCTCGCGCGCATGCACGTTCGACAGGTGCACCTCGATGAACGGGATCGCGACCGCGGCCAGGGCATCGCGCAGGGCGATGCTGGTGTGCGTGAAGGCTCCGGGATTGATCAGGATGAAGCGCGTGCCGTCGTCGCGGGCGGCATGGATGCGTTCGATCAGCGCATGTTCGGCATTCGACTGGAATGCGGCCAGGGTGTGGCCGGCTGCGCGCGCGCGCGCGTCGAGATCGGCATCGATCGAGGCCAGCGTGGTCGTCCCGTAGACCTCCGGCTCGCGCGTTCCGAGCAGGTTGAGGTTCGGCCCGTTGAGGACCAGAATCGAGGCCAAGGCGACTCCGCCGTGACGGCCGGATGGCCGGTTCAAACGGGGCGCCAGTGTCGTCGAACAGGTTCACTGTGTCCAGTTCGGCGACGTTCGGCGAAATTGGCTCAGGTCGCGGCTCGCGATCGAGTCGCGATCCGAACCCAGCGCGCCGCGGACCCGACGTTCCGGGTACGCGGCGCTGCACCGGACGGTTGCCAAGGAGCGAGGAACCATGCGCAAGTGGCTGATCGCCGTCTGCCTGCTGATCTTTCCGTGCACCGTCCATGCGGAACTCGGCAAGGGCGATGTTCCGAACGACGAACTGGGTGTCGACGCCCAGGGCAATGCGGTGACCTCGAGCCTGTATCGCGGCAAGGTGCTCGTCGTCAGCTTCTGGGCGTCCTGGTGCGGTTATTGCCTCAAGGAGCTGCCGGTTCTCGAGAACCTGCAACGCGCGGCGGGCAAGCAGAACCTGCAGGTGGTCGCCATCAATTACAAGGAAAGCCGCTCGCAGTTCAGGGCGATCGTGCGGCGTCTGAAGATGGCGGAGATGACCCTCACCCACGACCCGAGCGGACGGCTCGCCAAGCCTTACAACATCAAGGGACTGCCGTTCCTGATCCTGATCGACAGGAGCGGCCGCATCGCGTACCTGCATCGGGGCTATGCCGAGTCGATGCTCGACGACATCGTGGACCAGATCAACGGGTTGCTGCAGGAGCCGGTCGCCGCTGCGCCCACCGCCAGAGGAGCGCGTCCTGCCACGGCGGTGCGGACCATGACGAATGCCGGCGATCTCAGCCGAAACTCGCGCAGTCGATGACGAAGCGGTAGCGCACGTCGCCCCGGATCATGCGTTCGTAGGCCTCGTTGATGCGTCCGATCGGGATCGGTTCGATGTCGGCGGCGATGCCGTGCGCGGCGCAGAAGTCGAGCATCTCCTGGGTTTCGCGGATGCCGCCGATCAGCGAACCGGCCAGGCGACGTCGGCCCATGATGAGCGGCGCGGCCGAGAGCGGGACCGGCTGGTCGGGCAGGCCGACCAGGACCATCGTGCCGTCGCGCTCGAGCAGGTTGAGGTAGGCGTTGTAGTCGTGCGCGGCCGAGACGGTGTCGAGGATGAAGTCGAAGCGGCGGGCAAGACGCTTGAACGTACCCTTGTCGCCGGTTGCGGCGAATTCGTCGGCGCCAAGCTGCAGGGCATCGTCGCGCTTCGACGGCGAGGTGCTGAGCACGGTCACGTTCGCGCCCATCGCCTTGGCCAGCTTGACGCCCATGTGGCCGAGTCCGCCGAGCCCGACCACGGCGACGCGGTGGCCTGCCTGCACGCCGAAACGGCGCAGGGGCGAGTAGGTGGTGATTCCGGCGCACAGCAGCGGTGCGGCGCGGTCGAGCGGGATCGCCGGCGGCACGCGCAGCACATAGGCTTCGTCGACGACGATGCGCGTCGAATAGCCGCCATGGGTCGGCGTGCGGCCGTCGCGTTCGAGGCTGTTGTAGGTTGCCGTCATGCCCTCGCGGCAGAACTGTTCCTCGCCGGCCTGGCACGCGTCGCAGTGTCGGCATGAATCGACGAAGCAGCCGACGCCGACCGCATCGCCGACCGCGAAGCGCGTGACCGCGGCGCCGACCGCGCTGACGTGGCCGACGATTTCATGGCCCGGCACCATCGGAAACAGCCCGCCGCCCCACTCGCCGCGGGCCTGGTGGATGTCGCTGTGGCAGACGCCGCAATAGCGGATGGCAATCTGCACGTCGCCGGCCCGCGGCGTGCGGCGTTCGATGGCGAAAGGGGTGAGCGCAGAGCCGGCGGTCATGGCCGCGTAGGCCGGGGTGGGCAGGGGCATCGGACACTCCATGGTAGGGGAGGCACGTTGGCAGGTGTGGCGGGCGGGGTCGTCCGAACACAGTGACAGACTGCGTCCACCCGTCACCCGGGCGGCGTCGGATTGTGACATCGACCTGCGTCGCCGCCCGCTTGAAGCGACCGTCGCGCGACCGCTTGCGGCCCGAAAGCGGCCGAGCAAGGCGAACCGTCCCTACGGGCGCGCATGGGGCGACGCGGTGCCACGCGACGGATTGTCAAAAATCCTGAACCATCTGGTGTACAAATGGAAACTACCTGAACATGGCAGGCCTATTGCATTTCGGGCTGTGGCCGGCCGTGACATGGGTCACGGTCGATCGGCACCGTGAAATCGGCTCAATGCCAATGACCGACAACCCCATCGGCTTCCCAACATCGGACACCCCTGACGTGACGGCCCTGCGCAAACCTGTTTTCCCCGACGACCTGGCGATGGGAAGCGCCGGTTCCGCCCGTGTCGGCATCGCCCTGGCGGCAGGCGCCCTGCCGGCCTTCGACCAACAGGTGCTGCGCACGATGCTGCAGACCCTGGCCACGCGCCTCAGCGCCTACTTCCGCATCAGCGAGGCACGCGAGGCCGAGCTGACCCTGGTCGATCATCCGGGCGACCCGGCGAGTTTCCTGCTGCGCGTGCGCAACGCATCGAACTTCACCGAGATCAGCTTGCCGCGCCCGCTGCGCCTGATGCCGCTGGCCGATGCACTCAATGCATCGATCGACATCGTGCGTCCGCAGGGTGTGTCTTCACCGGCGGCGAGTGCGCCGGTCGGTACGCTCGCCGGCGTGTTGTCGGAGCGGGTCACGCCCGCGCCTTTGCGCGTCGAAGGCGCCTGGGGCAGCTGCGTCTTCATTCCCGAGAGCGGCGAAGTCGCGTTCGATCGGTCGCCGTTCGCCGTCGCGCGCGCGCTGGCCGAAGATGCACGCGTGACGCGCCAGGAAGTCGTCAAGCCGGAAGTGGCTGCAAGCCTGCGTGCCGCGGCGCGCGTGCGCCTGCGCCGCGACGAAGTCCTCTGGTTGTGCGGTCCGTCCGCCGAGGCGCAGCGCCAGTTCGCGGTGAAACTTGCCCATCCCGAAGCCTTCCTGACCTTGCGCGTGTGGCCGAACCTCGCACGCCTGCCCGAGCAGCAGCGCTGGCTCGACGTATTCGCGCTGATGCAGCGCGGTGCCGGCATCGCCGACATCCTCGCGCGCGCCGCGGCCGAAGGCCTCGGCGAGGTGCAGGCGCGTCGCGGCCTGTACCTGCTGCTGCAGCAAGGCCATGCCAGTCTCGACCGCCGCGCCGGACTGGCGGACGCCAAGGTGCCCGTCGCGGCGCCGCCGGCGTCGTTCCTGCAACGGCTCAAGCGCCGCCTGCGGCAGATGATGGAGGCGGCATGACCTCGCTGCCGCAGATCGTGCGAGCGCAAGCGTTGCGCAAGGCACGGCGATGAACGACCACAAGCTGATCTTCGTCGGCTCCCCCGGGGTCGGCAAGACGACGGCCATCCGTTCCGTCAGCGACCATCCGCCGGTCAGCACCGAAGTGCCGTCGACCGATGAAACGCGCGATACCACGGTGGCGCTCGACTTCGGCGAGCTGACCTTGGCCGATGACGACGTGCTGCGCCTGTACGGCGTGCCGGGCCAGGAGCGGTTCGAGTTCATCTGGCCGCTCATCGCGGACGGCGCGATGGGCATGGTCGTGCTCGTCGACAACTCGCTGCCGGGCGCGCTCGAAACGCTCGACGGCTACCTGCGCAGCTTCGACGATTTCATCGGCCGCGTGCCGGCCGTCGTCGCCGTCACGCGCCTGCGCGACGGCGTCGGCCCCGCGTTGTCCGACTACGTTGCCCACCTCGCGCGCCGAAACCTCGACCTGCCGGTCGTCGCGATGGATCCGCGCGAGCGCGACGACGTCCTCTATCTCGTCAACATGATCGTCGCGATGATCGACGTGCCGGTCGCCGCATGAAACAGGATACGAACACCATGCAAGCCGCATCGGCACGCCAGGCCCCGCTCGAGATGTTCTTCCCCGACGAGGCGAGTCGCGTCGCCTGTGCCGGAGCGATCCGTCGCATGATGGAAAGCGTGCCGGGCTCCTATGCCGCTGCGCTCGCCACGATCGACGGCAAGCCGGTCATCCATGTCGCCCCGTCGGATTGGCGCCATGCACGCGTCGCCGCGATCGTCGGCTCGCTGTGCGCGCTCGGCGAGACGCTCGGCAAGGAAGTGAACCAGCGCGCCTGTCGCAACGTTCTGATCGAAACCGAAAGCGGGCTCACCGTGGTGCAACGCCTGCCGTCGCCGGCCGAGCGCCTGATCCTGCTGACCACGAGCAATCGCGAGGCCAACCTCGGCGTGCTCCTGACCTACAGCCGCACCTGCGCTGCCGCGATCGCGCGCCTTGCCGCGCGTCCCGGCTAGACGCGCATCGCGACAGCGCCCCGCGTTCCAACCCGGTGCGGACCGGTCCCGTCCTGTCCGCGTCGCTCACCCCGTGATCCACAACGAAACCAACGGAAAATCGAAATGGCCAACATCAAAGAAAGTCTCTCCGCGCTGCTCGGCATCGAAGGCGCGCTCGCTGCAGCGGTCGTCGACTCGGGCAGCGGTCTCGTGCTCGGCAAGGAAGGCGGCGGCGTCGACCTCGACCTCGCCGGCGCGGGCAACACCGAAGTCGTGCGCGCGAAGATGAAGACGATGAAGTCGCTGAACCTCAACGACACGATCGAGGACATCCTGATCACGCTCGGCAAGCAGTACCACATCATCCGTCCGGTCGAGAAGGCCGAGGGACTGTTCATCTACCTCGTTCTCGCCAAGGATCGTTCGAACCTCGCCCTGGCGCGCCGCAAGGTGCTCGATGTCGAGTCGCAGATGACGGTCTGATGGTGCGCATGCGTGCCGTCGGCGGAGCCGGCGGATCCTCCGTGCATGCCGTGCGGAGGTTCCTGCCGGTCCGGTGCGCCCGCTGACGCCGGCGCACGAACCGGGTCGCCATGCCATGTGGCGGCACGGCCCGGCCGCTCGTCGCCGACCGCTTCAGAGGTGCGGAGCGATCCAGCGTTCGAGGCCCGCTTCGTCGAAATTGCCGACGCGCGTGGCGAGCACACGGCCGTCGCGGCCGATCAGCACGGTGTAGGGCAGCACGCTGCGCGTGTTGCCGAAGCGCAGCGCGACATCGATGCCCGCATCCGGGGGATTGACCAGGATCGGATAGGCAACCGGATTCGCGGCGAGGAAGGCGAGCGCCGGAGGCGCTTCTTCGCTGGCGACACCGACCACGACGAGGCCACGCGTCGCGTGCCGCGCATGCAGGCGGTCGAGGATCGGCATTTCCTCGCGACACGGGCCGCACCAGCTTGCCCAGAAGTTCAGCACGACGAGCCGGCCATCCCATTCGGACAGGCGCCGCGGCCTGCCGTCGCGATCAACGAGTTCGACGTCTTCACGCAGGTCGCCGACCGCCAGCGTCGGCGTCGATGGCATGCCCGCCGTCGTCGTCGCGGCCTGTGGCCGCATCCAGAGGCTCAGCGCGAGTCCGCCGAGCGCGCTCGCCACGGCGAGCACGAGCACGAGCAGGTTGCCGCGATCGAACACGGTCGCCGGCTCAGCGTGACGCGGCCGCGAGGGCTTCGTCGACGAGGCCCCCGGTGAGGATCGTCGGCAGCACGTGTCCGGAGGGATCGCCGCGCCCGAACACCACGTAGAGCGGCACGCCGACCGCCTTGTGCTGCTGCAGGAACGCGGTGATCGCCGGGTCGACGTTGGTCCAGTCGCCCTTCATGTAGACCGCGCCGGCGCGTTCGAGCGCGGCCTTGAAGGCCTCGGTGGCGAGCACGTTCTTCTCGTTGGCCTTGCAGGTCACGCACCAGTCGGCGGTCATGTTGACGAACACGGTGCGACCGTCGGCCCGCAGGCGCGCCAGCGCGTCGGCCGAGTAGGCTACCGCGCCGTCGCTCACCTCGGTGACCGTCCTCGCCGGCGCTTCGAGGTGGGCGATCTTCCACAGCGGCCACAGCGAGGCGAGGAAGACGACGCCGGCCAGCACGCGGCCGAGCGTGCGCCCGTTCCAGCGGCTGCGCTCGTGCCACCAGAGAGCGAGGGCGAGCACGACCGTGCCGGCGAGCACCCAGCCGATCGCATCGACGCCGCGTTGCTTGCCGAGCACCCAGGCCAGCCACACTGCGGTCGCGTACATCGGGAAGGCCAGCACCTGCTTGAAGGTTTCCATCCACGCGCCGGGTTTCGGCAGGCGCGCGGCGAGCGCAGGCACGAAGCCGATCACGAGGAACGGCAGGGCGAGGCCGAAGCCGAGGGCGAGGAAGACGAACAGGGCGACGAACGGGGACGAGGCGAACGCGAAGGCCAGCGCCGGACCCATGAACGGCGCCGTGCACGGACTTGCGACGACGCAGGCGAGCAGGCCGGTGAAGAAATCGCCCGCCGGCCCGGACCTGTTCGCCAGCGACTGGCCGGCACCGGCGAGACCGGCGCCGATCGTGAACACGCCGGACAGGCTGAGGCCCACCGCGAACAACACGTAGACGAGCGCCGCGACGAAGCCCGGCTGCTGCAGCTGGAAGCCCCAGCCGAGTGCCTGGCCGGCGGCGCGCAGGCCGATCACGGCCAGCCCGACCATGGCGAAGCCGGCCAGCACGCCGGCCGTGTACCAGAGCGCATGCGCTCGCGCCTTGGCGAGGCTCTCACCGCTCGCGGCGAGACCGAGCACCTTCAGCGAAAGCACCGGCAGCACGCACGGCATGAGATTGAGGATCAGGCCGCCGAGCACGGCGAACAGCAGCGCGGCGAGGATGCCGGTGTCGGCCGCCTGCGGCGGCGTCGAGCGCAGCGCATTGTCGGCCGAGGCGTCCGCGCCGGGTGCCGCGCTCGCCGCGGCGACGAACGATTTCGCCGCGGCGGCAAGTTCGGCGTCGCTCGCCGCGGGCAGGTCGACGGCGATCTCGCGCTGCATCACCGGATAGCAGATGCCGTTTTCCTTGCAGCCCTGGAACTCGCCGCGCAGCGTGATCGTGCGAGCGATGCCATCCGGCCGCTTCAGGGCGAGCGGCAGTTCGACCTGGTTGTAGTAGACGACGACCGAGCCGAAATGCTCGTCGACATGGTCGACGCCGGCGGGCCATGCCGGCTGGCCGAGGACG
>JAFLDX010000068.1 GCA_017302215.1 Lysobacterales bacterium
AGTTCGGCCGCGGCCTGCCAGCGCGGCGACGACCAGGAACGCCAGCGGACCCACGCGAGTGCGCTGGCCAGTGCGGCGACGAGGGCCCAGGCCGGGAAGGTACCCGCGCGTGGTGCCGGCGCAACGGCGCTCGCCTCGGTGCGTGCTGACGCGATCACGGCGCCGAGCTCGCCGCGCGGCAGGATGATCGCGGCCGGTGCGACCGCGCGGATGCGGTCGATGGCAAGCCGGGTGCGTTCCACTCGGGCACGCAGGCCGATCTCGACGAGCGGCCAATGCGTCGGCGCGATCCGTTCCAGGGCTGCCGTGGCGGCCGCGTCGATCGGTGGATCGAGCGCCACTGCCTGCAGGCTTTGCCGGTCGAACGCGTTGCGCGGATCGAGACGGACATCCATCACGCGCACGTTCGCCTCGGCCGGCAGTCCGATGCGCAGGCGCAGCATCGCCGCCCGCGACGGCGGCCCGGCGGCATCCCCGGCGCACTGCCAGCCCGGTGCGTCGAGGTCGATGCGCAGCGTCTGCACGCCGGTCGCGAGCGCCAGTGGCGCATTCGCGCACAGCGGTCCGTCGAGCGTGTCGCGCAAGCTCAGGGCCAGCGTGCCGGTGGCCTGCGCTTCGATCGCGACGTGCAGGATCGACAGGCGTTCGAGGTCGATCGGCGCGGGCAGGACGAGACCGATCTCGAACGCCTGGCCGGACGAGCGGGCATGCAGGCCTGCGTCGTCGATGCGGCTCGCCGCGGCGTCGAACGCGCGGCCACCGACGACGTCGGCGGCGACGGCGAGGTTCCAGCGCGCCGGCGTGTCACCGCGTTCGAGCGCGGCCAGCGTGCGCACGGCGGAGTCGACGAGATGCGCGCGCAGCTGCGCGCGCGCGAGGGCATCGAGCAGGAACGCTGCGAGCACGATCGCGCCCGCGAACAGCAGGCCCGTGAGTAGCGCCGGCAGGCGCGGGGTGGCGGGCGCGCTCGGCGTGTTCAAGCCAGCAGGCGTTCGACGTGGGCCGCGCAGATGAAGTCGTTGAGCGAGAGGCCGCCGACGTCGTGCGTCGAATAACGCACCACGCAGCGCGCGTAGCCGACCTCGAAGTCCGGATGGTGGTCTTCGCGATGGGCGATCCACGCGAGCGCGTTGACGAAGGCCATCGTGCGGTGGAAATCGTCGAAGGCGAACGACTTCACGATCCGGCTGCCGTCGCCGTCGCGTTCCCAGCCCGGAAGCAGCGCGAGCAGGCGCTTGATTTCCGCGGTGTCGAGCGCATGTTCCTTGCCCTTGCGCGGAACGCAGTGGTCGCGCTGCAGCTGTTCGAGCGTCATGCCTGCACTCCGGTTGCGGAAACGGGGCGAAGTATAGGCAATCCCGGCGCGACGCCATCCCCGTCCCCGCGCGGCAGGCAGTCGAGCGGATGTCGTGCCTGCGATTCAGGACTAGAATGGTTCGGATTGAACCGGAGCGGCATGCCATGATCGAAATGAGCCCATCCGCACGCGAACACTTCGCGCGCCTGATAGAACAGCAGGGCATCGAGCAGCTCGGCATCCGCCTGCGCGCGGTCGCCGCCGGCACGCCGAAGGGTGATTGCCAGCTCGAGTTCTGCGAGCCGGCCGACCTCGCGGGCGACGAATGGGAGATCGACTGCGACGGCTTCCTGCTGTTCGTCGAATCGGCCAGCGTGCCGTTTCTCGACGGCGCCACGATCGACTTCGCGCGCGATGCCACCGGCGGCCAGCTGTCGATCCGCGCGCCGAACCTGCGCGGCACGCCGCCCGACGCGGCCGCCAGTCTGGTCGAGCGCGTGCGTTACGTGATCGAGTCCGAGGTCAACCCGCAACTCGCCTCGCACGGCGGTCGCGTCAGCCTGCGCGAGATCGGCGCCGATGGCATCGTCGTCCTGCAGTTCGGCGGTGGCTGCCACGGTTGCGGCATGGTCGACGTGACCTTGCGCAACGGCATCGAACGCACGCTGTGCGAACGCATTCCCGAAATCACCGGCGTGCGCGATGCGACCGACCACGGCAGCGGCGAGCGGCCGTACTACGCGCGCAAGACCGGTTGAACCAACCGCGGTCGCGCCGCACGCGGCGGCGTCGCTCCTGCGGTGCGGCTCAGTCGGCGCGCAGGTGCTTGCTCAGATCGTCGAGCTTGCCGGGCATCGCGGCGTAGAACGCGGCGAGGTCGGCGATGTCCTGGTCGGAGAGTGTCGTCGCGAAACCGGCCATGATCAGGTTCTTGCGATGGCCGTTCTTGTACTCGTGCAGAGAACGCGCGAGGTAGTCGGCGTACTGGCCGGCGATCTTCGGATACATCGGGTCGATCGAATTGCCGTCCGCGCCGTGGCAGGCCTGGCAAGGCACCGACTTCTGCTTGCCGGCCTCGACGTCACCGCGTGGTGCGGCGAAGGCCGGCGCGGCGAACGTGACGCCGGCGACTAGGGCGAGCGTGGCCAGACGCGGGATCAGGGCAGGGATCGTCGTCATCGGTCGGTTCACTTGGCGGCAGTATCGAGGCTGGACAGGTAGGCGGCGATGTCGCGGATGTCGGCATCGCTGAGGCTTTCGCCCTGCGCGCGCATCGTCGGATGGGCGCGATCGCCGTTGCGGTAGCCGGTCAGCGCGGCGACGACGTAGTCGTAGTTCTGGCCGGCGATGCGCGGGACGCTGTAGTTCGGGTAGGCGTTGCGCCACCCGGTCACGCCGTGGCAGCCCGTGCACGTGTAGGCCTTGATACGGCCCTCGGCAGGATTTCCCTTGGCTTCCTCGGCGAGGGCTGGGGTCGACATCAGGGCAACGGCAAGCAACAGCGCTCGGGTCATCTCGAAGCTTCCGGATCCGGCTGGGGCGGTGGGTGGCGCAGCAAGCGCCGGAGTATAGCGGCTCGCGTCATGACCGCGAAGCGGCGATCCGCCACGGTCGGCGATGCCGCACGCGCGGGCTGCAACGCAGCGCCCCCGCGGCGCATCGCAATGCAGGGCATGGATGACTTTCGCCCCATGCGGTCACATGGTGTTCTAGTAAAGTACAACACTAAATCCAATCGGGGACGGTTGATGGATATCCGCTTTGCCGGACGCGCGGCGCGCGCGTTCGCGTTGGGGCTGGCCTGCGCGTTGCCCGCCGCCTGCGGCGGCGGCGAAGCGGGCAAGGACGGGGGGCAGGCCAAGGCCGACAACGCCGTGCCGGTCGAAGCGGTCGCTGCGGCGCGGCGTTCGATCAGCGCGAGCTACACCGGGGTGGCCACGCTCGAAGCCGACAGCGAGGCGCAGGTCGCGGCCAAGGTCAATGGCGTGCTCGTCAAGCTGTTCGTCGAGGAGGGTGACGAGGTCAAGGCCGGCCAGGTGCTGGCCAAGCTCGACGACGAGAATCCGCGCCTGAACCTCGCCAAGGCCGAGGCCACCCTGCGCAAGCTCGAGAACGACCACCGCCGCTCGAGCGAGATGTTCGCGCGCAAGCTGCTCAGCGTCGAACAGAACGACAGGATCCGCTTCGACCTCGAGACCCAGCGCGCGACCTACGACCTCGCGCGCCTCGAGCTCTCGTACACGACGATCACCGCGCCGATTCCGGGTGTGATCTCGCGGCGCCTGGTCAAGGTCGGCAACTACATCCAGATCAACCAGGCGCTGTTCCAGATCGACAATTTCGATCCGCTGCTGGCCGTGCTCAACGTCCCCGAGCGCGAACTGCAGACGCTCGCGCCGGGCCAGGTGGTCGGCATGCGCGTCGACTCGCTGCCCGAGGTGCGTTTCGAAGGCCGCATCCAGCGCATCAGTCCTGTCGTCGATGCCGCCACCGGCACGTTTCGCGTGACCTGCGAATTCCGCGATGCCGCCAGGCGCCTCAAGTCCGGCATGTTCGGCCGGCTCGAGATCGCCTACGGCGAGCATGCCGACGCACTGACCGTGCCGCGCGCGGCGCTGATCGAGGAGGACGGCGAGACGGCGGTGTTCCTCGTCGCGCCGGGCGCGGTTGCGACCGCGAAGGCCGGCACCGGCAAGGATGGCGATGCGAACGCGAAGGGCGACGACAAGGCCGCGCCGCAGGCGGCACCGGCCTGGGTCGCGCAGCGGCGCCTCGTCAGGATCGGCTACGGCGACGCCGGTCATGTAGAGATCCTCGAGGGCCTCGCCGACGGTGATCGCGTGGTGACGGTCGGTCGCAGCGCGGTGCGCGACGGCACCGCGATCCAGGTCATCGAGGGCGTGCAATGAGCCTCGTCGAGTTCGCCACGCGCCGGCGCGTCACGGTCGGCATGACGACCGTCACCCTCGTGCTGTTCGGCGTGATCGCCCTGGCGGGGCTCAAGGTCAACCTGTTGCCGGATCTCTCGTATCCGACCCTGACCGTGCGCACCGAGTACGAGGGTGCGGCGCCCATCGAGATCGAGAACCTGATCTCGCAGCCGGTCGAGGAAGCGCTCGGCGTGGTCAAGAACGTCCGGCGCATCCATTCGGTCTCGCGCACCGGCCAGTCGGACGTGATCCTCGAGTTCACCTGGGGCACGGACATGGAAATGGCCAGCCTCGACACGCGCGACAAGCTCGACCTGCTCTACCTGCCGCTCGAGGCGAAGAAGCCCGTGCTGCTGCGCTTCAATCCGTCGACCGATCCGATCATCCGCCTCGGCCTGGGCGGCGCGGACACGAGCGGCACGTTCAACGAGGCCGAGCTGAAGCAGTTGCGCCGCTACGCCGACGACGACCTCAAGAAGCGCCTCGAACCGGTCTCCGGCGTCGCCGCGGTCAAGGTCGGTGGCGGCCTCGAGGACGAGATCGAGGTCGCCCTCGACCAGCAGAAGCTGGCCCAGCTCAACCTCAACGTCGCCGATGTCGTCACGCGCCTGCGCGCGGAGAACGTCAACGTCTCGGCAGGACGCATCGACGAGGGCAGCCAGCGCTACCTCGTGCGCACGATCAACCAGTTCGCGAACCTCGAGCAGATGCGCGAGATGCTGGTCAAGGTCGACAACGGCGTGCCGATCCGCCTCAAGGACATCGCCGACGTGCGCCAGGGTTACAAGGAGCGCGAAGGCATCGTGCGCATCGACGCCGCCGAGGCGATCGAGCTGGCGATCTACAAGGAAGGCGACGGCAACACGGTCGCGGTCGCGGGTGCGGTCAAGGCCGCGCTAGAGAAGCTCAAGCCGACCCTGCCGGCCGGATCGAAGCTGACCGTCATCGACGACCAGTCGGTGTTCATCCAGCACTCGCTCGACGAGGTGCGCAACGACGCGCTGATCGGCGGCGTGCTCGCCGTGCTGATGATCTTCTTCTTCCTCGGCCATGCGCGCAGCACGATCATCATCTCGCTCTCGCTGCCGGTGTCGCTGATCGCGACGTTCTTCTTCATGGGCCAGGCCGACCTGAGCCTCAATGTCATGTCGCTCGGCGGCCTGGCGCTGGCCACCGGCATGGTCGTCGACGACTCGATCGTCGTGCTCGAGAACATCGCACGCCTGCGCGAGAAGGGTCTTTCCGTGATCGACGCGACGGTCAAGGGCGCCAGCGAAGTCGGCATGGCGGTGACCGCCTCGACCCTGACCACGGTGGCCGTGTTCTTCCCGCTGGTGTTCGTGCAGGGCGTGGCCGGCCAGCTGTTCCGCGACCAGTCGCTGACGATCACGTTCGCGATGCTGATTTCGCTGGTGGTGGCGATGACGCTGATCCCGATGATGGCGTCGCTGCAGGGACGCTCGCCGCTCGCCTTCCGCGACGAGCCGGCGGTGGAGCCGAAGCCGCTGCCGCGCCGGCGCATGCTGCGTGGCCTGCGTCGCGCAGGCGGATGGGTCGGAGAATCGATCTTCCAGGTCGTGCCGCGCGCGCTGTTCGCTTTCGCGCGCCTGCTCGCGAAGGGGTTCGATGCGACGGTCGGGCGCCTGCTGCGCCTGCTCGGTCGATTCGTCGTCGGTGCCTATGAGCGCGCGGCGCGCGGCTACCATCGCATGCTGCCCGGCGCGATGGACCGCCCCTGGCTCGTGCTCGGCACCGCCGCGGCCGCGTTCGCGGTCAGCGTCGCCCTGATCCCGTCGCTCGGCATGGATCTCATCCCGAGCCTCGCCCAGGGGCGCTTCGAGACGACGATCAAGCTGCCGCCCGGGACGCCGCTCGCCGAGACCGATGCGATCGTCGCCGATCTCGAACGCCGCCATGCCGGGGATGCGAACATCGCCTCGATCTATGGCGTCGCCGGCACCGGCACGCGCCTCGACGCAAACCCGACCGAATCGGGCGAGAACATCGCGCGGCTGCTGGTTGCGCTCAAGCCGGGCGTCGGCACGGCCGGTGAGCGCGCGGCCATGGATGCCTTGCGCGCGAGCATCGGCGCGCGCCCGGACAGCGAAGTGAAGTTCGCTCGCCCGGCGCTCTTCAGCTTCGCCACGCCGCTCGAGATCGAGGTGCGCGGCTACGACCTCGATGCGCTGACCCAGGCCGGCAAGAAGCTCGGTGCCCTGCTCGGCGCCTCCGACCGTTTCGCGGACGTCAAGTCGACCGTCGAGGACGGCTACCCGGAAGTGCAGATCCGCTTCGACCAGGATCGTGCGGCCGCGCTCGGCCTGACCACGCGCCAGGTCTCCGACGCGGTCGTCGGCAAGGTGCGCGGCGAAGTCGCCACGCGCTACAACTTCCGCGACCGCAAGATCGATGTGCTTGCGCGCCTGCGCGAGTCGGACCGTGCGAGCGTCGACGACATCCGCAACCTGATCGTCAACCCCGGAGCGGAGCGTCCGGTGCGCCTGTCGGCGGTGGCCGACATCGAGGCGACCGAAGGGCCGAGCGAAATCCACCGCGTCGACCAGGAGCGCGTCGCCATCCTCTCGGCGAATCTGCGTCACGGCGATCTCGCCAGTGCGGTCGCCGAAGTGCGCGCGCTGCTGCGCGAGAATCCGCTCGCCGCCGGCGTCTCCGTGCACATCGGCGGACAGGGCGAGGAAATGGACGCATCGGCCAAGTCGATGCTGTTCGCATTCGGCCTGGCGATCTTCCTCGTCTACCTCGTGATGGCGTCGCAGTTCGAATCGCTGCTGCACCCGTTCGTCATCATGTTCTCGATCCCGCTCGCCCTGGTCGGCGCGGTGCTCGCGCTCAAGCTGACCGGCACGCCGGTCTCGGTGGTCGTGTTCATCGGGCTCATCATGCTGGCCGGCATCGTGGTCAAGAACGCGATCGTTCTGGTCGACCGCGTCAACCAGTTGCGCGAGGAAGGCCACGCCAAGCGCGAGGCGATCGTGCTGGCTGCTGAATCTCGCCTGCGCCCGATCGTCATGACCACGCTGGCGACCCTGCTCGGTTTCCTGCCGCTGGCGATCGGTCTCGGCGAAGGCAGCGAGGTGCGTTCGCCGATGGCGATCACGGTCATCGGCGGACTCGCCGTGTCGACCCTGCTGACCCTGATCGTGGTGCCGATCGTGTACGAGCGGCTCGACCGCAGGCCCGACGCATACTACGTCGCGCGCGGCGCGCGCAAGGCGCGGGTCGTCGACGCCGCCGACGAGGGTGAAGCGGGCGCCGCACCGGTGCGGCCATGACCGGCACGACGCGGCGCGGGGACCTGGCATGACGCTCGCCGAACTGAGCCTCAAGCGGCCGGTTACCGCGATCATGTTCTTCGTCTCGCTGACCGTGGTCGGCATCCTCGCGGCGTTCCGCCTGCCGCTCGAGTACATGCCGGACATCGAGGCGCCGTTCCTGTTCGTGCAGATCCCGTACCCAGGCTCGACGCCGGCCGAGATCGAACGCACGATCACGCGCCCGGTCGAGGAGGCGCTTGCGACGATCCCGGGCATCCAGTCGATGAACTCGCGTTCGCGCGCCGACGTCGCCGAGATCTTCATGGAGTTCAAGTGGGGCCAGAACGTCGCCACGCGCGCCGTCGAGGCGCGCGACAAGCTCGACGCGATCCGCGCCGACCTGCCGGACGACCTGCAGCGCTGGTTCGTGCTGAAGTTCGCCACCAGCGACGAACCGGTGCTGCAACTGCGCATCTCGAGCGACCGCGACCTGTCCAACGCGTACGAGATGCTTGATCGCAAGCTCAAGCGGCCGCTCGAGCGCGTGCCGGGCGTGGCGCGCGTGCAGATCCACGGCGTCGCGCCGCCCGAAGTGCGGATCGAGCTGTCCTCCGATCGCCTGACCGCGCATGGGGTCAGCCTCAACGACCTCGCGCGCGTGCTCAAGGACGCCAACTTCTCGACCTCGGCCGGCCTGATCCACGATGGCGGCATGCGCTATCGCGTGCAGCCGCAGGGCGAATGGCGCTCGCTCGAGGACGTGCGCGCGGTCGTCATCAATGAGCGCGGGCTGCGCCTCGGCGACATCGCGCAGGTCAGCCTGCGCCCGGCCGAACTCGACTACGAGCGGCGCCTCGACAAGCGACCCGCCGTGGCACTCGAGATCAGCCGCGAACGCAGCGCCAACCTCGTCGAGGTCGGCCGCCTCATCCTCGAGGAAGTCGACAAGGCCTCGCGCGAGCCCGAGATGAAGGGCATGCAGCTGTTCTTCATGCAGAACCAGGCGAAGGGCGTCACCGATTCGCTGCGCGAACTGGGCAAGGCCGGCATCGAGGGCACGATCCTGTCCGTGCTCGTATTGTTCTTCTTCCTGCGTGACTGGCGCTCGACCCTGATGGTGTCGCTGGCGATTCCGGTGTGTTTCGTCATGACGCTCGGCTGCATGTACTTCCTCGGCATCAGCCTCAACATCCTCTCGATGATGGGCCTGCTGCTCGCGGTCGGCATGCTCGTCGACAACGCCGTCGTCGCGGTCGAGAGCATCTACCAGTATCGCGAGAAGTACCCGGACAAGCCGTGGTACTGCGCGATCGAGGGCACGCGCGTGGTCGGCATGGCGATCACCGCGGGCACGCTGACCAGCATCATCGTGTTCCTGCCGAACGTGTTCGGCGAACGCACGCCGATCGCGATCTACCTGACCCAGGTCGCGGTGTCGATGTCGATCGCCCATCTCGCGTCGTGGCTCATCGCGGTCAGCCTGATCCCGATGCTCTCGTCGAAACTGCCGACGCCGAGGTTCATAGGGCGCGAGACGATGATCACACGCCTGCAGCGCCGCTACGCGCGCTTCGTCGCCTGGTCGCTCGCGCACCGCGGGCTCGCCATGCTCGGGCTCGCCGCACTGCTGCTCCTCAGCATCGTGCCGATGACGCAGACCAAGAGCGACATGTTCCCTTCCGGCGAGCGGCGCGACCTGCGCCTGAGCTACGAACTGAACGGCAACTACCGCCTCGAGCAGCTGCGCGCCTCGATCGGGCAGGTGGAGGACTACCTGCTGGCGAACAAGGCGGCGTGGGAGATCCGTTCGGTCTACAGCTACTACGACGAACGCGGCGAGGCGATGACCGCGATCCTGCTCACCGAGGACAAGGACTCCGTGCGTCCCGCCTCCGAAATCATGGACGAGATACGCAAGGGCCTGCCGAAGCTCGCGATCGGCAACGTCGGCTTCGATCGCCAGGGCGGCGGCGGTGGCAACGACGGCATCCGCCTTTCGATCGTCGGCGATTCGAGCGAGCGCCTGCGCGAACTGTCCGAATCGGTGTTGCCGGTGCTCGCGCGCATTCCGGGCCTGCACGACGTCAGGCTCGACCAGAACGCGTCCGACCGCGAGGTGGCCGTGCGCGTCGACCGCGAGCGTGCGCGTGTCTACGGATTCAGCGCCGCCGACGTCGCGCAGTACGTTTCGGTCGCCCTGCGCGGGGCGCAGTTGCGTGATTTCCGGCGCGGCGACACCCAGATCCCGACGTGGCTTCGCTTCCAGGACGCCGATGCGCAGAGCATCACCGATCTTTCGGACTACAAGCTGCGCGCAGCCGACGGCAGCCAGGTGCCGCTGCTCGCGATGGTTGACGTGCAGACCCGGAATGCCGCCGCGGTGGTCCAGCGTCAGAACCGGCAGACCGCGTTGCCGATCCGCGTCAATGTCGACAGCGACACCACCCAGGACGAGGCGCGCAAGCGCATCGAGGCGGCGATGGCGACGGTGGCCCTTCCGGCCGGCTACCGCTGGACGTTCGGCACCACGTTCCGCGAGGCCGACGAGACCGGCCAGCGCATGGCCTTCAACCTCATGGTCGCGCTCGTCCTCGTCTACGTGGTCATGTGCGCGATGTTCGAATCGCTGGTGTTCCCGGCCGCGATCATGATGACCTTCGTGTTCTCGGTGTTCGGCGTCTACTGGCTGTTCTGGATCACCGGCACCACGTTCTCGTTCATGGCCATGATCGGCGTGCTGATCCTGATGGGCATCGTCGTCAACAACGGCATCGTCATGCTCGTGCACATCAACCAGCTGCGCCACGAGGGCATGCTGCGCAGCGAGGCTCTGATCCACGGCAGTCGCGATCGGCTGCGCCCGGTGCTCATGACGATGGGTACCGCGATCCTCGGCATGGTCCCGCTGTGCATCGGCGTCGTGCAGATCGGCGGCGATGGCCCACCATACTTCCCGATGGCGCGCGCGATCGTCGGCGGCCTCGTGTTCTCGACCCTCGTCACCCTGCTCGCGCTGCCGGTCATCTACTCGCTGCTCGACGATGGGCGCATCTGGTTGCGCACCGTCGTGCGCGACGGCCTTGCCGGGCGCGTGCTGCGCCACCGCGATCCGAAGCCACTGTAGGAAGCGGCTTCAGCCGCGATGCTTCTCCTCGTCCCGTGCTGCATCACGCGCATCCGCGTCGATCACGGGTCCGCAGCGAGGACCTCATCCGCATAGATCGCGACATGCGTCTTGCCGTCGCGATCGAGCCAGGCGCGGAACATGCCATCGGTGTTGAACGGCATGGCGATGTGGCCATCGCGGTCGAGCGCGATCGCGCCGCCGTCGCCGCCGAGCTGCGGAATCTCGTCGTTGATGACGGCTTTCGCGGCCTTGGCGAGCGGTTCGCGCAGCAGCGCACGGCGCGCGCAGATCGAGTGCGCGGCGGCGGTGCGGATGTAGAACTCGCCCCAGCCGGTGGCCGACACCGCGCAATGCGCATCGGCCCAGGTGCCGGCGCCGATGATCGGCGAGTCGCCGACGCGTCCCCAGCGCTTGTTGGTCATGCCGCCCGTGGACGTTCCGGCGGCGAGCTTGCCGCTGCGGTCGAGCGCGACCGCGCCGACCGTGCCGAAGTGGCGTGCGGTCTCGAAGTCGCTTGATGCGGCACCGGCCTTCTCTTCGGCGAGCGCCTTCTGCAGTTGCTGCCAGCGCCGCTCGGTGCGGAAGTACGACGGATCGACGAGCGCGATGCCGACCGATTTCGCGAAGGCCTCGGCGCCGTCGCCGACCAGCATCACGTGCGGCGACTGCTCCATCACCGCGCGTGCCAGCGTGATCGGGTTGCGCACCGTGTGCACGCCGGCGATCGCGCCGGCGCGCCGCGTCGCTCCGTCCATCAGCGAGGCGTCGAGTTCGTTGCGGCCTTCGTGGGTGAACACGGCGCCGCGCGCGGCATTGAAGTTCGGGTCGTCCTCGAGCACGACGATCGCGGCGGTGACGCCGTCGAGCGCCGGCTTGCCGGCATCGAGCGCGCTGCGCCCGGCCGCGATCGCGCGCCGCAGTGCGGCTTCGACATCGCGCTCGAGCTCGGGGGTCATTTCCTTGCGCACGACGCCGGCCCCGCCGTGGATCACGAGCACCGGTTTCGTGTCGGCGGCGACGCTCGCACCGGCAGCGAGGAGGACAAGAGGCAGGCAACGGCGCGCGAGGAGGTTCATCGGGATTCCCGGTTCGGCGGAGGGGGCAGGGGCGGCAGCGGCGGGAGGGGCGGTTCGACCGTCATCACGCCCGCACGAATCGTCGCCACGGCCTCGAAGGCCGGCTTGCGGATCGACAGTGGACGCAGGCGGATGCGGCTGCCTTCGTCGGCGACGCGGATGCGTACGCCGGCGAGGTCGAGCGGCGTGCCGGCGCGCAACGCGGCCTCGCGGCGCGGCAGCTGCAAGAACCAGACGCGGCCGCCGTTCGCGCCGATCACGCGCGCACGGCCGTCGCCCTCGACGCACAGCACCGTGCTCTCGTCGACGCCGATGCCGAGCGGTTCGTCGATCAGGCCGTCGTGGCGTGCGCGGGCGAGGAAGACGATGAGCCGGCCGAGGCGGTCGCGTCGCGCGAAATGGGTGTCGGTGACCACCGAGCCGAGGAACGGCATCGCGAGGAAGCCCTCATCGAGGGTCACGCCGTCGCCGAGCGGATCGGCCAGGGCACGCGCCGAGGTCATGCTGGTGCCGTCGAGTGCACCGTAGGCGACGTGGCCGAGGATGGCCAGGCCCGCGCTCGTGCCGCCGAGCGGTTTGCGATTCTTCACATGTGCGTCGAGCGCGCTTTCGAGCGGCGTGTCCTTCCAGTAGCGGATGTAGCGGGACTGGTCGCCGCCTGCGATGAACACGCCGTCGGCCTTCGCGACGGCGGCGAGCATGACGGCATCGCCGGCGGCTTCACGCGCGCCGAAAACGAAGGTCTGCACCGAAGCGACGCCGCCGAACCGCTCGAACCAGCGCTTCTGCAGGTCTTCGCCGCCGGATGCGCGCAGGATCACCAGGTGGCCGTTGCCGGCATGGCTCGCGAACCAGTCGAAAGCGGCCTCGGTCCATTCGCTGCCGCCCATCAGCAACAAGCCCGGCGAGACACGTCCGGGTGTTTTCGCGGCCGTATCGCCGATGACGAAGTGGCGCAGTCGAGGCAGGTCGGCACGATCCTGCGCGGCGACCGGCATGGCTGCGCACGCGCACGACACGAGGACGATCAGCAGGACGGCGAACGTGGGACGCATGACGACGGTTTCAGCCGCATCCGGTGGGGACGGCAGTCTCGCAGGTCGGCCGGATGTGCTCAAACGCCGCGCCTGCCGCGCCGCAGCGTGGCCTCTTGCCGGCGTAGGATCAGAATGCCGGCGCGGCGGCCGGGGATCGCGAGTGGCCGCCACGCGTCGTCGACCACAGACCCATCCAAGCCCCGAACAACCATTCGAGAAAGGCCATGTGCAGGAAACCCCTCTCGCTGTCGATCCGGCACGCGCTGTGCGGCGTGCTCGCCCTCGCTGCTGTGCCTGCTTTCGCGCAATCCACCGATGAATCCGCAACCGACCCCACGCAATCGCTAGAAACCGTGACCGTCACCGGCTCGCGCATCCCGCGCGCCCAGATCGAGGGCCCCGCGCCGATCACCGTCATGACGGCCGAGGACATCAAGACCAAGGGCTTCATCAGCGTGCCCGACGTGCTGCGCGCGCTGAGCCAGAACACCGGCGAGACGCAGAGCCAGCAGTCCGCGAGCGGCGCCGATTTCTCGCCGGGCGCGCAACAGGTCGACCTGCGCGGTCTCGGCCCGAATCACACGCTCGTGCTCGTCAACGGCCGCCGCATCGCCGACTTCCCGCTGCCGTTCAAGGGCCGCAGCAACTTCACCGACGTGTCGAACATCCCGATCGGCATGATCGACCGCATCGAGGTCCTGACCGGCAGTGCCTCGGCCGTGTACGGCTCGGATGCGATCTCGGGCGTGGTCAACTTCATCCTCAAGGACAAGGCCGACGGCACCACGCTCGACTTCCGCTACGGCGACAGCGAACGCGGCGGCGGCGAGTCGGCCAAGCTCAACCTGTCGACCGGTTTCACGAGCGGCGACTTCAACCTCGTGTTCGGCGCCGAACTGATCGACCAGAAGCCGCTGTGGGCGTACGACCGCAAGATCCAGGACTCCTCGGCGGACGGTCCGACCACGCGTTCGCGCATTGCGCGGCGCACGTTCCTGCGCACCGACTACTACGACGACTACATCGATCCGGGCGAGGACACCTGCGCGGGGCTCGGCTACCTCAACGACGGCTCGACGTTCTACGCATTCCGGCCGAGCTACGGCTACTACTGCGGCAGCCAGGAGTCGATCGGCTACGGCACGATCCTCAGTTCGCGCAAGGGCATCAACACCTACACCACGATGAGCATGCCGCTCGGCGACGATCTGAAGTGGTTCGCCGACGTGCAGGCCGGCTACAGCACGGTCGACCTCTTCCGCGACGTCGCCGCATGGAGCTACATGGCGCCCGACGGCAACGAGGAAGGCTACTTCTACAACCAGGCGACCGGACAGGTCGAGTACTGGCAGCGCCAGTTCACGCCCGAGGAAATGGGCGGACTCAAGCGCGGCATGATCGAGACGACGCAGAAGACGCTCGGCTTCACGACCGGCTTGAAGGGCACGTTCGGCACGGCCTGGGACTACGAAGCCTCGTTGAGCCACTCGCAGTACAAGGCGAAGATCAGCTGGCCGCAGATCATTGCATCGGCCGCCAACAACCTCTTCCTCGGCCCGCAGCTCGGCATCGACGAGGACAGTGGCTACCCGATCTTCGACGCCGATCCGGAACGCCTGTACACGCCGCTCACGCGCGCCGAGTACGACGCGATCGCCGCGCGCACGGTCTACCATCCGGAGTCGCAGAGCGACACGCTCGCCTTCACCGTGACCAACCCGGCCCTGTTCGCGATGCCGGCCGGTGACGTCGGCTTCGCCGGCGTGGTCGAGTACGGCTACCAGTCCTACGACCTCAAGCCCGATCCGCTCGCCACCGAGTACTACTACTACAGCTGGCGCGACTCGGATGGCCACGGCAAGCGCAACCGCTGGGCCGCCGCGAGCGAATTGCGCCTGCCGCTGCTCGACAGCGTCAACGCGAGCGTTGCCGGCCGCTACGACCAGTACCGCTTCGCCGGCAACAGCGCCGGCAAGTTCACCTGGAGTGCCGGCCTCGAGTGGCGGCCGATCGAGAGCCTGCTCGCGCGCGGCTCGTACGGCACCGCGTTCCGCGCCCCCGACCTGCACTACGTGTTCGCCGGCGAGGGCAACGACGAGACTTCCGGTGACGACTACTACCGTTGCCGCGTCGAGGAGCCGGGCGTCGACATCTCCGATTGCTCGTACTCGGGCGAGGGCCTGATCCGCACGCGCTCGGGCAACCGCAACCTCAAGCCCGAAACGAGCACGTCGTGGACGGCCGGCGTGGTGTTCT
The DNA here is from genome assembly GCA_017302215.1 of Lysobacterales bacterium. Classification (GTDB taxonomy): domain Bacteria; phylum Pseudomonadota; class Gammaproteobacteria; order Xanthomonadales; family Rhodanobacteraceae; genus Dokdonella. Next base: position 14,999 of record JAFLDX010000068.1, read on the forward strand.
CGCCGACCGATGCGTTCGACGTCTCGATCGACTGGTTCGACATCGACATGCGGCGCCAGGTGCAGGACCTCAGCGTGCAGGAACTGCTCATCGACGAGGCCAACTGCCGCCTCGGCGCCGACATCAACGGCAATCCGGTCGATCCGAACTCGCCGACCTGCCTCGATGCGATCGCACGCGTGACGCGCCTCGCCAACGGCAACCTGTACGGCGTCTACGTCAGCCCGATCAACGTCGCCCGCGAACGCACCAACGGCGTCGACCTCAGCGCGCACTACCGCCTTGACACCGGGATCGGCACGTTCCGCTTCAGCGGCAACTACACGTGGACGCACGAACACGACTTCCAGCAGTACTCGGGTGACGTGACGGTCGACCAGTACGCCGTCAACAGCGGCTTCGACATCCCGCGCTCGAAGGCGAGCGCGAGCGTTTCGTGGGAGAAGGACGCGCTGACCCTGACCCTGCACGGCGAGCGCCTCGGTCGCCTGCCGAACTCGGACTCGTACGACCAGATCGTCGACATCGAGGCCGGCGAGAAGGCCTGGATCGGTGCGACCTACCGTTACAACGCGTCGGCCCAGTACCGCTTCAGCGACCACGCCCAGCTCTCGCTCGCGGTCACCAACCTGTTCGACAAGATGCCGCCAAAGGATCCGACCTACACCGCTTATCCGTACTACGACATCTCGTGGTTCGATTCGCTCGGCCGCAGCTACTACGTGCAGTTCACGTACAAGTTCGGCGGCTCGGCGCTCTGACGCGCACCGCGCCGTGCCCGCATTGCGGGCGCGGCGCGGCCTCGGGGCAACCGCGGCGCCGTGGATGCCGCATCGGGTCTGTCGCGGAACGGGTCAAGCGCCATCGGCGCGCTCG
>JAFLDX010000069.1 GCA_017302215.1 Lysobacterales bacterium
GGCGCCGCCGAACTCGTCGTCTACGTCGGTCGCCTCGTCGCGGAAAAGGGCCTGCGCGAACTCGCCGCGGCGATGCGCACGCTGCGCCGCGAACGGCCGCACGCCCAGCTCGTCCTCGTCGGCGATGGCCCGCTGCGCGGCGAGTTCGAAGCGCTCGCCGCCGATCCGGCCACCGGACTTCGCCTCGCCGGCGCACAACCCGCTACCGAGGTCGCGGCGTGGATGGCGGCATCCGACCTCGTCGTGCTGCCGAGCTGGTCCGAAGGCCATCCGAACGTGCTCGTCGAAGCGCTCGCCTGCGGGCGACCGGTGCTGTCGTGCCCGGTCGGTGGCGTGCCGGAAGTCGTCGATGCCGATTGCGGCGTGCTCGTGCCGCCCCGCGACGAGGCCGCGCTCGTCGCCGGCCTGCGCGACGCGCTCGACCGCGATTGGGACGAAGCCGCGCTGTCGCAACGATTCTCGCGTGGCTGGGACGACGTCGCCCGCGATACGCTCGCTGCGTGCCGCGAGGCGCACGCCCTGCGCTCACCCTCGACCACCCTGCAACCGGAGTAGCCCCGACGTGTGCGGAATAGCCGGATTCAGCGGACCCGACGTGCGTGCCGACGGTGCGCGGCCCGTGCTCGAGGCGATGATCCACACGCTGCACCACCGCGGGCCGGACGGCTACGGCTTCCACGCCGCCGACGGCATCGGCCTCGCCCACGCGCGCCTCTCGATCATCGACCTCGCCACCGGCGACCAGCCGATCCGCAACGAGCGCGGCGACGTCTGGACCGTGTTCAACGGCGAGATCTTCAACTACATCGAATTGCGCGAGGCCCTCGTCGCGCAGGGCCACCGCTTCTACACGCAGTCCGACACCGAAGTGATCGTGCACCTGTACGACCGCTACGGCGACGCCTTCGTCGACCACCTCAACGGCCAGTTCACGATCGCGCTGTGGGACGCGCGCCGACGCCGCCTCGTGCTCGCGCGCGACCGCGCCGGCATCCGCCCGTTGTTCCACACGCGCGCCCGCGGCCGAACCTGGTTCGGCTCCGAGATCAAGGCGCTGCTGGTGGCCGTGCCGGAACGCGCCACGCTCGATCCGCTCGGCATCGCGCAAGCGCTGACGTACTGGGCACCGGCCGATCCCGACACCGCGTTCGCCGGCGTGCGCAGCCTGCCGCCCGGCCACCTGCTCGCGATCGAGGCCGACGGCACGGAAACGCTGCGCCAGTACTGGGACTGGACCTTCCCTGAGCGCGATGCGGCGCCGGCCTTCTCCTCAATCGAGCAGGCGACCGCCGAACTGCGCAGCCTGCTCGTCGACGCGGTGCGCCTGCAGCTGCGCGCCGACGTGCCGGTCGGTGCCTATCTCAGCGGCGGCCTCGATTCGTCCGGCATCGTCGCGATGATCCGCGGCTTCACCGAAACGCCGGTGCGCACGTTCTCGGTCGCCTTCGAGGATGCCGAGTTCGACGAGAGCGCGCACCAGCAGGCCATGGTGCGCCACCTCGGCACCGACCACACGACCGTGGTCGTATCGCGCCGCGAGATCGGCGCCGCGTTCCCGCGCTTCGTGCGCCATGCGGAGGCGCCGGTGCTGCGCACCGCGCCGGTGCCGATGATGCTGCTGTCGGCGCGCGTGCGCGAGCAGGGCTACAAGGTCGTGCTGACCGGCGAAGGCGCCGACGAGGTGTTCGGCGGCTACGACCTCTTTCGCGAAGCCAAGGTGCGCCGCTTCTGGGCGCGCCAGCCGACCTCGCACTTCCGCCCGCTGCTGCTCGGACGCCTGTACGGCTATCTCAAGAATTCGCCGGTGCGCAACCCGGCCTTCGCGCAGTCGTTCTTCGGCCAGGGCCTCGAGCACATCGACCGCGCGATCTTCGCCCACGTGCCGCGCTGGACGACCTCGCAACGCGCGCTCAACTTCCTCTCGCCCGAACTGCGTGCGAGCCTCGGCGGCTGGGATCCGCTCGCCGCCTACGAACGGCGTCTGCCACCCGCGATCGCCGACTGGCGTCCGCTCGCGCGCGACCAGTACGTCGAGGCGAAATCGCTGCTCGCGGCCTACCTGCTCGCCGCGCAGGGCGACCGCGTCGCCGCGTCCAATTCGATCGAAGGCCGCGTGCCCTACCTCGACCACCGCGTGATCGAGTTTGGCAACCGCCTGCCCGAGCACTACAAGATCCGTGGCATGACCGAGAAATACCTGCTGCGCCGCGCGCTGGCCGACCTGTTGCCGACCGACATCGTCACGCGCACGAAACAACCGTATCGCGCACCCGACAGCGCGAGCTTCTTCGTCAACGGCAAGGCGCCCGACTTCGTCGACGACCTGCTCTCGGCCGAGCGCCTGCGCCGGGCCGGCTACTTCGACCCGGCCATGGTCGGTCGCCTCGTCGACAAGTGCCGCGCCGGCAGGGCGACCGGCTTCGCCGACAACCAGGCCTTCGTCGGCATCCTCTCGACGATGCTGCTCGACGAGCACTTCGTGCGCGCACGCGCGGCTGCGCCCAGCCCGACCGCGGCCTGACCGCACTGGCGGCGCGCGGGCCACGACCGCCCATCCGGCGCGAGCGTGTCAGCTTCACCCGCGGGATTGCGTTGGTACATCGAGAGGCCGACGTTGCCCGCCGGGCCTGGCCTCGTTTCCCGAAGGGAGTGAACCGACCATGTGCCTGCCCGCCTTGCGGCTTCTGCGTGTCTTGCTGTACGCGACCGTCCTTGTTCCGGCGTTGCCCGTCCTTGCGCGCGATCCGCCCGGCCGTGCACCCGTCCAGGCCGATGCCACGATGGACTGCAGCGTGCTGAAGCGTCATCCGAATCCGCCGATGAGCGTCGCCGACTGCGAGGCGATGAAGGCCTCGCAAGGTGCGCTGATCGGCGCGGTCGCGGCGCCCGGCGGCGAACGCCCCGGCGACGAGGCAATGACCTGCGAGCAGATCATCGCCGAGATGCGCTCGTCGAACTTTGCCGGCATCAGCGTCGACACGGCCGAGGAATCGAAGGCCGCCGGCGAAGAACTCCAATCGACGGTCGAACGGCGCAACGAGATGGCGCAGGCGATGGCCACACGCCAGACCGCCGCGACGGCGGCGGCTTCGCTCGGGCCGAACGCGGTGCAGGGTGCGGTCGCCGCGGCAAACTCCGCGGAGCAGCAGGCCCTCGCGCGCGATGCGATGCGGGACATGCAGGGCGCCCGCGCCCGCGCGATGGCGGCCAATGCCGCGAGCGCGCTCGAACTGGCGGCCAGCCTGCAGGCGAATCCGCGCTTCGCCCGGCTCATGCAACTCGTCATGGCGAAGAACTGCGATACCAACGACGCGCCTGCACCGCGCTGACCGGCGCGCCGGCGCGGATGCGGGGCTCGAACTGTCGGCGAGGAGTCGCCGGAGTCGACGTACGCCTCATCGACTCGCGCAAGTCCGCATGCGGTCGGCTCGCCGCCGGTCCCGGACGAGCAGGCTCCGAAGCGCAGGCTGCGCGGCCGGAACTCGAGGAGGGCTGCGTCCGTCTCGACGCCAGCCGTTCCGTCGCGGCGAGAACGAGACCCATGATGACGAATGTTCCGACGAGGGCGGCCGGCTGGCTCCCCGTTCCAACCCGCACCCGCGACCGGCACTGCGGCGCCACGTCATGCGACGCGACCGCCCTGTTTCACGCCCTTGATGGCGAGCCGCCTCATGGCGAGGTGAGAAACGGGGGAATGCCATGCTCACTGACCGTTCGCGCCGCACGGCGCGGCCATTCTTGCGGGGGGCCACGGCCGGTCTGGCGCTGGCCGCAACGCTCGCCAGCGCGCAGCCGACGGTCGACGGCTTCGATCCGAATCCCAACGGCACGGTCACCCGGATGACCGTGCAGCCCGACGGCAAGGTGCTGGTCGCCGGATTCTTCACCCAGATCGCGGCGCAGTTTCGCAGCCGGTTCGTGCGCCTCGCCGCCGACGGCACGTTCGATGGCGGTTTCGCATCGACCGGACCCGACAACACCATCATCGACGCAAGCCTGCAGCCGGACGGCAAGATCGTGATCGGCGGAGCGTTCACGTTCCTCGGCGCGACCGCTCGCAATCGGGTCGCACGCCTGAACACGAATGGCACGCTCGACAGCGCGTTCAATCCGAACGCCGACGGCGACGTCAGTGCGGTCATCGTGCTGCCCAACGGCAAGATCATCATCGGTGGTGCCTTCTCGACAGTGGGCGGGCTGCCGCGCAGCAGCGTCGCGCGGCTCAACGCGGACGGCTCGGTCGACCCGGGCTTCGACGCTCAAGGCAACAGTTTCACCGTGATCCGCGCGCTCGCGCTGCAGGCGGATGGCAGGATCCTGGTCGCCGGCAGCCTCAGCGGCTTCGGCGCCGGCCAGTTCTATGGCGGCTTGACGCGCGTCCATGCCGACGGTGCACTGGACGGCAGCTTCACCGCGAACGTCGCCTCGACCGTGTGGGACGTCGTCATCGAAGGCAATGGCGACATCCTGATCGGCGGCGACTTCGGCACGGTCAACTCGCAGCAGCGCCGTGCGATCGCGCGACTCGACGCGAGCGGAACACTCTACACCGACTTCACTCCCTCCATTCCGAGCGACCGGGTGAACAGTGTCGTCGTGCAGGCGGACGGCAGGATTCTTCTCGGCGGATCGTTCACGCAGGTCAATGGAACTGCCCGGGCCGGCATCGCCCGACTGACCCACAACGGCTCGCTCGACACGACGCTCGACATCGGCGCGAACGGCGGCATCGTCAACGATCTGGTCGAACAGGCGGGTGGCCGAGTGCTGGTCGGTGGAACGTTCACCCAGCTCGGTACGCAACCGCGCAGCCGGATCGGTCGCATCCAGCTGCAGGAAGTCTTCGCCAATGGTTTCGACTGATCCGGCCGCGGCCGCGAACACCCGCTTCCCTCCACGTCATCGGCAGCGTGCTCGGCGGCGCGCGGCTTGCCGACCCAAGATCGCCCGTTGCGATGCATGGTCTCGTCGCGTGGCCGGCAGGCGCCGATCGACGAAGCGCAGCATGATGGCCAGCACGAGCGACGCGGCGAGGATCACGGCGATGTTCAGCGCCACCTGCGCGTAGCCGAGCGTGCCGGCATCGAGGAACGGATACGGATACCAGCCAATGGCCGCACCTCGCACGAGGGTATAGGCGACCCATGCCGACGGCCATGCGAACGCGAGCGCGACAACCCGCCATGTGATGCGCGGGCGCGGCCCGAACAGCAGCCAGCCGGCGAGCGCCAGGACCGGCGCGACATAGTGGAATCCGGCATTCGTCCATGCCGCCACGCCGCTCGGGTCGACGAGCTTCGCCAGGACCGTCGCGAAGACGACCCCGGTGACGGTGATGCCGATCAGCGCATCGAGCCGCAGCACGCGCCACAGCGCACCGTCGTGCTGCGAAGCGAACACGAGCGGGATCGCGGTGACGAGTACGAGCACGTTGCTCTGGATCGTGAAGTAGGAAAACAGGTTGACGAAGCGCGTCGGCAGGTCCGCGGCGGCACCGCCGGTGACCGCGTTCACGTCCGGGCCGCCGGCCAGCAGCAGGGCGACCTGCATGCCGAGCGAAGCGAGGATGACGAGGACGAGGAGGGCGTTCCAGACTCGACCCATGCGGTCCTCCACGAGGCGTCGGCGAGCGGCACCGCAACGATGACCGGATCGGCCGTCCGTGTCGATGGCCCGGCCTGCGCGACTTCCCGCGCAGCCGCGCGCGCGACCCAACCACCGGCGCGCCTGCTCGACATCGGCCGGCTTCGCGCGCATCGTCCGGGCATGGCCGCCTCCTCCGCGACGATCCACTTCACGGCGCCGCTGCAGCGACCGGCCGAGCCGAAGGGTGCGGCGTGGCTGTTCGTCGTGCTGCCGGGACCCGCGAGTGCGAAGCTGCCGACGCGCAGCATGACCACGGTCGACGGCACGCTCGGCGGGCAGGCGTTCCAGGTCACGCTCGAACCCGACGGCGCCGGCAGCCACTGGTTCAAGATCGGCCATGCGCTGGCCAGGGCGGCCGGTGCGAAGGCCGGCGACACGGTCGGGTTCAGCGTGGCCCCGGTCGCCGTCGAGCCCGAACCGAAGGTTCCACCGGACCTGCGCAAGGCACTGGCCGGCCATGCGGCGGCGAAGGCGCAATGGGCGACCTTGACCGCGGTCGCGCGACGCGACTGGATCCACTGGATCAGCTCGGGCAAGAAGGCCGAGACGCGCGTGAAGCGCATCGCCACGACCTGCGACAAGCTCGCCTGCGGCCAGCGCCGCGCGTGCTGCTTCGACCGCTCGGGCATGTTCAGCCGCGGCAACATCGGCGCACCGAAAGCGGCCTCATGACGCCGTGCGTGCGCTCCGGCGCGCGCGCCGCGGATGCGATCGCCGCGCGATCCGAGCGGGCGTTCCCCGCCCGCGATACGATCGCCAGCGCGACTTGGGCGGATCACGCTCGTGCCGGCCGGTGCGTCGCGAACACGCGGCTCTGCCAGGCCGGAATGCGATCGCGGCGCAACCCGCAACGGAGGTGAACGTGGATCAGGGCGGGCCTCGCCCAGAGGGTTCGGATCGCGACTCGCGCACCGTGAGCGTTGTGATCCCGGCCTGGAATGCCGCGCATCTGGTCGGCACGGCCATCGACAGCGTGCTCGCGCAGACCCATGCCGATCTCGCCGTGCTGGTCGTCGACGACGGCTCGACCGACGCGACCGCGGAGGTGATCGAGCGGCATGCACGCGATCCGCGCGTGACCCTCATCCGCCACGCGCGCAACCGCGGACTCTCGGCGGCGCGCAACACCGGCATGCGGGCGGCGCGCGGCGGCTACATGGCCTTCCTCGACGCCGACGACTGCTGGCTGCCGAATCATCTCGAGGTCGCGATGGGCGCGCTCGTTCGCCATCCCGAACTCGACGTCGTCTTCCTCGAGTCCGAGGTGGTCGACCAGCAGACGTCGAATCCCGAGCACTTGTGGTTCGAGCATCACCGCGATGCGTTCGCGGAGTTCGGAACGACGCCGATCGGAGAGGGCTTCTTCTCGATCGACTCGGGCCTGCTGCGCGGCCTGCTGATCGGCTGCGTCGCCCACATGCAGGCCCTCGTCGGACGCAGGGCGTTCATCGCCGCGCAGATGTTCGATGAGCGCCTGCGCCGATCGGAAGACCTCGACTGGCTCATCCGCGCCACCCACGACCGCGGCATGCGTGCCGCGTTCACGCGCGAGGTGACGAGCATCTATTTGCGCCACGGGACCAGCCTGACCGCCAAGGGTGGAAGCAACCACGAGATCATCGAACGCACCGAGCTCGACCTGTTCCGGGACTACGCCCGCTGGACCGACCTGGACCGGCGCGAACGCCGGCTCGTGCGCAAGCGGATCGCGGCGTGCTGCGTGGACCTCGCCTACTACGCGCGCAAGCGGGGCGACCTGCGCGCGGCATGGTCCTACGTGCTGCAGGGTGCCGTCATGCATGCGAGCGGGAGCCAGTTCCGCGAGGCGGCGAAGATCGCGACGTCGATGCTTTCGTTGCTGCGCGGCCCGCGCTCCGCCGACGCATCACGCCAGCCCTGACTGCGGCCGCGCGGCGCGGAAGCAACCGGCATGCCGGCCGCGATCGCGAGCGATGCCTTCGTCTAGGACTGTGGGGTGGTGCGCACGACTTTCTTCACGGCGCGCTTCAGCGGAGCCGGGGCGCAAGCCATGCCGAGCGTCCTGAACGCGCCGCGGGACGGGCGCAGGAGAAGTGACCGCCCCGCCGCGCGCATGGCGGCGAGCGGCTCGCCCCGATGCAGCAGGCTCGCCGCGAGCAGGCCTCGCAGCAGGGCGAAACTGCGGCGCGCCAGCTGCGGATGCTCGCGCACGATCTGCGGATTCCTGCGGAACAGCTCCGCGTAGACGGCGAGCAGCTTCCGGTAGCCGGAAACGCTGTTGTCGCCGAGGCTGCCGCGCACCTCCCTCTTGTAGACCGCCACCGGCGCCAGGCGCACCAGCGAAGGGCGCCCGATCAGTACGCGCAGGAAAAAATCGATGTCCTCCGCGAACGGCAGGGCCTCGTCGAACCCGCCGACGCGATCGAACGCGCTCCTGCGCACGATCACCGTCGATGTGCAGAGGAAGGGGTTGAGGAAGCCGTGCTCGAGGCCGTCGACGCGGGAGTGTCGCAGGGTCGCGTCGGCCTCGACGAGGGTCCGTCGCTGCTCGAGGACGCCCTCGACTTCGGTCATGGCGGTATGGCCGAGATCGCAGTCGGCATGCATGTCCATCAGCCGCACCTGTACGGCCAGCTTCTCGGGATGCCAGACGTCGTCGGCATCCAGGAATGCGATCAGCTCTCCGTTCGACGCGCTCACGCCGGCGTTCCTTGCCGACGAGGCCCCTCCATTCGCCTTGCGCAGGCAGATCACGCCCGGAAAGCGCGACACGATGTCCGAGGTTCCATCGGTCGATCCGTCATCGACGACGATGATTTCCCTGTCGGCGAAGGTCTGCGACACCGCGGAGGTCAAGGCTTCCGCCACGAAGCGCGCCGCATTGTAGGCGGGAATGATGACGCTGATCTTGACCATCGGTGCGATGCTACCCTTCGGCGAACGCGCAGCTCAATGAGTGCAGGCTGCGGCGCGCCCATGCGGCACGCCGCGCGAACGCCGGCTCAGCGAGTGGCAAGGTCGAGGCGAAGCAGTTTCGCGTCCGGCGAATCGGTCAGGAGGTACACACGCCCGTCCGGCCCGACCCGCACGTCGCGGATGCGCTCGCCGCGCGACTCGAGCAGGCGTTCCTCGCCGGCGATGCGATCGCCATCGAGGCCGAGACGGATCACGCTCGTTCCGGCGAGGGCGCCGAGGAACAGGCTGTTCCTCCAGGCCGCGACGCGATCGGACGCATAGAAGGCCATGCCGCTCAATGCCGGCGACACCGGCCAGTAGTGGTGCGGCTGCTCCATGCCGTCCTTCGCGGTGCCCTCGGCTTCCGGAATGGCGAGTCCCGAGTAGTTGATGCCGTAGGTGATGATCGGCCAGCCATAGTTCTTGCCGGCTGCCGGGATGTTGATCTCGTCGCCGCCCTTCGGGCCGTGCTCGCTCGTCCACAGCTTTCCGGTCACGGGATTGAGCGCGGCTCCCTGCATGTTGCGATGCCCGTAAGACCAGATTTCCGGGCGCACCCCCTCGCGGCCGACGAACGGATTGTCGTTCGGCACGCTGCCATCGGCGTCGATGCGCACGAGCTTGCCCTGCAGCTTGTCGAGTTCCTGCGCGGTCGCGCGCTTGTTGTTCTCGCCCTGGGTGACGAACAGATGGCCGTCGCGATCGAAGACGAGGCGCGAGCCGACGTGCGTGCCGCTCGAGAGTTTCGGTTCCTGCCGGTAGATCACCTCGACGTCACGCAAAGCATGGCCGTCGAGGCGGCCGCGCGCCACCGCCGTGCCGGCGAGGTTGCCGCGCGCGTTCGGCTCGGCGAACGACAGATAGACTCGCGCGTCGCTGGCGAATGTCGGCGACAGCGCGACGTCGAGCAGGCCGGCCTGGCCGTCGACGAAGATCGGTGGCAGGCCGGTGATCTCGGCCTCGGGTTTCGCATCGGCACCGAGCAGGAGCAGGCGTCCGGGCTTTTCGGTGACGAGCATGCGCCCGTCGGGCAGGAAGGCCAGCGCCCAGGGAAACTCGAAACCGCGCGCGAGTTCCTCGACGACGAGCGTGCCACCCGCGGCCGGATACTCCTGGACTTTTCCCTTTTCGGCGACCACGGGCTGGGCGCGCGGCGCCGGGCTCTTCGCCACGCCACAGGCGGCGAGCAGCGCCGTCGCGACGACGGCGGCGGACAAGCGGATGACGAAACTCGGCATCGCGGCGACTCCCGGGCACACGGAGGGACAGCGAACATAGCGGCAACCGGCAGCGATGTCAGCGGTCGGCTCGACGGCAGCCCTTGCCGAACGGCGCACGATGCGGGGCCTTCCCTGCCCCGCCGGCAGGATCCGTTTCGCTTCCCTTGCCCCCGCGCGCGGGGAGAAGGTCCAGCGCGTGGCGCTCTGGACGGCGACGAATCTCCCTATCTCCCCGTGGTCACGGGGAGAAGGGAAAGAAACAGGCGAAAGCAGCGGCGCAAGCTCCGCTCTACGGGAGCGGGACGTCTTGGCGCCGGGCTCGCTCGGCTTTTCCTGCGCGTCTGCGATCGGCACGGCACAAGCCGGCATGGCACAATCCGCCGCCGGTGCCGGCGCGATTGCGGCCGTGCGCCCGCACGCAGGCCGCATCGAACCAGGGGCAGGAACACGATGGACCACAAGCGCCAGATCAAGCAGTTCGTCCTCAAGAACTACCTGTTCACCGACGACGAGTCGGCGCTCGCCGACGGCGACTCGCTGATCCGCAGTGGCACGATCGATTCGACCGGCATGCTCGAGCTGATCTTCCACATCGAGGAAACTTGGAAACTCAAGGTCGCCGACGAGGAAATGGTGCCGGCGAACTTCGAGACGATCGACGCAATCGCGGCGTTCGTGGACCGCAAGCGCGCGGCCTGAGCGACTGATCGCCGCCACGATGAGCTGGCTCGCCGACCGCCTCGCCGGCCATGCGCGCTCGGCTCCCGGCCGGCACGCCGTCGTCGAGGGCCCGCGCCGCTTCGACTACGCGCGGCTCGATGTCGAGGTCGATGCCTTCGCCGCCGCGCTGCGCGCGCTCGGCATCGGCGCCGGCGACCGCGTGGCCCTGGTCCTGCCGAACACGATCGAGGCGATCGTCGCGACCTACGGCACATGGCGCACCGGCGCCGTCGTCGTCCCGCTCAATGCCCAGGCCAAGGCGCGCGACTTCGAACCGTGGCTGCGCCATTCCGGTGCGCGCGTGGTCGTGCACGAGGCCGGTCACCGCGAGGCACGCCTTGCCGTGGACGCCCTCGAGTCGCCTCCGCGTGTCATTGCGTTGGCCGATGCACCGCCTGACACCGGCGGCATGCGCTGGATCGACCTGCCGGCGGGCGATGCCGGCCTGTCCGCCGGTACTGTGCCCGACGATGCCCTCGCCGCGATCGTCTACACCTCGGGCACCACCGGCCAGCCGAAGGGCGTGATGCTGAGCCATGCGAACTTCGCCGCCAACGTACAGTCGATCATCGCCTACCTCGGCCTCGGCGCCGACGACAGCACGGTCACGATCCTGCCGTTCTACTACTCGTACGGCGCCTCGGTGCTGCACACGCACCTCGCTGCCGGTGCGCGCCTCGTCATCGAGACGAACCTCGTGTTTCCGCATCTCATGGTCGAGACGATCGCGCGCGAGCGCGCCAGCGGCTTCTCGGGCGTGCCGTCGACCTATGCCCTGCTGCTCAACCGCGTACGCCTCGGCGAGTACGACCTGTCCTCGCTGCGCTATCTCACCCAGGCCGGCGGTGCGATGGCACCCGCGCTGGCCGCGCGCCTGCGCGAGGCCTTGCCGGGCGCGCGCCTGTTCGTCATGTACGGGCAGACCGAAGCGACAGCGCGCCTCGCCTGGCTGCCCCCGGGGCGCCTCGACGACAAGGCCGGCGCGGTCGGCGTGGCGATTCCCGGTGTCGAGCTCGAAGTTCGCGACGAAAGCGGAACGCGTGCCGCACCCGGCGTGATCGGCGAAGTGCATGCGTGCGGCGCGAACATCATGCAGGGCTATTGGCGCGACGCCGAGGCGACCGCCGGCGTGATCGGCGCGGACGGCTGGCTGCGCACCGGCGACATGGGCCACGTCGATGCCGATGGGTTCCTGTTCCTCGCCGGCCGCCGCAGCGACATGATCAAGACCGGCGCCCATCGCGTGCATCCGAAGGACATCGAGGAGGCGATCGCCGAACTCGACGGCATCGCCGAGGTCGCGGTGGTCGGCATCGACGACGAACTGCTCGGCCAGGTCGTCAAGGCGATCGTCGTGTTCGCCGACGGAGCCGACACCTCGGTCGACCGCATCAAGGCGCACTGCCGCGAGCGTCTCGCCACGTACAAGATTCCGAAGTTCATCGAAGCCGCCGCCGAGCTGCCGAAAACGGCCTCGGGCAAGATCCGGCGGTCCGCATTGGCTGGCCGTGCCCAAGGGGAAGCGACATGACTGAGCTGGACTGGAGCGTGCTCGACATCGACTACGCCGCGGAGGCGGACCGCATCGCCGCCCGACTGCGCGAGGTCACTGCGCGCGAACTGCACAAGCGCGGCCTTGTCGTCGCGATCTCGGGCGGCATCGACTCCTCGTGCAGCATCGCGCTGGCCGTGCGCGCGCTCGGACCCGAGCGTGTGTTCGCCCTGATCCTGCCCGAACGCGATTCGTCCGACGACAGCGGCGTGCGCGCGCGCATCCTCGCCGAACACCTCGGCGTGCGCGTCGAGGCCGTCGACATCGCGCCCGCCCTCGCCGCGATCGGCTGCTACGCCGAACGCGACGCCGCGGTGCGCCGCGCCCTGCCCGAGTACGCCGACGGCTGGCGCTTCAAGATCGTCATCGACGGCGGCATCGAGGGGCGCATCAACCGCTTCCGCCTCGTTGCCGTGTCACCGTCGGGCGAGACCGTCGATCGTCCGCTCGGCCTGTCCGAGTACCTGCAGATCGTCGCCGCGACGAACTTCAAGCAGCGCATCCGCAAGACGCTCGAGTACTACCACGCCGATCGCCTCAACTACGGCGTGGTCGGCACGCCGAACCGGCTCGAGTACGACCAGGGCTTCTTCGTCAAGAACGGCGACGGCTCGGCCGACGTCAAGCCGATCGCGCACCTGTACAAGACTCAGGTCTACGGCATGGCGCGCTTCCTCGGCCTGCCCGAGCGCGTCTGCGCCGCCGTGCCGACCACCGACACCTACAGCCTCGAGCAGGGCCAGGACGAGTTCTACTTCGCCCTGCCGTACCGCTCGATGGACCTCGCGCTGTGGGCGCTCAACCACGACGTGCCGGCCGCGCAGCTCGCACGCGTGCTCGGGATCGCGCCGCAGCAGGCCGAGGCCGTGTACGAGGACATCCGCACCAAGCGGCGCACGACGCGCTACCTGCATGCACGGCCGGTCCTCGTCGGCGACGTGCCCGAGCTCGACCTGCACTGATGGGCGGCGCAGCACCCGCCTACTCGATCGAAGCCGGGGACGTCGCGCGCGATCGCGAGGCGGTGCTCGCGATCTGGCGCGGCAACCTCGGCGAAGACGTGCGCATGCAGGCCAAGTACGACTGGTTCTATGCGCGCTGCCCGTTCGGCGAACCGCTGCTGCGCCTGCTTCTGGACGGCGAGACGGGTACGCGGGTCGGCGCTGCCGCGGCCGGTCCGCGCCGCTTCACGATCGGCACGCGCATGCTCGATGCCGGCGTGCTCGTCGACCTCGCCGTGCGTCCCGAGCACCGTTCGCTCGGTCCGGCCCTGGTGCTGCAATCCGCGCTCGCGAGCGACGGGTTGCAGCGGTTCGGCCTGCTTTACGGCTTTCCGAATCCGAAAGCTGCGGCCGTGTTCAAGCGCGTCGGCTACACGCCGTTCGGCGAGATCGTCCGCCATGCGCGCGTGCTCCGTCATGCGGGTTACGTGGCGCGCCGCCTGCCCCGCCTGCTCGCCGGACCGGCCGGCTGGCTGCTCGACACCGTCGACCGGTCGGGTTCGTGGCTGCGCCGCCGCGCAGGTACACGCCTGTTCACGCGCTGGAGCGAATGCGCCGATCCGCGTTTCGATGCGCTGTGGGAACGCTCGCCACGCGGCGAGGCCGTGACCGCGGTGCGCGACCACGCCTTCGCACGCTGGCGCTTCGACGAATCCCCGCTCGCGCGCACGCGCTGGCTGTTCGTCGAGGATGCCGGCGGCGAGCTGCTCGCCTGGTTCGCCTGCCAGGTCGACGACGAGCTGCTGCACGTGCGTGATTTCTGGTCGGTGCACGGCCATGCGGGGATCGATCGCGCCCATGTGGAGGCCCTGCTCGCGGCCGCACGCCGGGAAGGCCATGCCGCGGTCTCGGTCGAGTACGCCGGCGACGCCGACGCGTTCGCCGGATGGACCGTGTGCGGCTTCCGCGAGCGCTCGCGCCGCCCGGTGTTCGGCCGCTGGGGCAACGAAACCGGCACGACGGACCGGACCCTGCACCTCACCTCGGCCGACGAAGACGAGTAGGTCGATCCATTGCGGCCAGGCACTCGGTGCGAGCGCGGAACAGCAGCAGGGCGAGACGGTCGGCGCGAAAGTGTCCATCCGCATCGACGATGGCGGATTGCTCGAAGCCGACGCGTCCGAGCAGCCAGCCGGGGCGCGGGTCGACCGGGTTGAGCACGGGATCGCTAGTGAACACGAGCTCATAGCCCGCTTCGCGCGCGCGCTGGGCGATCGCGGCATCGTAGCGGCCGTGCGGGAACGACATCGTCGTCGGCGCGCCACGCTGCAGGTGCGGCGCGACCGCGGCGCGCGCGCCGCCGAGTTCGGCATCGAGGTCGCGCGCACGCGTCATCGGCGTGTGGGTCTTGCCGTGCAGGCCGATCGCGATGCCACCGCGTTCGAGGGCGCGCAGTTCGTCGGCAGTGGCCATGTGGCGCAGACCGTCGTCCATCGCCGTCGCGAACGGCGCGAGCCGGCGCTCTCGATCGTCGTCGTCGAGTGCCTCGAAGCCGGCGATCGCACGACGCAGGCCGCCGATGCCCTCGGCGACCGGTTGCGCGCCCGGCAGTGCGGCCGCCAAGTCGGATACGCTGAGCGTGCCGCGTCGCCAGGCACCGACCAGGCATTCCTGGAAGAACGCGAGGCGACGGCCGACCACGTCGGCGGCGACGAACAACAGGCCCGGGAGGCGCGCCTGCTGGAGGCGCGGGAGCGCGAAATCGACGTTGTCCGCCCAGCCGTCGTCGAACGTCACGAGCAAGGCACGCGATGGCAGGCGCCGCTCGCCGCGCTGCGCGGCCAGGACCTCGTCGACCGGCACGACGTGGTAGTGGCGACGGAAGAACGCGAGGCAGCGCTCGAGCAGGCCGGCCTCGAGCGTGTAGTCGGGATCGCACGAGCCCCAGCGCGGGTCGGATCGATCGAGCACGCGGTGGAACATGATCACGGTCAGCGTGCGGCGGTTGCGCAGGCGGTGGTAGAGACCGAGCAGGCCGCTACCATAGAGGCCTTTCTTGACGAGGTCCGACAGCATGTCCGAGCGTCCGCAGGTTTCGGTCATCATACCGACTTGGAACCGTCGCGACCTGCTGCTGCACGCCGTGCGCAGCGTGCTCGCGCAGACCCGGCCGGTCGAGGAAATCATCGTCGTCGACGACGGCTCGACCGACGGCACGGGCGACGCGCTGCACGCCGAGTTCGGCGATCGTATCGTCTACCTGCGCCAGGCCAATGCCGGCGTCTCGGCGGCGCGCAACCGCGGCATGGCGCTCGCACGCGGGCGCTACTTCGCCCTGCTCGACAGCGACGACGAATGGCTGCCGGAGAAGACCGCGCGCCAGGTCGCGTTCCTCGATGCGCATCCGGACTTCGGCATGGTCCTGTGCGATGTCGAGCGCATCGACGCCGAACGTCGCACGATCGATTTCCTCGGCCGCCGCGCGATCCTGCCCGAAGACGGCTGGGTGCTCCCGCGCGTGCTCGCCAATCCGGCCCTCGCGCCGGTGTCGGCGATGTTCCGCCGTGAAGTGTTCGAGGACATCGGTGGCTTCGACGAAGGCCTGCGCACCGCCGAGGATCTCGACTTCCACCTGCGCATCGCGCGACGCTGGCCGATCGGCGTGGTCGATGCGCCCCTCGCGCGCGCGATCCGCGGGCACGACGGCCTGTCGGCGCTCGCGCAGACCTACGACGACTACACGCGCGTGATCGAGCGCGCGGTCGAGGGCGCCGCC
>JAFLDX010000070.1:0-3604 GCA_017302215.1 Lysobacterales bacterium
GCGTGATCGGCCTGCGCGCGCTCGCGCGCGCGGGCGACGGCCGCCTCGTCGCCTGCGGCGAGACCTTCCGTTCCGGCAGCGCCACCGATTTCCTCGTCGTGCGCTTCAACACCGATGGCAGTCTCGACGCGAGCTTCAACGGCAGCGGCTTCGTCGCCACCGCCTTCGCCGGAACATTCGGCGCGACCCTGACCGACCGCTGCAATGCGGTGGCCGTGCTCGCCGACGGTTCCGTGCTCGCCGCCGGCAGCACGGCGCAGAACGGCGGCTCGAACAACGTCGCCGTGCTGCGCTACACGCCGGCCGGTGCGCTCGACGCGGGTTTCGGGGTCGGCGGCCGGGTCATCGTCAATGCGTCGGTCAATCCCGTCTCGGACAACGATGCACGTGCGATCGCCGTGCAGGCGGACGGCCGCATCCTCGTTGCCGGCAGCGCGTCCGGCAGTGGCGCGAATCCGGACCTGCTGGTCATGCGCTTCAATGCCGACGGTACGCCCGATGCGAGCTTCAACAGCACGGGCCGCGTGCTGACCTCATTCGGCCTCGACGACGCGGCCAATGCGATCGCCCTGCAGGGCGACGGGCGCATCGTCGTCGCCGGATCGGCGATTCCGCCGGGTGGCAGCAGCCGCGACATGATCGTCGCGCGCTATACCGGCAACGGCGTGCTCGATCCCGGCTTCGGCAGCAATGGCCTCGCCACGATCGCGTTCGGACCATCCGACGACATTGCCTATGCAGTCGCGGTGATGCCGTGGGGGAGGCTTGTGGTCAGCGGTTCGGCCCGCCTCGGTGCCACGACCACCGGCACCGCGCTCGCCATCGCCGCCCTCGATGCCGACGGCTCGCCCGATGCCTACTTCGGCATCGACGGCCGACGCATGCTGTCGTTCGGCGGCGTCACCGGCGTCGGCCGTGCGCTCGCCACCGACCTCGTGCACGCGCGGCTGTGGGTGGCCGGCACGGCCGATCCGGACCTGACCGGCGACGATCTCATGGCGATCGAGTTCGGCCTGCCCGATACGCTGCTGCGCACCGGCTTCGACGCCGCGGGGGTGCGCTGAAACCGCCGCCGGCGTGACATCCGACCCTGCGCAAGCCGATGGCCCGATGCGATGATGGGCGGACGACGACTGCGCGAGGACACCGATGAACCGCTGGACCGTTGCCGTGTTGCTGTTGAGCCTGGTCGCCGCGCCGACCGTGCAGGCCGCCGAACCGACCGCGGCCGCGACGGCCGACGAGCGCTTCACCGCGATCCACGAGGCGGAATGGGCCTGGCGCAAGACCCAGTTCCCGGGCCTCGACGACGAGGACGGCGCGGCCTCGCGTGGCGACCGCCTGCCGAACGTCGATGCGGCGACCCAGCGCGCGCGCCTCGGGAAATGGGACGCCGTGCTGGGTGAACTCGACGCGCTGCCGCAGGCCGGGTTGTCGGCCACCCAGCGCGTCAACTTCGTGATCTATCGCGACCAGGTCGCCAATCTCGCCGCCGACGTGCGCTTCGGCGGCTACGAGATGCCGTTCAACGCGGATTCGTCGTTCTGGTCGGGCCTCGGCTTCATGACGCGGCGGCCGCTGAAGAGCGTCGAGGACGCCGAGAACTACATCGCGCGCCTCGCCGACGTGCCGCGCTACTTCGACGACCAGATCGCCAACATGCGCGCCGGCCTCAAGCGCGGTTTCAGCGTGCCGCGCGCCGTGCTGGCCGGGCGCGATGCCTCGATCGCCGCGGTGGCAGACATCACCGATCCGCGAGCGAGCGAGTTCTACAAGCCGCTGAAGAACCTGCCGGCGACGATCGGCGCCGAAGACCGCGGGCGCCTTCAGGACCAAGCCGCCGCGGCGATCGGCGAGAAGCTCATCCCGGCCTACCGCGAGCTGCTCGCGTTCTTCCGCGACGAGTACATGAAGAAGGCGCGCAAGACCCTCGCCGCCGAATCGATGCCCGATGGCAAGGCCTACTATCGCCAACAGATCCGCGAATACACCACGCTCGACCTCGGCGCCGAGCAGATCCATGCGATCGGCCTCGAGCAGGTCGCGCGCATCCAGGCCGAGATGCTCGAGACGATGAAGAAGGCCGGCTTCGGCGGGACGTTCGCCGAATTCCTCGCCTTCCTGCGCAGCGATCCGCAGTTCTACGCGAAGACGCCCGAGGAACTGCTGATGCGCGCGGCCTGGATCGCCAAGCGCGTCGACGGCAAGCTCGCGCGCTATTTCGGCACGCTGCCGCGTGGCCGCTTCGGCATCGAGCCGGTGCCGGCCGACATCGCGCCGTTCTGGACCGCCGGGCGCGGCGGCGCGAGCACCTATTGGCTCAACACGTACAACCTGCCGTCGCGTCCGCTCTACAATTTGCCCGCGCTGACCCTGCACGAATCGGCGCCGGGCCATTCGTTCCAGCTCTCGCTGGCCGAGGAGCAGAGCGCGCAGCCCGCGTTCCGTCGCAACGGCTACATTTCGGCCTACGGCGAAGGGTGGGCGCTCTACACCGAGAAGCTCGGCCAGGAGATGGGCATCTACGAGACGCCGTACGAGGAGTTCGGCCGCCTGACCTACGAGATGTGGCGCGCCTGCCGCCTCGTCATCGACACCGGCGTGCACCACAAGGGCTGGTCGCGCGAGCAGGCGCTGGCGTACCTGCGCGAGCGCACCGCGCTCAGCGAACACGAAGTCACCACCGAGGTCGATCGCTACATCTCGTGGCCCGGCCAGGCGCTCTCGTACAAGCTCGGCGAGATCCGCATCGTCGAACTTCGCGCCGAAGCCGAACGCGAACTCGGCGCGAAGTTCGACATCCGCGCCTTCCACGACGCCGTGCTCGCGCAGGGTTCGGTGCCGCTGCCCGTGCTCGAGCAGCAGATCCGCGCGTTCATCGCCGAACGCAAGCTGTAATTGGCACACCCCCGGATCGAGTCTGGGGCAGGCCCTGTGCGCGATGGCTCCTCGCGTGATGCCCCGGTCGCGCACACGGTGCGCTCCTACCGGGTCGCGATCTCGTCGTAGCCGCGGCCGACGAACTCGAGCAGGCAGAAACCGTGCCCGAACGGGTCGGCGAACGTCGCGATGCGTCCCCAGTTCGCACTGCGGATGTCGCCTTCGCGCGTCGCCCCGGCGGCCTCGGCGCGGGCGCAGGCTGCGACGAGATCGTCGACGACGAAATCGAGATGCACCGGCGTCCAGTGGCGGGAGTAGTCGCGTCGTCCCGGAATGCCGGGGCCGGGCCGACTGTGGGCGGGCTTCTTCAGCAGATACACCGGCGACGACGCGCCGAGCAGTTCGACGCCGCCCTCGCCGAAGCGCCGGCCCACGCGCAATCCGAGTGCCGCCACATAGAACGCCTCGGCCTGCGCGAGGTCGGCCACGTCGAGATTGACCAGCAGTTCGATCGTCATCGCGCGATCATCGCAGGCTCGCCGTGAACAGGATGTTCGGCATACGGTGGGAGATCCGTTCGCTTTCCTCGCGTTCGGGGCAGCGGCTTCGATCGACCATCGGCCCCTCATCCGGCGCTGCCGCGCCACCTTCTCCCCGTCGCCACGGGGAGAAGGGAAGGCCAACGTCTCGTGTGCGTGCTGATCCTTCTCCCCGCGACAACGCG
>JAFLDX010000070.1:3704-15639 GCA_017302215.1 Lysobacterales bacterium
GAGAAGGGAAGCAAGCACCTTCGAGCTTTTGCAGTTCCTTCTCCCCGTCGCCGCGGGGAGAAGGGAAGGCCAACGTCTCGTGTGCGTGCTGATCCTTCTCCCCGCGACAACGCGGAGAAGGGAAGCAAGCACCTTCGAGCTTTTGCAGTTCCTTCTCCCCGTCGCCGCGGGGAGAAGGGAAGGCCAACGTCTCGTGTGCGTGCTGATCCTTCTCCCCGCGACAACGCGGAGAAGGGAAGCAGGCACCTTCGAGCTCTTGCAGTTCCTTCTCCCCGCCTGCGGGGAGAAGGTGCCGAAGGCGGATGAGGGGCGCTTGTTTCGGCGCGTTCGGGGCAGCGGCTTCGATCGACCATCGGCCCCTCATCCGGCGCTGCCGCGCCACCTTCTCCCCGTCGCCACGGAGAAAAGGGAAGCAGGCGCCGTCGAGCTCTTGCAGTTCCTTCTCCCCGCCTGCGGGGAGAAGGTGCCGAAGGCGGATGAGGGGCGCTTGGTTCGGCGCGTTCGGGGCAGCGGCTTCGATCGACGATCGGCCCCTCATCCGGCGCTGCCGCGCCACCTTTCTCCCCGTTGCCAAGGCGAGAAGGGACGCCGACTCGCTTGCCCGGTACGCGGCGATGGCCGAAAGTGCATGCATGCAGTAAAGTCTCATGAAGCTTCACGAAGAGACCCGCCAATGACGACGCGCGCCGCCACCGCCATCATCCCCGCCGGCGACCTCGGCGGTCCCGCCCTGCGCGCCTTCTTCGCCATTGCCGAGCGCTGGGGCCTGCGCATCGCCGAGCAGCGTCGCCTGCTCGGCGAGCCGCCCGAGTCGACGTTCTACAAGTGGAAGCGCGAGCGCGAGGCGAGCCTCGGCCGCGACGTGATCGAGCGCATCAGCTACGTGCTCGGCATCTACAAGAGCCTGCAGATCCTGTTCCCCGATGCGGAACGTGCCGACGCCTGGGTGCGTCGCCCGAACACGGCGCCCGCGTTCGGCGGGCGTTCTGCGCTCGAACGCATGCTGTCGGGCAATGTCGCCGACCTCTATGTCGTGCGCGAATACCTCGACGCCCAGCGCGGCTGGAACTGAGCCGCGCGATGGAACGGATTCCGCCGCAGAAGCGCATCCGCTGGAGCGCGGCCTCGCGCATCGTGCCGAGCCGCTTCCCGCCGGTCGGCGTCTACGACCGCATCGCCGATCCGGCCGACCTCGACGCACTGCACGCGATCGAGGCACTGACCGACCCGCGCCTGCGCGAGGAACTCGGCGACCTCGCCAGCGTGCCGAAGGATCGGCGCGTGAGCGGACCCGGCATGACCCCGGTGATGGCCGCCTTCACCCACCGCAATCCCGACGGCAGCCGCTTCTCCGACGGCGGCTGGGGCGTGTTCTACGCGGCCCATCGCATCGGCACCGCGATCGAGGAAACGATCCACCACCGCCAGCGCTTCCTGCGCGCGACCGCCGAGCCGCCGATCGACCTCGAGATGCGCTGCTACCGCGTCGCGATCGACGGCCGCCTGCACGACGCGCGCGGCGGCTGGCCCGAACTGCATCGCCCGGACGACTACGCGCCGAGCCAGGCCCTCGCGCGCGGCTTGCGCGAAGCGGGCTCGAACGGCCTCGCCTACGACAGCGTGCGCGATCCCGGCGGCGAATGCGTCGCGCTGTTCCATCCCGACCTCGTCACGCGCTGCGTGCAGGCCGAGCACCTGATCTATCGCTGGAACGGCGAGCGCATCGCGGCGGTGCTCGAGGTCGGCAAGGTCGTTCTGAGGAATTGAAAGAACGCACTACCGCGGAAGCGTTGCTTCAGCGGCCGACAGGATATGGCGAAGGATCGCCACCACTTGCTTCTTCTCGCGCGAAATCTCACCCAGAAACTTGCTGCTCACGACTTCCGCGTCCATTCCTTCAAGGCTGGCGATGCGCTTGCGCAGGTGATCGACCTGTTCGTGCACGTCAAAGCGCAGGAGCACCTGCTCGATCCGGGATGGCCAAAATCCGAATGCGTGCAGGCCGCAGCATTCCCTCATGCACTCGGACTCCAGTGCATCGAACAGCGGATTGATTCGCCCGAAATGCTCATCCATCGACACGGGCGCAATCGTCGCGTCGGGACGCGAACCGCAGACCCAATCGCGTTCGCCGATCCGGATGTCATACTTCCTTGATCTCTTCTTACTCATGCGGCCGACTCGCTGGCCAGCACGTACCAGGCCGCGGCCTCACGGAGATCCTGCCGTGCGCCCGGCTGCAGCCGCTGCTTCATCCCGCATGTTTCGAGCGCAGCTGTTCGATGACGTCCTCGAGGGGAAGCGTGTCGACCGCCCCGGATTCGACCTCGGCATCGCGCTCCGCTGCGATCTGCTCCCAGGCCTCTTCCGTCGCCGTGTCGGACTCCGTGCTCGCCATGAGGCGATCGAGCAAGCGGACACGTTCCGCCTTCGGCAAGCCGAGGACCTGAGCCTGGAGGATATCGAGGGACGGAATCATGGAGTGCTTCCGGGGTGATGGCGGCCACATCGACTGCGCTGCCATCGACAGGGTAGCGGCCGCTTGGGCTGCAAAAGCGGCGGTCGGCGAACCCTCACACATCCCCCTCCCCACTCCACCCCTCGCCCGTGCCGCGGTGGAACACGCGGTCGCCGTCGAGCACCTCGCCGGCCGGGATCGACGCCTGCGTGGCGAGGCGTTCGTACAGCGGCGTGAAGTCGGGCAGGGTGGCCTCGATCAGCTGTTCGTAGCTGTCGATGACGAAGTAGGTCTTCTGGTAGGTGTCGATGCGGTAGCGCGTGCGCATGATGCGTTCGAGGTCGAAGCCGATGCGGTTCGGCGCGGGCGATTCGAGGCAGTGGATCGATTCGCCCTTCGACGAGACGATGCCCGAGCCGTAGATGCGCAGGCCGTCGGCTTCGCGGATCAGGCCGAACTCGACCGTGTACCAGTACAGGCGGGTCAGGTTGACCAGCGCCTCGGCGCTGATGCCGTGCGCCTTCACGCCGCCGCGGCCATAGGCCTGCATGTAGTCGGCGAAGATCGGGTTGAGCAGCAGCGGCACGTGGCCGAACAGGTCGTGGAACAGGTCGGGTTCGGCGATGTAGTCGATCTGGTCGGGCCGGCGGATCCACCAGGTCACCGGGAAGCGCCGGTTGGCCAGATGATCGAAGAAGGTCAGCTCGGGCAGCAGGCCCTCGACGCCGACCAGCTGCCAGCCGGTCGCCTTGCCGAGCACGGCGTTGAGTTCCTCGTAGCGCGGGATCGCGTCGGCCGACATGCCGAAGCGTTCCTGGTTGGCGATGAACTCGCGGCTGGCACGGCCCCTGAGGATCTCGCGCTGGCGGCGGAACAGGGTCGCCCAGGTCGCGTGGTCGTCCTTCGAATAGCTCGACCACGGTTGCTCGACGACGGCCGTCGTGTAGACCGGCACGTAACCCTTGTCGGTCTGCTGGTGTTCGACGCGGCGCGGTTCGGCGCTCATGGCTGCGACTCGATTCGGCAAGTGGCCATCCTAGCGCCAACGCCCGATGCCGTCAGTCCGGCGGTTCGTCGCGCCGGCGCGGGAAGGCGAGGATGACGCCGCGCTCTTCGGCCGTCGATGGACCGCGCCACAGCACCGGCACCTGCGCCGGGCGCGGCAGTTCGAGTTCGGCGTCGGCTGGCGCCGGCGCGTCGTCTTCGTCCTCCCAGCTGTAGCGCTTGCGTGCCGGTGCCGGGTCGAGCCGGAACAGCGTGATCGCGGCGAGCAGGCCGACGACGGCGCCGGCCAGGTGGTACTCGAACGAGACGTGTTCCTCGCGCGGCAGCACGGTCAGCAGCATGCCGCCCCACAGGAAGAACACGACGAGCGAGATCGCGATGCCGAGGCGGTCGCGGCGCAGCAGGCCGATCAGGAACAGGAAGAACATGAGTCCGTGGTTGACCCCGCTCATGCCGACATGCGCCGATTCGCGCGCGAACAGCCAGACACCGAGGCCCGACAGCAGCCAGATCGCCGGCAAGGCGATGCGCGCAGCGCGCGGATAGGCGTAGAGCATCAGCGTGGCGAGCACGGCCAGCGGCAGCGTGTTCGACATGAGGTGGTCGAACGAGGCGTGCGCGAGCGGGGCGAAGGCGATGCCGGCCAGGCCGGCCAGCGTGCGCGGCACGACGCCGAGGTCGCTCATCGACCAGCCGAGCGTCCAGCCACCGAACCAGACCGCCCAGATGCCGGCGATCAGGAAGGCCGCCCCGTACAACGCGTAGCGGATGCGCTCGCGGTCGTAGCGCACGGTCGTTTCGGTCGGTTCGGGGGTCGGTGGCGCGATGTCCATCGTCGGCAGGTGGGGCCGGCCACGGGTCATGCAAGACGCGGCTGGCCTGTCTCCAAACGTGAACTGTGTCACCAAAAAACAGGCATCGTCAGTATCGTCGCCTTGCTTCGTGACGCGGCGGCGCAGCGCGCTCGCCACGACGGTCAGCAAATCCCATTTTCAATCAATGGATTAGACGAGAAACCGCGAAGCCGACCCAAGAGGTTGGCCCGATTGTTGCTGACTCTGCGCACGCAATGTCCATGGACCGAGAGGAAGTCGGCCCGCAGCGCATTCCGCATGCAGTGCAACGGCAGGATTCCGGCGCGCCGCATGCCTACACGAAGGGGGAACCCCAATGAAGTTCGCGAAGAGTCTCGGTCTGGCCGCGCTGGTGGCCGGTTCGCTGTTCAGCGCCGCCAAGGCGCAGGCGCAGGTCGCGGTCGACGTCGACATCACGCTCGGCGGCATGACCATCCTTTACTACCACAACAACATCAATGTCGCGGTCAGCGACGCCGTGCTCGCCAGCCTGCTGCTGCCGACCGGCTGCCCGGCCGGCACGAGCGGCGCCAGCGCCGCCTGCGTCGAAACCGTCACCGGCACGGGCAACGCCACGTCGCCGGCTGCGGGCAGCCTCAACTGGGTCGGCAACGTCGTCGGCACACCGGCACCGACCAACCTCTCGGCGATCGACCTCAACCTGCAGAACGTCTGGGCGGTGCGCGCGATCGGTGGCGCTTCCGACAACACGACCGTGACGATCGGCGGCACGGCCACGTCGATCGCCGGTGCGTCCGGCTCGATCGGCATCGTCTCGCGCGCGATCGCGACCGGCGCGACCGCGACCTGCGGTGGCGGCACGACGGCGACGTTCGCCGACCCCGGCCTCGGCACGGCGACCCAGGGCAGCGTCTGCCTGCGCCTGAACTTCTCGACGGCGATCCGCGGTCCCTTCAACGGCACCGGCGACACCGGCGACACGGTCTACACGCTCCAGGTCACCGGCACCTGAGCGAGCGGCAGTGAAGAGTCACTGGCCCGCGTTCGTGCTGGCCGCGACGTTCGGCATGGCCGGCGCCGCGGCCGCGCCACCGGTGCCCGGCGCCCGCGTGTTCGCGGCACCCGGGTCTTCCGGTGCGCTCGGCCTGCACGCCGTGGCGACACGCGTGAGCCTGCGACCGCCGACCTCGACCGAACTGATGGCCGGTGCACCGGCGAACACCGAGACATCGGCGCGTGCGCTGACCGCCATCGCCGTCGGCCACAGCCTGCGCGTCGATGCCGCGATCACGGTGCCGCCGTTGCCGGCCGTGATCACGCGCGAGCTCGACGAGGTCTGGCGTTACGTACCCGACCCGAAGCGCATCACGGCGGAACGACCGGGCATGCGCGTCGAACTGCGTTCGCCGAGCGGCGAACGCGGCACGCTGGCGTTGCGCGACGATCCGCGCGTGCGCCTGCCGGTCGCGGTGCAGGCCTCGCAGGTGCTGCGTCGCGACGCCGATGGCCTCGCCTGGTACGAGGGCCGCGTGGTTCTCGAGATCCCGGTCGCGGCGATGCGCGCGGCCGGTACGTACACGGGCCGCCTCGAGATTTCCCAGGAGTCGCTGTGAAGACCGCCCTGCGTGCGCTCGGCCTTGCCGCCTGTCTCGCCGCCGGCAGCGCGCACGCCCAGCTCGGGCTCAGCCCGAGCTACCTCGACCTCGGCGAGGCCGAGGCGCGCCGGACCCAGGTGTTCCGCGTGACCAATTTCGGCGACCAGCCGGTGCACGTGCGCACCGAGCTTGCCGCCTTCGACATCGACGCGCGCGGCGAGGTCGCCGAGACCGCGCCGAACGAGCGTTCGCTCGAGCGCCACCTCGTGATCAGCCCGATCGAGTTCGACATCCCCGCGCGCGGCAGCCAGGCCGTGCGCCTCGCGCTGCGCCCGAGCGGCGCGCTCGTGGCCGGCGAGTATCGCGGCGTCGTCTACTTCCGGCTCGGCGCGGCCGCCTCGCTCGGCGAAGGGTCGCAGCTGCCGATCAGCTACCGCCTCGGCGGCGCGGTCTACGTGCAGGTCGGCGAGCCCGTGCGCACGGCCGTGCTCGAAGACATCGACACGACCGACGGTCGCGAGATCGGCTTCAGCCTGCGCGCGACCGGCAGCGCGAATGCGCGCCTGCACGGGCGCTATGCGGTGTGGCGCAAGGGGGCGTGGGGCAATGGCCAGCCGTTGCCGCCGCTCCCGCAGGAGAACAAGCCGGTACCGGACGGGCTCGTCATGAACGGCGCGCTGCCCGGACGGCCGGTGCTGCCCGGACATCGAGTGCGCTACGCGACGCCGCTGAGCCAGGACGAGCAGCGCCTGCCCCCCGGTGACTACGTGGTCCACGTCGTCGGCGGCCTCGAGCAGGAGTCGATCGAGCGCGTCATCCCGTTCCATGTCGCGCCGGCGCGGGGCGACGCCGCGCACGCGAGATGAAACCGGCGACCTGCCTGGTCGCCGCCTTCGCGCTGACGCTCGCCGCCACCGTGCACGCCGACGACGACATCCTCCTCGCCGATGCCGCATCGCTGCCGCTGCCGACCTACGGCATGCAGTCGGTGGTCGCGCGCGGGAACGACACGGCACGCGTGGAACTGGCCGGACTCAGCGTCGACGGCAGCGAGCGTGAACGCGGGATCGGCATCGTGCGCGATGGCGAGCACACGCGCGTTGCGCTCGAATCCGTGCTGGCCGAGCTCGGCCTCGCCGCGCGCCGAGATGGGGCCGATGCACGCGTCGAGACACCGCTCGGTTCCGCACGTGTCGCGCTCGGCAACTGCCTCGAGATCGGCGGCGCGCACTATTGCGATGCCAGGTCGCTTGGCGATGCGCTGGCCGTCGAGATCGCGTTCGACGGCGCCGAGTACCTCGTGCGCCTGCGCACGGCGTGGCCACGCGCGCGCGCCGATCAACCCGCCGTCGCACTGCACGCCGACGTCGAGGCGCCGCTGGCCAGTTTTTCCTACGCGCGAAGTCGCGTCGACTATCGCCACGACGACCGCGGTGGCGACGTGTACGGGAGCGGCGAGTTCGGCGGCGGCCTCGGCGACGGCTTCTGGCGCACGGCATGGTTCCAGGATGGCACCGGCCGGCGCGGCCTGTACGACTACGCCTGGATCACCCAGCACGGCAATGCCCGCTACCTGCTCGGTCATCAGGTCATGGGTCTCGATCCGCTGCTGCCCTCGTTCGACCTGCTCGGCGCGCAGGCGGCGTGGACCAACGCGCCGCTGGCGATCTTCGCCGATGCGCCGTCGTCGCAGCGCCTGGTCGGCGACCGCGTGCTGCCGGATCGCGTACTGCGCGGCGAGGGACCGCCCGGCGGGCGCGCCGAGCTGCATGTCAACAATGTCCTCGTCGACAGCACGCCGATCGCGCTCGACGGCCGCTACGCACTCAACGACGGCGGCCAGCGCGTCGACCCGCTGGCGGTCGTGCAGGTGCATCTCTACGAGCACGCCTTCGACAGCGTCCCGCAACGCATCGAGGACCGCTCGTTCCAGACCGGCGATCGCCTGCTCGCCGACGGCACCCTCGTCCAGTTCGCCGGTGCCGGCATCCAGGGCAATCCGCTCGGCGACTCGACCCTCGGTGGCGAGCTCGACGGCAAGGCCGCCGGCTTCTGGCAGGCGCGTTACGGCGTGGGTCCGGCACTGACCCTCGAGGGCACCGTGCAGCAGAGTCAGGATGGCCGCTATGCGATCGCCGGCGCGCACATCGGCCTCGGCGGCCACGGTGCGCTCAGCGTGCTGGCCGGGCGCAATGACGACGGCGATGGCGCGTTGCGCGTGCAGGGCGAAGGCCAGGATCGGCACTGGTTCTGGCGTGCCTACCTGCAGGACGAGGATGCCGGTTATCGCCTCGCCGGCGGCGAGCGCGAGATGCGCTACGCCGAGAGTGGCTGGCTCGACCAGCGCTGGATGGTGTCGCTGGTCGCGCGCAGCGAACGCGATGTGTTGTCCGGCCGCGAGGTCGACTACGTCAAACCCGCCGTATCGGCACGCCCGACCGACCGCCTGTCGCTGGCCGTGCGGCCGGACAGCGACGGCGAGTACACCTGGCTGGCGCGCTGGGTACCGGTCGAGCGCGTGATGGTCAGCGCGTTCCGCGACGCGCGTCGCGACCAGGTCGAGGCGCAGTGGTCGCCGGCCTTCGATACGCGCGTCGTTGCCGGCTGGGTGCGCGAGGACGACTATGGCAGCCGTCATTCGCTGGTCGGCTATCGCGACGGGCGCGGCGCGCGCGCCTGGCACTATGGCGCCGGCGTGCTCGAGGCCGACCGACGTTACGGCTGGCTGCTCGAGGCCGGCGCGCAACTCGGCGCGGGCAGCACGGTCAGCGCGCAGGCCCTCGACGACCCGCTGCTCGCGAACGCGGGCGGCAGCGGGCGCACGCTGTGGGTCAACCTCAGCGTCGACCTCGTCAACACCGGACGCGGCTTCACCCGCGCGACATGGCGGGCCGACGCGTCGAGCCAGGGCTCGATCGCCGGGCGCATCGTCCTGCCGCAAGGCCAGCAACAGCCGATCGACCGCGTTCCGGTGCGCGTCGACGGCGACGTGCGCAGCTTCACCGACACGCACGGTCGCTTCCATATCGGTGGCCTCGCCCCGGGCGTGCATCGCGTCGAGCTCGACGACGAGAACCTGCCGATCGACTTCAGTCCCGAGCGGCGCGGCATGAATGTCGAGGTGGCGGCCGGTCGCGCGACGACCGTGCATTTCACCCTCGACCTGCACCTCGGCCTCGCCGGGCGTACGCTCGGCGCCGACGGCAAGGCGCGCGCCGGCATCATCGTGCGCCTGCTCGACGAGGACGATCGCGAGATCGAACGCCAGGCCAGCGATGCCTGGGGTTTCTTCCGCTTCGCCGAACTGCCGCGCGGCCGCTACCGGCTCGCGCTCGATGCGGCGGTGCAACGCTCGGTCGACCTCGTCGACCGGCATGTCTTCGACCAAGACCTGGTGGTTCCGTGATGAACAGCATCCTGCGCCTGCTCCTGTCGACCGCCGTCATCGCCGCACCCGCGGCCGCGCGCGCCCAGGTCATCGCGAACCCGGGCTTCGAAGGCGACTCGCTCGCCGGCTGGACCATCGGCGGCACCAACCGTGTCGGCCCCCTGCAGGCCAGCCACCTCTCGGGTGGCCTGCCGGGCGGCGTCCCGGGCGGCACGTGGTTCGTCGGTCTGTCGACCACGCCGACCTCGACCACCGGCGGCGCCACCGCGCTGATCGACAACAACACGACCACCGAATACGACATCGCGACGCTGTCGATCACCGTGACGATCCCGTTCTGGCCCGCGGCGCTCGAGTTCGACTGGACCTTCCCCTCGAGCGAGCAGGACCAGGACAACCAGTTCGACGACCTGTTCGACGTGATGGTCTACCAGGGCACGCCGCCGACCGACCCGACCGTCAACAACCGCCTGTTCGCGCGCAGCGCACCGCGCAACGTGGCCCAGGACTTCTCGAACTTCACCAATGCGCACTTCCTAGGTACGACCGTCGTCAACCACACGATCAACCGCGCCGGCAGCGCGCTCGACGGCACCTCGCTGCGCTACGGCGTGGCCGCGTTCCGTCGCGAGTGCATCGGCATCGACCTGCCCGAGTTTCCGGGTCCGCCGTACACGCGCACGATCCGCTTCCGCGTCGCCGACCAGGGCGATCGCAACTTCGACAGCGCGCTGCTGCTCGACCGCGTCCAGGTGGTGCCGCGCTGCGACGCCGCCCAGCAGATGACGATCAGCCAGCGCACGAACACGAGCGGCAGCGACGTGCGCCTCAAGGATGGCGGCCTGCAGTACCGCCCGGTGCAGGCGCGCAAGCATGCGATCGACCCCGCTGGCCGCGTGCAGGCCGTGGCGAGCAATGCGAACCTCGACGGCAACAACCCGAGCCTCGTCGAGCAGGTCTACCTGCAGCTCGACCAGGGCGGCTGGGTTCGCGCCTCGGGACTGACCCTCAACGACGGCGGCGAGGTGCAGGCGCTCGCGCTGTCGGGCGTGGTCGGCACGACGCCGGGGCGATATCTCGCCATCGCCGCGCGCACCACCGCGACCGGCCGCGTGCAGGTCTATCGCTGGGATCGCCAGGCCGCCACGCTGACCACGATCACGAGCACGACCGGCTGCGACAACACGAACCCGGCGATCAATTTCTCGGGCACCGTGGTCGCGTTCGAGTCGACCTGCAGCGCCCTGACCGGCGCCGGCACGACCCGGAAGATCGTGCTGTGGACCGGCGGCGCCACCAACGTCGTGACCGCGTTCCAGGGCAGCGCGACGAACTGCATCGGTCGCTCGCCGGCACTGAACACGAACTCGGGTCACGACGGCAGCTACGTCGCGTTCGAGTCGAACTGCAACCACGCGACGAACAACGCCGACGGCAACTTCGAGATCTTCCGCTACCGCAATGCCAATCCGGCGACCAATCGCTTCGCCCAGATCACGAACACGACCGGGACCGCCGTCATCAACACGCTGCCGCAGATGGACCGCGCCGACAACACGACGGCCGGCAACGTCTATTTCCTGTCGAATCTCGCCGATACCGCGCGCGGCCTGCATGTGTTCCAGTACGCCTGCGCCAATGCCAATTGCTCGAGCGGCACGCGCACGCAATGGACCGACGGCCCGGCCACGCAGTGGTACACGGGATTCCGCAAACTGATCCCGTCGACCGCCACCGACAACACGGTCATCCTCGATTTCGTGTTCGAGCGCCAGAACCTCGGCACCGGCTTCACCGAGGTCGGCCATCGCATCGGCTCGACCGGGCAGGAGACGACGATCACGCTCGACCAGCCGATCCTCGATCTCGGCGCTGGCCGCGACGGCACGGTTCCCGTGATCGGCTTTGTCTACGCACGCGACCTGGTCGGCGGGCAGAACACCGACCTCAATCCCGAAGTGTTCAACGCGAGGGTGCAGTGATGCGGATCCTCATGACCGTGGCCGTCGTCGTCGGACTGCTGTCCGCCGCGCCCGCGCCCGCGCAGCGCAGTGCGCCGTCGAGCTTCGACGCCTGGGGCTATCGCCAGCGCAGCTCGCCGCATGCGGCCTGTCCGCTGCAGTGGATCGACCTCTCCGCCGGCACCCCGCTCGACCTCGTCGCCGCCGGCGACGCCGATGCCGACGACGACGGTGCCGCCGCAGTCGCGCTGCCGCTGCCGTTCCGCTTCTACGGCGAGGACCGCTCGAACCTCGTCGTCTCGAGCAACGGCTACCTCGCCTTCGCCGATGGCACCGCCGACGAGGACGGCGGCCATTGGCGCAGCGATTGCCCGCTGCCGGCGATTCCGGCCAATCGCGCCGCGCGCTTCGCCCGCATCCATGCCTTGCTCGCCGACCTCGAACGCGGCGACGACGGCGACCTGCGCTGGGCGCACTTCGCACCCTGCCCGCGCAGCGCTGCGCTCGGTGCCGAGGCCTGCACGATCGTGCAATGGCAGCACTGGCGGCGGCGCGGCAGCAGTGCCCTCGTCGACATGCAGGTCGTGCTCTACCACGCGTCCGGCGAGATCGCCGTGCAGTACGGCGCCATGGATGCGGCGGCCGCGGGTGGCGCGACGTTCGGCATCCAGGATGATGCGGCGCGCAGCGCCGTGCAGCTCGCCTGTGGCGGC
>JAFLDX010000007.1 GCA_017302215.1 Lysobacterales bacterium
ACCTGTCGACGCTGCGCGACGGTCTCGCGCGCACGCCGGTCCTGCGCGAACGGCTTGCCGGCATCGACAGCCCACGCCTCGGCGCCCTGCTCGACCGCCTCGGCGAGCACGCCGCCACGGCCGGGTTCCTCGCCCGTGCGATCGTCGAACAACCACCCGTGCTTTCACGCGATGGCGGCGTGGTGCGCGAGGGTTTCGATGCCGAACTCGACGAGCTGCGTGCACTGGCCACGAACGCCGACCGCTTCCTCGTCGACCTCGAGGAGCGCGAGAAGGCCGCGACCGGAATCGCCACGCTCAAGGTCGGCTATAACCGCGTGCATGGCTATTACATCGAGATCAGCCGCGGCCAGGCCGACAAGGCACCGACGCATTACACGCGCCGGCAGACGATCAAGGGTGCCGAACGCTACATCACCGAAGAACTGAAGGCCTTCGAGGACAAGGTACTGTCGGCGCGCGAACGTTCGCTGATGCGCGAGCGGGCGCTCTACGAGCAGGTCCTCGATCGATTGGTCGCCGAGCTCGAGCCTCTGAAATCCGCCGCCGTCGCGGTCGCCGAGCTCGACGCACTGGCCTGCTTCGCCGAACGCGCCGATGCACTCGACTGGAACGCACCGGAGCTGGTCGACGACGTCGGCATCCGCATCGAACGCGGCCGCCACCCGGTCGTCGAGCAGGTGTGCGACGACCCGTTCGAGCCGAATGACCTCGTCCTCGACGACCGCCGGCGCATGCTCATCGTGACCGGCCCGAACATGGGCGGCAAGTCGACCTACATGCGCCAGGCCGCGCTGATCGTCCTGCTGGCCCACATCGGCAGTTTCGTGCCGGCGGCGCGTGCGGCAATCGGCCCGATCGACCGCATCTTCACGCGCATCGGCGCGGGCGACGACCTCTCTCGCGGGCAGTCGACCTTCATGGTCGAGATGAGTGAAACCGCGAACATCCTGCACAATGCGAGCGAGCGCAGCCTCGTGCTGATGGACGAAATCGGGCGCGGCACGAGCACCTACGACGGGCTGGCCCTGGCCGAAGCCTGCGCGCGCCATCTCGCCACGGCGAATCGCGCGTTCACGCTGTTCGCCACGCACTACTTCGAGCTGACCGCATTGCCCTCGCAGCACGCCGGCATCGCCAACGTGCACCTCGATGCCGTCGAGTACGCAGATCAACTCGTGTTCATGCACGCGGTCAAGGAAGGGCCGGCCAACCGCAGCTTCGGCCTGCAGGTCGCCGCGCTGGCCGGCTTGCCGAAAACGGTCATCGCCGATGCGCGTCGCGTCCTGCAGTCGCTCGAAGCCGGAACGCATGCCGCCGCCGTGGCGGATGCACCTTCGTCGGCGGCGCCGCAGCTCGGCCTGTTCGCGCCGCCACTGCCGTCTGCCGTCGAGGAAACGCTGCGCGCGGTCGATGCCGATGAGCTGAGCCCGCGCGACGCACTCGACCTTGTCTACCGCCTGCGCCGGATGCTCTGAGCAGTGGGCAACGGCGCGACCATGCCGGCTCGCGTCTTCGCGCCGGGCGTGACGCCCGGCGGTCTGGGACGCATCGATGGCATCGACCTGCTGCGCGGCCTTTCGATCCTGCTCGTCGTCGTCCACCACCTCGCCCTGCGCATTCCGCTGCGCGACGGCTGGCTGGAGACCTTCCTGCCGCGCCGTTTCCTCGGCAGCCTGATGTACAACGGCTACGAGGGCGTATTCATCTTCTTCGTGATCTCGGGATTCCTGATCGCCGGCCATTCGATCGCGCGCTGGGGCAGCCTCGCGCGGATCGACCTGCGTGCGTTCTACATCCTGCGCATCGCGCGCATCGTGCCGACGCTCGCGCTCGTCGTCGTCGTGCTGGCCCTGCTGCACCTCGTCGGCGTGCCGTACTTCATCATCGACGGGCCGGACCAGTCGCTCGGCGGCGCCGTGCTGTCCGTGGTCGGACTGCATCTCAACGTCTACGAAGCACGCACGGGCTACCTGCCCGGCGGCTGGGACGTGCTGTGGTCGCTGTCGATCGAGGAAGCGTTCTATCTCGGCTTCCCGCTCGCCTGCCTGCTGCTGCGCAAGCTGGTCTGGCTCGTGCCGGCCTTCGCCGTCATCGCCCTGTCCCTGCCGTTCACGCGCGGCGCGATCACCGGCAACGACATCTGGCTCGAGAAGGCCTACCTGCCGGGCATGGCCGCGATCGCGAGTGGCGTGCTGGCCGCGATGGCGTTCGCGCGGTGGCCGCGCGCACCGTCCGTGCTGCAACGCGGCTTCGCCGCGATCGGCAGCCTGGGCATCGGTGCGATGCTGCTGTTCGGACGTGAAGTGTGGGCGTGGTTCGGCGAGTTCTCGATGCTGCTGTTCACGACCTCCACCGCCCTGCTCGTGCTCGCGCTCGGCTGGGAAAGTCGGGTTCGCGTCTCGCGCGCGCCGCGCGGGTTCGGTTGGCTCGCCGCGATGGGGCGCGCGAGCTACGAGATCTACCTCGTCCACATGTTCGTCGTGTTCGCGTTGGTTGCCCTCTACCAGGCAAGCGGTGCCGACATGCGCTTCGGCTTCCTCTGGCACGTGCCGAACCTGCTGCTGGCCTGGGCGCTCGGCGAGCAGGTCGCACGCCACTGGTCGCGGCCGCTCAACGCCGCGTGGCGCGGGCGCTTGCTGGGGGCCGGACCGCAGTCGTGAAATGGGCGCGGCGGGAGCAGGCGGAGGTCGAACACGTCGCGCACATCGACGGCCTGCGCGCCGTCGCCGTGCTGGCCGTGATGGCCTACCACCTCGACCCGTCGATGCTGCCGGGCGGATTGCGCGGCGTCGACGTGTTCTTCGTCATCTCGGGCTATGTCGTCGCGGCAGCGGCGGCGCGCCGAGACGGGATGACGTTCGCCGCCTTCATCGGCGACTTCTACCGCCGTCGCCTGCTGCGCATCGCCCCGGCCCTGCTGGCCTGCCTGCTCGTCACGGCCGTGGCCAGCATGCTGTTCGTGCCGCTGGCGTGGCTCAGCGATGCCAACGACGAGACCGGCCTGCTCGCCTTCTTCGGCCTCTCCAACCTGCTCCTCGCCTGGCGTGGCGAGGACTACTTCGCGCCGACGGCCGAGTTCAATCCCTACGTGCACACCTGGTCGCTCGGCGTCGAGGAGCAGTTCTACCTGGTGTTTCCGCTGATCTTTCACGGTGGCTTGCGTGGTGGCCGCCTGCGCTGGCTGTCGATCGGCGCCTTCTGCCTGATGTTGGTTGCATCGCTCGCCGATGCCGGGCTGCGCGCGCATGTCGATGCGAATGTCGCGTTCTACCTGACCAGCGCACGCCTTTGGGAAATTGCCGCAGGCGTGCTGCTGCATCAACTGGCCACGAAGGAAGCGTGGTGCGGGCGCACGAACCGGCTCGCCGGCATCGCGGCCTGGACCTCGCTGTGCGTGCTTGCCGTCGCGTTGTCGCTGCCTGCGGGTGGAATTGCAGCGATCCTCGCCGCGGTCGTCGCCACGACCGGCCTGCTCGCGTTCCTGCATCGACGCGGTGAGTCGCTGCTCGCGCGCCTGCTCGCCATGCCGCCGCTGGTCGCGGTAGGGCAACGTTCGTACTCGCTGTACCTCTGGCACTGGCCGGTATTCGTGCTGTTGCGCTGGACCACCGGCTTCGGGACGCCCGCGACCCTGCTCGCCGGACTCGTGCTCACCTTCGTGCTCGCCGAACTGTCGTGGCGCTTCGTCGAACAACCGGTGCGCCACTCGATCCGCTGGCGCCGCGCGCCGGCCTGGTCCGTCGTGATGTTCGGCGTCGCCAGCCTGTGCGGCGCGGCCGCGCTCGCCTACGGCATACGCAGCCTCGGACCGACGATGTCGCTCAGCACGGTCACGCGCCACCGCGCGGACTGGCACGTGCTGGAGACGCAGGGCCTGGCCGACGACGCGGCGTGCCGCCTCGCCGCGCGCACGCTCGCGAGGCCCGCACGGCGCGAGTACGCGGGCCTGCATTGCCATGGCCGCTCGCATGCCGGGCAAACACTGTTCGTGTTCGGCGATTCGCACGCGATCGCCTATTCCGGCCTGGCGACCGGGTTCGCGCTGCAAACCGGTGCCGAGGCCGTCGTCTACGCCAATCCCGGCTGCTCGTTCGGCGCCTTGCGCCCAGCCGCAGCCGCAGCCGACGCCGAGTGCAATGCGCAGGGACGCGAGGTGCTGGCCGACATCGGCGCGCGCGCGCAGGCAGGCGACATCCTTCTTCTCTCGTCGCTGCGCGTGCCGCGTCTCGGCGACCAGGCGTCGGCGCATGTCGGCCCCGCCATCGAGGAAATCGACGATGCAGAGCGGCGCACCGCCGAGGCAACGCTCGCAGCCGAGCTCGCGCCATTGGCCATGCGCGGCATCCGCATCGTGTTCGACGCGCCGAAGCCGGTGTTCCGCGCGCCGGCATTCCGCTGCAGCGACGCCTTCAACGTCGTCAATCCGCTGTGCAGGAACGGGCTTGAACTGACCCGCACCGACGCCGAGGCCCATCGCGCCGTGGCTCTGGGCAGCCTGCGCCGCGTCGCCAGCCACCTCTCCGGGGCCAGCCTGTTCGACGCGCTGCCGATGCTCTGCGATGCCGCACGCTGCGAAGCCGTTCGTGACGGCAAACCCTTGTTCTTCGACGGCGATCATCTGAGCGGCCATGCCAACCGCCTCCTCCTGCCCGCGTTCATCGCCCATCTCGATCGCACCGCGTCTTTGCATTGATTGACGCCGGCCTTGCCCCCGGCGGTGCATGCCATTGGTAACTTCCCGGACGATCCCCGCAGCTGTCACGATGCGGGAAACCGGGCGGCTCTGCGCGCCGCCATCCCTGCCGCGAGACCGATCGCCTCGCGTGCCCACAGGAGAACGTCCATGCAGAACCGACGCCAGTTCCTCGCCACGGGCCTCGCCGTTGCCGGCCTCGGCCTCACCGTCGGCCGCGGCCTGTTCGCGGCGCCCTCGTCGATGCTGACCCGCGCGATTCCATCGAGCGGCGAGCGCATCCCGGTCATCGGCGCCGGCACGTCGGGCAGCTTCGAGGCGATGCCGGGAACGGAGAAGTACGAACAGCTCAAACAGGTGCTCAAGGTGTTCTTCGAAGGTGGCGGCAGCGTGTTCGATACCTCGCCGAACTACGCCGGCGCCGACGAGGTGCTCGGCGCCCTGCTCGCCGAAGGCGGCTGGCGCGCGAAAACCTTTCTCGCCACCAAGATCGCGGCGGACTCTCGCGCCGAGGCCGAAACCCAGTGGGCCGAGTCGCTCAAGCGGCTGCGCACCGACAAGGTCGAACTGCTGCAGGTCCACAACCTGCGCGACTGGAAGACCCAGCTGCCGTATGCGCGCGAGTTGAAGGAGCAGGGCAAGACGCGTTACATCGGCGTCACCCACTACACCGATCGCGGCCTGCCCGAACTCGAGCAGATCATGCGCGCCGAGAAACTCGACTTCATCCAGATCCACTATTCGGTCAACTCGCCGAACGCGGCGAAGACCGTGCTGCCGCTCGCGCAGGACAAGGGCATTGCCGTGCTGGTCAATCGCGCCTTCGACGACGGCAAGCTGTTCGCCACGGTCAAGGACCGGCCGCTGCCGGCCTGGGCCGGCGAGTTCGGCGTGACCTCGTGGGCGCAGCTGTTCCTCAAGTTCGCGATCAGCCATCCGGCCGTCACCGCGGTGATCCCCGCGACGAGCAAGCCGGAGCGCCAGGCCGACCAGCTCAAGGCCGGCCACGGCGCCCTGTTCGACGAAGCGCGCCAGCGCGAACTCGTTGCCGCCTTCGCGGGCTGAGCGCGTGGCGTCGACGCCGGCCTCGCCGCTGCTGCGTTTCGCCGCGCGGCTGCTCGGCACGCGCGAGGGCGAGACACCGGCCGTGATCGCCGGTGCCGCGCTGTTCTTCTGCGTGTTCACCGGGTACTTCATGCTGCGCCCGGTGCGCGAGACGATGGGCGTGGCCGGCGGCGTCGACAACCTGCAGTGGCTTTTCACCGGCACCTTCGTCGCGACCCTCGTGGCGACACCGTTGTTCGGGTGGATCGCCTCGAAGGTTTCGCGACGCACGATCCTCGCCTGGACCTACGGCTTCTTCACGCTGAACCTGCTCGCCTTCGCCGTCGCCCTCGCCGCGCGACCCGACGATCTCGCCGTCGCGCGCACGTTCTACATCTGGCTGTCGGTGTTCAACCTGCTGACGATCTCGCTGGCCTGGAGCACGCTCGCCGACGTGTTCGCCGCCCACCAGGCCAAGCGCCTGTTCGCGCTGATGGCCGGCGGCGCGAGCCTCGGCGGCCTGGTCGGGCCGCTGCTCGGCACGGTGCTCGTCGCCCCGCTCGGCCATGCCGGCCTGCTCGTGCTGTCGGCCGCCTTCCTCGCGACGGCCATCGTCGTGGCTGCGGCGCTGCATCGCTGGCGCGACCATCTGCCCGCCGGCGCGACGACAGCCGAAGCCGAAGACCGTGCACAAGCACTCGGCGGCAATCCGTTCGCCGGCGCGACTGCCTTGTTCCGCTCGCCGTACCTGCTCGCGATCGGCGTGTTCGTGGTGCTGCTCGCGACCGCCAACACGTTCCTCTACTTCGAGCAGGCCCGCCTTGTCGCCGAGTACTTCCCGGACCGCACGCGCCAGACCCAGGTGTTCGGCCTGATCGACACGATCGTGCAGGCGCTGGCGATCCTGACCCAGGTGTTCCTGACCGGGCGCATCGCGCGTCGCCTCGGTGTCGGCGTGCTGATCGTGGCCGTGCCGCTGATCGTCGCCGGCGGCTTCCTCTGGCTCGCCTTCGCCCCGGTGTTCGGCGTGTTCGTCGTGGTCATGGTGATCCGGCGTGCCGGCGAATACGCCTTCGTGCGACCGGGACGCGAGATGCTCTACACGGTCGTCGCGCCGGAGCAGAAGTACAAGGCGAAGAATTTCATCGACACGGTCTTCTATCGCGGCGGCGACGCGATCAGCGGATGGGTCAAGCGCGGACTCGACCTGCTCGGCGAACATCCGTCGCTGGCGATGGGCATCGGCGCCGCGCTCGCGCTCGCGTGGGCCGCCACGGGTGGCTGGCTCGCGCGGGCCTTCCACCGGCGCGAAAGCGAGTCGGCGTCGATCCACTAGGCAGGCGCGCTCAGCCGCTGTCTTCCTTCAGCGCACGCAGCTGCCGGCGCGCGTGCTTGTCGGGTCGCGTCGGCGGATGATCGCGGCCCGCGCCGGTCAGCCGACGCGTCTCGGCGATCCGTTCGCGCGTGGCCCGGCTCGCCGCCGTCTCGATATACAGGGCCTGTGCGACCGCGGCGGCGGCGCGCCGCTCCGACAGGGCGACGACCTGCACCACGCAGCGCTCCTCGCCACGCGTCACAGCGAGTTCGTCACCGACGCGGATCGCCCTGGCCGGCTTCGCCCCGGCGCCGTTGACGTCGACCTTGCCGCCATCGATGGCCTGCCGCGCCAGGCTGCGCGTGCGGAAGAACCGCGCCGACCACAACCAGATGTCGAGCCGGACCGCGGCCGGCGCAGGCGCGTTCAGAGCGTGATGCGCCCGCGCAGGATGTCCCAGTACATCACCCAGTCGCCGATGAAGCTGTAGAGCGGCTGCCTGAACGAGGCCGGCCGGTTCTTCTCGAACGCGAAATGGCCGACCCAGGCGAAGCCGTAGCCGGCGAGTGGCGCGAGCGCGAGCCACCACGCATTGCCGGTCGTGATTGCCGCGACGATCACTCCGAGCACGAGCGAGCTGCCGATGAAGTGCAGGCGCCGGCACGTGCGATTGGCATGTTCGGACAGGTAGAACGGATAGAACTCGCGGAACGTCGTGTAGCGTGTCGCGACCGGTTGGCTGATGGCAGGCTGGCTCATGGCGTGGCTCCCGGTGAGGCTCGAAGCATAGCGCCGATCAGCGCTCGGGCAAGGGGATGAACTCGGTTTCACCCGGAACCTGCGCGAACCGCCCCTCCTTCCAGTCGCGCCTGGCCCGATCGATGCGCTCGCGCGTGGCGGCGACGAAGTTCCACCACACCTGGCGCTCGCCATCGAGCGCATCCCCGCCGAAGACGACGAGGCGCGACGGCCTCGCGGCCCGCACGCGCACTTCACCCTCCTCGAGCACGAGCATGCCGTGTACCGGAACGGATGCACCGTCCACGTCGACAACGCCCGCGACGACCTGGATCGCGCGCTCGGCGTGTTCGGCCGGCAGGTTGAACTGTGCGCCGGCGTCGAGTTCCACGTCGAGGCAGAACAGGCGTGAATGCACCGGCACCGGCGAGCGTCGACCGAGCGCTTCGCCGGCGACCAGGCGCAGGCGCACGCTGCCGCCCGGCTCGATCCACGCCGGCAGGTCGTCGGCCGCGACATGCGTGAACGATGGCTCGACCTCGGCGTCCTTCTGCGGAAGGCCGACCCAGAACTGCACGCCATGCATGCGGTGGCCGAGCGCACGCTCCGGCGCGGGCGTGCGCTCGGAATGCGCGACGCCACGCCCGGCCGTCATCCAGTTGACCGCACCGGGGCGGATATCCTGCACGACACCGGTGCTGTCGCGATGGGTGAACACGCCTTCGAACAGGTACGTCATCGTCGACAGTCCGATGTGCGGATGCGGGCGCACATCGACGCCGCGGCCCGGTTCGAGCACGACCGGGCCGATGTGGTCGAAGAACACGAACGGTCCGACCGTGCGCTGCTGCATCGACGGCAACATGCGGCGCACGACGAAGCCGTCGCCGAGATCGTGCGGTTGCGGAGTGATCGACTTGTGTCGATGCGCGTTCATGATGCAGTCCTCGATGCGCCGGATTCCCGCGAGCTTACGCGAGCGTGCTCACCAGGCGCGCCGGTAGGGGTCCGGCACGGCGATCTCGACGCCGAGTTCGCGCGCAACGCGGCGCGGCCAGTACGGATCGCGCAGGAATTCGCGCCCGGCCAGGACGAGATCCGCGTGGCCGGCGGCGACGATGGCCTGCGCCTGCGCCGCTTCGGTGACGAGCCCGACTGCCGCCGTCGCGATGCCGGCCCCGGCGCGGATGCGCGCCGCGAATGGAACCTGGTAACCGGGTCCTGCGCTGATTCGCTGGTCGGCGACGAGCCCGCCGCTCGAAACGTCGACGAGGTCGACGCCCTGGCCTTTCAGAACGCGCGCGAGTTCGACGCTCTGGTCGACATCCCAGCCGCCGTCCACCCAGTCGGTCGCCGAGATTCGCACGAACAACGGCAGGCGTTCCGGCCAGACCGCACGCACGGCGGCGACGACGTCGCGGGTCAGGCGGATGCGATTTTCGAAGCAACCGCCCCAGGCATCGTCGCGCCGGTTCGCCAGTGGCGACAGGAATTCGTGCAACAGATAGCCGTGCGCGGCGTGCACTTCGACGAGATCGAAACCGGCGTCGAGTGCGCGGCGCGCGGACGCCGCGAACGCGTCGACGACCGCGCGGATGCCGGCCTCGTCGAGCACGGCGGGAGGCGCCTGCTGCGGCGAATATGCGAGCGCCGACGGTGCGAGTGGCTGCCAACCGCCGGACGCGGCATCGAGGACGGCACCACCACGCCACGGCACGTCGACACCGGCCTTGCGACCGGCATGGGCGAGCTGGATCCCGGCGATGGCGCCCTGCCCGCGCACGAACCGCGCGATCGGCGCCCACGCCTCGGCCTGTGCGTCGTTCCAGAGGCCGGTGTCGCCCGGCGAGATGCGCCCGCGCGGCTCGACCGCGCTCGCTTCGGCGATGACGAGGCCGGCGCCGCCGACCGCACGCGAGCCGAGATGGACGAGATGCCAGGCCTGCGGCACGCCGTCGATGGCCGAGTACTCGCACATCGGCGACACGCCGATGCGGTTGCGCAACGTGACGCCACGCAGTGGCAGCGGATCGAACAGGTTCATCGCAAGTGCCCGTGATGGCCAGGCGACGAGATGGGGACATGAAGCCGTCGCTCAAGGACCCGATATCGCGACGCCCGGTGCACTGCGCGCGCTCGAGAACATCGCACCCCCTGCGCATGCGATCCGACCGCCGCGTCGTCAGGGTTCGGATTCGCCTCGCCAGGCGCAGCCTTCGTAGCTGCGGTCGCCGGCCTCGATGCGTGCCGACCAGGCGAACACCGTGTCGGCGAGCGTGTCACGGCAGGTTTCCTCGCGCAGCAGCACGTGGAACGGTGAGCCGTCGACCGTGGATTCGAAACGGCGCTCCTTGCCGATCGCATCGAACGGCATGTAGGGCAGCACGAGCGGCGGTGCGCCGGGTTCGTCGTTGAACGAAACGGCCGCTGCCGTGACCTCGAGGCTCCACGGCTGCGCCACGCCGCGAGCGGCGTACACGAATCCGTCGAAGCGCGCATCGCAATCCCAGGCGGACCCGGCGAGCAGCTCGATCCCGTCGATCGCGACGGCGTCGGTGCCGATGCGCTCGCCGCGTGCAGCCACGAAGCGCGCTTCGCCGGCCGCGCCGGCATGCGCCGCGAGCAAAGCCTCGGCGGCGGCGTCGATGCGGGCGATGCGGCGCCGGCGCGATTCATCGCACGCGGTGAACAGTCCGCCGTCACGCGCCTCGTAGTAGCCGCGCAGGCTCGCGATGGGCGCCGATGCGGTCGGCACGACGACGCTCGCCGCCGGCACCGGTGGATCGACCGGCGCCGACGGCGATGGCGAGGGCGAGCAGCCGGCCAGGATTGCTCCGATCAAGGCTGCGATCGGCGCAAGGCGCCGTGACGCGAGCGTGGTTGCGTGCTGAGCTCTCATGCGGGCTCCTGCGCGACGAGGTGCGCCGATGACCGATGCGAACCGGCGCAGCGCAAGTGACGCGGACGACAATGAAGCATCACAAACGAAAAGGCCGCGGCATGCGCCGCGGCCTCGATTCGCATTCGCGAGCCGGATCGGATCAGGCGCTCGTGACGTCTTCGGCCTGCAAGCCTTTCTGCCCCTGGACGACCTTGAAACTCACGCGCTGCCCTTCCTGCAGCGTGCGAAAACCCGTGCCGCTGATGGCGCGGAAATGCACGAAGACGTCAGGGCCGTTCTCGCGGCTGATGAAGCCGAAACCCTTGCTCTCGTTGAACCACTTGACGGTGCCGACCTGTCGATCCGACATTGAAACTCTCCGAAACGTAACTTGATTCGCCCATACCCCGCGCAGGGCCTCCCATAGCCGTGCGAGCTCCGGGACGTGGGACGAGCAAGCGGATCGCAACGGATCATCCGGCATCGGCCCACGGTCGCGAGGACCGTGCAGGCACAGCGGCGCCGAGTCTATAACAAGTTTTTTGACGATGCGATAGGGCCGAAAGTACCGGTCGGGGCGGCCTCCGCGCAGCGCCTGCGCGGGCCGCCGCAGTCCGTTACCGCGCCGGCCGGACCCGGGTGGCGCAACGTCGACCGTCAGGATGCCGTTTCGACCGTGAAACTCTCGCCGCAGCCGCATTCGCCGGTCGCGTTCGGGTTGCGGAACACGAAGGCCGCGTTCAGGCCGTGGCGACGGAAATCGATCTCGGTGCCGTCGACAAAGGCCAGTGCCTTCGGATCGACGAGCACGCGCACGCCGCCCTGGTCGAACACGGTGTCGTTCTCGGCGATGCGGTCGGCCACGTCGACCGTGTAGGCATATCCCGAGCAGCCCGTGCGGCGCACGCCGAAGCGCACGCCGACCGCATCGGGCGAGCGCGAGAGGAAGTCCTGCATGCGCTTGAGCGCGGCTTCGGTCAACTGGATCGCCATGGAGCGCTCCCGGTGAGTGCTTGGGGATGGTACATCGCGGCGATCGAGATCGTGGCACCGGCGCGACGATTCAAGGCGCGCGCCGCGTGACGAGATAGGTCGCGAAACTGCCGAGCCAATGGCCACCGGCGTAGTCGACGTCACCGACCGCCGCGAGCCCGACGCCGGCATGACGCCGTGCCGCGGCGCGCAAGGCGTCGATGCGGCGGTCGCGCGGCGGCAGTGCATCGGCGATCGCTTCGAGCATCCACGCGCGGCTGAGATTGAGCCCGTGGAGATGGGCCAGCTTGCCGTCGCTCGCGTCGAAGACGACACCGGGTACGAGCCAGTCGTCGCGTCCATCGCGCGGGACGCGCGGCAGGAACCGCGCGAGCCAGCGCGCGAACTCGCGCGGCGCGAGCACGCGGCGCATCAGATCGGCCTCGGCGAGACAGGGCGACAGGAAATCCTGGCCGGACGGTTCGTAGCCGATCGGGCAGTCGCGGTCGCCGGCATGGAAGGCCAGCGTGCGTGCCACGAGCGCTTCCTCGAGCGCGCGATCCGCGGAGGCGCGCGCCGCGTCGAGGGCCAGTCCGAACGCGAACGCGGTCTGGGAATGCTCGC
Organism: Lysobacterales bacterium; assembly: GCA_017302215.1. Lineage (GTDB taxonomy): Bacteria > Pseudomonadota > Gammaproteobacteria > Xanthomonadales > Rhodanobacteraceae > Dokdonella. The sequence continues at coordinate 12,271 of JAFLDX010000007.1, forward strand.
CGGTGCGGATCGGGGCGGTCAGCTTCGGCAGCCAGCGTTGCAGGCGCGCGGACGCCTCGCGCTCGAGCGGCTCGAGTGCGGCCCGCCAGCGACGCGCATCGGCGTCGTCCCAGCGACGCAGGTCCGCGCCGAGCTGCAGCAGCCACGCGAGGCCGTAGGGCCGCTCGAACGTCTCGCTGCCGCGCCTGAGCGTGGCGAGCTCGCCTTCGATGTTCGCCACGGCCAAGCTCCGCTCCAGCGCGGCGCGCGCCTCGGCGGCGTACGCTGCATCGACCTGCGTGCGCAGCAGGCGCACGAGCAACCAGTGGCCGTGCACGGACGAATGCCAGTCGAAACAGCCATGGAAGGCCGGGTAGATCCTGCGCGGTGGCCCGACATCCTCGTCGCCACGCAGTTCGTGGGTGATCTTGTTGGGGTACTCGCGGTCGACGCAGTCCAACGCGAGCCGCGCGAAGCGCGCTTTCGCGTCGGCATCGAACGCATCGGCCCGCGAGGCACCGGGCGAGCCCGCGAGGGCGGCCGCCAGCAGAATCCCGCAAACCGCCCTGATGCCGGCACGCCGCGGCGATCGCGATGTCGGTGTCCTCGATGCATCCGTTATCATGCGCGCCCCGCTTTCTGCCCAGCGCGCCGTTGCGGCGCATCGCCCGGAGTTTTCCCGCATGTCCGTCGTCAGTGTCAAACAGGCCCTTTCCGGAGCCATCGCCGCAGGCACCCGGGTCAGCGTGCGCGGCTGGGTGCGCACGCGCCGCGATTCCAAGGCCGGCCTGTCCTTCGTCAATGTCAGCGACGGCTCGTGCTTCGATGCGATCCAGGTCGTCGCCCCGCAGACGCTGCCGAACTACGCGGACGACGTGCTGCACCTCGGTGCCGGCTGCTCGGTGATCGCGGAGGGCGAGCTGGTCGCCTCGCAGGGCAAGGGCCAGGGCTTCGAACTCGCCGCCACGCGCATCGAGGTGGTCGGTCGCGTCGAGGACCCGGAAACCTACCCGATCCAGCCGAAACCGCACTCGCTCGAATACCTGCGCGAGGTCGCCCACCTGCGTCCGCGCACGAACCTGTTCGGCGCGATCACGCGCGTGCGCCACACACTGGCCGCCGCCGTGCACCGCTTCTTCCACGAGAACGGCTACTACTGGATCAACACGCCGATCATCACGACCTCCGATGCCGAAGGCGCCGGCCAGATGTTCCGCGTCTCGACGCTCGACCTCATGAACCTGCCGCGCACCGACAGGGGAGGCATCGACTTCCGCAAGGACTTCTTCGGCAAGGAGGCGTTCCTGACCGTCTCCGGCCAGCTCAACGTCGAGGCCTACTGCCTCGCGCTCAGCAAGGTCTACACGTTCGGCCCGACCTTCCGCGCCGAGAACTCGCATACCGCGCGCCACCTCGCCGAGTTCTGGATGATCGAGCCCGAGATCGCCTTCGCCGACCTCGCCGAGGACGCGCGCGTCGCCGAGGCGCTGCTCAAGTACGTGTTCAAGGCCGTGCTCGACGAACGCGGCGACGACATGGCGTTCTTCGCCGAGCGCGTCGAGAAGAGCGCGATCGCGCGCCTCGAGGGCTTCCTCGACGCACAGTTCGAGCGCATCGACTACACCGACGCCGTCGCGATCCTGAAGAACTCCGGGAAGAAGTTCGAGTACGCCGTCGAGTGGGGCGCCGACCTGCAGACCGAGCACGAGCGCTTCCTGACCGAGGAGCACGTCGGCCGCCCGGTCGTGGTGACGAACTACCCCGAGAAGATCAAGGCGTTCTACATGCGCCTCAACGACGACGGCCGCACGGTCGCGGCAATGGACGTGCTTGCGCCGGGCATCGGCGAGATCATCGGCGGCTCGCAGCGCGAGGAACGCCTCGACGTGCTCGACGCGCGCATGCAGCAGTTCGGCCTCGACCCCGCGCACTACGGCTGGTATCGCGATTTCCGTCGCTACGGGACGGTGCCGCATGCCGGATTCGGCCTCGGCTTCGAACGCCTTGTCGTCTACGTCTGCGGGCTGGCCAACATCCGCGACGCGATCCCGTATCCGCGCGCGCCGGGCCAGGCCGAGTTCTGATGCTGGCGACGCGCGAGTTCCTGCTCGTCATGGGCCTCGGCCTCATCGTCGCCGGCCTGACGACCTACATCATGACGTGGGTGCTGGTCAGCGTGCACCTGCGCGACCGGCATCCGGTCGAACGCGCGCGCGTCGGTGCGTTCCTGTTCTCGCCGCGTGCGTTCGGCTGGTATCTCGGTCGCCGTTATCGCCGCCTGGGCGATCGCCTCCTCGACGGCATCGCGCGCATGGGCGCGATCGGTGCTTGGGGAATCGTTTTCGGCGCCTTCGCAACCTTCGTTTCCAGCGCGCTGGGGTGGCTGCCGTGAGTGACGAGATCGCCGTTTCCTCCGACGCACCCGGCGCGGTCGTCGAGACGCAGTGGTGGTGTACCGCAGTCGGCGACCTGCTGGTCTGGGCGCGCCTTGAGGTGCACGAATCGGGCCTGGCCGAAGTGCTCGACGCGAGTGGCGAGTACCTGCGCTACGACGATCTCACGGCCGCGCGCATGGCCCTGCTCGACGCCGAGTTCCGTGCCTTCGACGGCCTCGACGAGGAGGACGCCGCCGCGATGGGCTTCGATCTCGAATCGGTCGAGCCGCCGAAGGTGACCGGTGGCGACGAGGACCTCGTGCCGCTGATGACCCTCAAGCTGCTGCGCCTGCAGTAGGCTGCATCGAACGCGATCGACGGAGAGCCCGCGATGGACCTCGACCTGACCGGCAAGCACGCCCTCGTCCTCGGCGCTTCACAAGGCATCGGCCGCGCCACCGCGCGCGAACTGGCCGCACTCGGCGCGGACGTCACCGTGCTCGCGCGATCCGCCGAGGCGCTGGACGAGGTCGTCGCAACACTGCCGCGGCACGCCGCGCAGAAGCATGGTTTCGTCGCCGCCGACATGAACGCGCATGCCGAACTGCGCGCACGCGTCGAGGCGGTCGCGAGTGCAACGCCGGTGCACATCCTCGTCAACAACTCGGGCGGGCCGCCGGGCGGTCCCGCCCACGCCGCGGCGCTGGATGACTTCCGCAGCGCCTTCGACCAGCACCTCGTGGCCGCGCAGATCGTCCTGCAGGCCGTGCTGCCCGGCATGCGCGGCGCCGGCTACGGACGCATCGTCAACGTCATCTCGACCTCGGTGAAGGAACCGATCCGCAACCTCGGTGTGTCGAACACGATCCGTGGCGCGGTCGCCAGCTGGGCGAAGACGCTCGCCACCGAACTGGGACCGTTCGGCATCACCGTCAACAACGTGCTGCCCGGATACACGAAGACGCAGCGCCTCGAGCAGATCCTCGCCGAGCGCACGCGCACCACCGGCGATGGCGCGGATGCCGTGGCCGCACGCATGCTCTCGAGCGTTCCGCTCGGACGATTCGCCGAACCGGCCGAGATCGCCGCCGCGATCGCCTTCCTTGCCTCGCCCGCCGCGGCTTACATCAACGGCGTCAACCTGCCGGTCGACGGCGGTCGCACGCTCTCGCTCTGAACGCCGCGTCAGAGGGCGGCGGCCGAGCGTCGCGCCGCCGCCGCTTCGAGGAACGCGCGCATCAGCGGATCGGCCGCGAGCAGGCCCGGATCGCGACCGTCGTGGAACTCGGGATGCCATTGCACACCGACGATGAAGCCCTCGCCATGGCCGCGGACTGCTTCGATCACGCCGTCGCTCGACCAGGCTTCGGCCACCAGGCCGTCACCGAGACGCTTGATGGCTTGGTGGTGGATCGAGTTGACGCGCGCTTCGGCCACGCCCGGATACACGCTCGCGAGCCACGTCCCGGCACCGATCGACAGCGTGTGCGAGTGCTCGTCGTAGGCCTCGGCGCGCACGTGGCAGGCGTCGGTCACGCCGTCGAACTTGAGGTCCTGCCAGAGCGTGCCGCCAAAGGCCACGTTGATGAGCTGGTGGCCGCGACAGAGGCCCAGCACCGGCTTGCCGGCCGCCGCGAACGCGCGCACGAGGGTGAGCTCGAAGCGATCGCGCAAGCCGTCGACCGGACCGATCGCGTGCGACGCGACCTCGCCGTAGGTGCGCGGGTCGATGTCGGCACCGCCCTGCAGGATCAGCCCATCGAGCGACTGCACGATGTCGGGAACGTCGACATCCGAGGGGCGGATCAGGCTGTCGCGTTCGACGGTCGGCACCATGACCACGATTGCGCCGAGCGACATGACCCAGTGCGCGACGGACTGTTCGAGGTATTGCAGCGTCTTGCCACGGAAGCCGAGTTCGACCGGCACCTGGCGCAGGATGCGCGGCGATACCCCGATCAGCAGTCTGGCCGGTGCGTTGCCCGTCATCGCCCTGTCCGCAGCACCGGCTTCGGCTTGCAACTGGAATGATGGCTCGATCGCGCGGGAAACGCGCGCGTCCTTCGACGACCGTCCGATTCACCATCGCCGCCATGCGCTCGCGTGCATCGGGCAGCGATCCACCGCACGGCGGCGTCAGCCGGCGACGAGGGCACGATCGGAGATGAGCACGCCATTGGCGTCCGCATGGAGCCAGTCGCCGGGACGGAACTGCAGGCCGGCGAACTCGACGGCGACATCGACATCGCCGAGGCCGCGCTTCCCGGTCTTGCGCGGATGGGCACCGAGCGCCTGCACGCCGAGATCGATGCTCGCCAGCGCCTGCACGTCGCGCACGCAGCCGTTGATCACGAGGCCGGACCAGCCGTTGGCGAGCGCCAGCGCGGCGAGCTGGTCGCCGAGGAGCGCGCAACGCAGCGAGCCGCCGCCATCGACGACGAGCACCCTGCCCTCGCCCGCCGTCGCCAGCACGACGCGCACCTTCGAGTTGTCCTCGAAGCAGCGCACGGTCGCGATGCGACCACCGAAGAAGTCACGGCCGCCATAGGCACGGAACACGGGTGCGGCCACGCGCACGCTGTCGGCATGCGCGTCGCACAGGTCCGGGGTCGTCGTCATGCGGGGCTCGGGCGCTTGCAGTGACGCCCATCATGGCGCATCGCTCAAGGCACTGTCACGACCGCCTCGTTCGCAGCGCGCTCGAGGAACGCTTCCAACGCCGGCACGGCGTCGGCGCGCGCGAACAGCTCCGGGGCGCGCCGCAGCAGGTGGTCGCGCCAATGCGCGCGCAGCGCCTCGTCGCGACACAGTTCGATGGCGATGCGCACGTAGTCGTCGGGCGTGGTCGCGACCAGCGCGTCCGCGCCGATCAGGCGCAGCATCGCCGCACCCTGTCGCCCGCGCATGAACTCGCCCTCGAGCGTGACCAGCGGCGTGCCGACGCTGAGGGCGTCGAGGCTCGTCGCGCCGCCGCAGAAGACAGTTGAATCGAGCACGACATCCGCTGCCGCAATGCCACCGAGATAGTCGGCATGGCTGCGCCGCCCGAGCAGGACGAGGTGCCGTCCCGGATCGAGGCCGTGCGCAGCGAGGCGCGCGCCGGCTCGCGCGAGGAAGCGCTCGCCGAGCGCGGGCGGCGATTCGAAGAACACGACCGTGGCGTCGGTGGCGGCGACGATGCGCGCGAGCAGGTCGTCGAACGCCGGAACCAGCTTGAATAGGCTCTGCAGGCACATCAGCGTCGGCCGCCCGGGGCTGCGCGGCAGCCACGTGCCGTCCCCGGCCGGCGGAGGCGGCTCGAAGGCGACGCCGAGGCCCGGCAGGCGCTCGAGGCGTTCGCGATAGTGGGCCTGCGCTCCCGCCGGTTCGGCGGCGTCGGCACCGAGAAATACGTCGATTCCGTGCAGACCCGTCGTTGCCGGATGTCCGTAGGCCGCGCACTGCACGGGCGCGAGGCGAAGTGATCCGAGCACGGATTGGCGACTGTCCATGCCGATCTCGAGGTAAACGAGAACATCGAGCTGCGCGGAGCGGATCAGCGTCGCCAGCGCCTCGATCGGTGTATCGGCACACGCATAAAAGGCGTGCACGCCGGCAGCAATGCGCGCGGTCAACGCATCGTGGACGGCACCGAGATGCCAGGCATGGACTTCGAATCGCCGACGGTCGAGTTGTTCAATCCAGGATCCGAAATAGCGCGTGATCGTGTGCGCGCGCAGCTCGGCGCTGACGAAGCCGACGCGCACGCGGCCACGGTGGGCGAGTGCCTGCCATTCCAGCGCCGTGCGCAGGCGAGCCGGCAAGGCGTGATGCACGACCGCTGCAGCGAGATCGCCGAAGAGCAGGGTTGGCGTGGTCGCATCGACCGGGAGGTAGTGCAGCGCGAACGGCGCGATCGCAGCGAATCCCTCGAGTGCGCTGGCGCGCACGCCGCGCCGATCCGCATCGAGATCGGCGACCAGGTCGGCAATGGCCGAGCCGAACGCATCGACTGCATCGCGTGCCTGAGCATCGTCCACGGGCAATACCGGCAGCGCCAGCTCATGCAGCCAGCGCAGCAGGTTCCACTGCGGAGCCCGTTCGCGCGCTCGCACGAGCAATGCCTGTCCGCGCTCGAACTCGCCGACATCGCGCAGATTGCAGCCGGCCTGGCTGAGCACGACCGCATCATCGGGCGCGAGTGCGAGCGCCGCCTGCAATGCGCGGCGCGCTTCGGTCGCGCGACCGAGCCTGCGGAGCGCGATGCCCTCGAGCAGATGTCCCTGCGCACGTTGCGGCCGTACGGCCACGGCGTCCCGAGCGTGAACGAGCGCGGCATCGGCATCGCCGAGGTCGAGGCAAGCGCGCGCGAGAGGCTCGGCGACTGCCTCACCCTGCGCGCCTACCAGCCACTCGAGGTGTGCGCGGGCATCGAGCGGGCGGCCCCGCCCGAGTTCGAGCAGGCCGATCCGCAGCCTGGCCTCGCGATGCCGTGGATCACGCGCGAGCGCGTCCGCATGGGCTCGGACTGCCGCATCGACATCACCGGCGTGCTCGAGCAGCAAGCCGAGATGGAACGCGATCGCCGCGTCCGCCGGGTGCATCGACGATTGCGCTTCGAGCAGGGCGCGCGCCCGTCGAATGTCGCCACCGCGGAATACCGCGACGGCATGACGCAGTGCAGCCGCCGGGTCGCGCGGACGCAGGTCGACGGCCCGCGCCAGACTGCGTCCGGCCGAAGCGACATCGCCGCGATCGAGCTGCAACGATCCGAGCAGCAGCCATGTCTCGCCATCGGCATCTGCGCCGACCACGAGCCGTGTGCAGGCCGCCTCGGCTTCGGCGCGACGACCGGCACGCAGCAACGCCCTGACCTCGACGAGCTCTTCCGCAGACCCGCGGCGTCCGTCACTCATCCATTTCTCCCCGGACCGCTGCGAGCGTGGCCATCCATCGGCATGATCGCCTCATTGCAGACGACGCAGGCTCGCGGTCACCGCCGGCAACAGCACCTCATGCAGGCCATCGTCCTTGGATTCGTTCGCGTTCACGTACAGCACGAGCAGCACGGCCTGCAGGTTGTGGCGCCGCGCGAGCGCCGCCTGCGAGCCGAACAGGTTGCCATCCTCTGGAACGGCCGCGATGCCGGCGAACCAGTCCTGCCATTGCTCGGTCGTGTAGAAATCGCGACCGGCGATGTACAGCAGCGGCAACGCAATCCGCTCGGGCTCGCCGTGGATGTAGAAGTGACTTCCTGCCGGGGCGATCTGCGTCTCGAGCGCGCCGACGATGCGGTCGATGTCCGCGCGCGTCGCACGCGGGTCGAGCGCGAGCTGTGCGAGCAGGTCCGATCCGTGCGCGATCGCGTGGCGCCAGCCGGCACGCGCATCGAAGCCGCGGTAGTCGCGTATCGACTCGAACCAGTCGGAGGCCGCATCGACGAGCTGACCGGTCGCACCGTCCTGGAGAAACGGACGGCGGCGGTCGGCCTCGACCAGCGCAGCCAGCACGAGCGCGGAGAACGATTTGCGGAATCCCGCCTTGTCGGGCGCCGACGATGCGAGTGTCGCGGAGAGACGGCCAGCAAGGTCGAGCAGCGTGCTCGAATCGAGCTGGTCGGCGCGGATCCAGCCCGCCAGCGCCTCGTAGGCGATGCGGTCGCGCCATTGCGGGTCCGGATGGCCGAGGCAATCGACGAGTTCCAAGGCCAGTCGATTGCGCTCCCTGGCATCGTCGAGCGCGAAGCCCGTGTCGGCGAGCGCGTTCATCCCGGCCCGCGTCGTGCCGGCCGGCGGGCAGGCTGCGCGGGCATCGATCGCCACCACCAGCATTGCCGCCGCGGCCATCCACACCGCTGCAATCTCGCGCATGAGCATCCACCTGCCTTGTCACGGCCGATGATCGCAGGTCGTCGCGCGACGACGCCAGATGCAGCCCGGCGCGCGCGCGGCGTGCTGAACGCCGCGCACGGTCGGCCGTTCAGGCATGGATTCTGCTTCGCTATCACATCGATTCGGATTGTGAAAGTGAACGGAGTCCTGTGTGATAGTCGTTCGACGCAACGGGGTTGCGTCATCAGGCCGAACCGGTCTGATGCAGCCGACTTGGGGATCAATCATGCGAAGACTCTCGATGGCGGTACTGCTGTTGGCGTTCAGTGCTCACGCCTCGGCTCAGGAAAGTCTTGATTGCGCGGCGCTGGCGAACAGCGCAGCCAAGGAGCCGCAGGCCTATGCGGTGGAATGCGGGGTGACCCCGGCGAGGGCACCCGCCCCGGTCGATTCGTCACCACGCGCGCCGACCGACACGGGCAATGCCTACAACATGTCGACCTTCGGCTCGCAGGGCTTCTCGTCGTACGTGCTCAACGCGTTCGGCACCCAGACGTTCATCGGCAACCCGGGCGCGAACATCTACGCGCTCGACTACGATCCGACCGGCACCACCCTGCACGCGATCCAGACCATCACGGCCGGCTCCCCGACGTACGGCACGATCAACCCGGCGACGGGCGCGCTGACCACGATCGGTCCCGTGACCGGGCTCGGTGCGTCGGACGTCGTCAGCGGCCTGACCATCGACGGCGTGACCGGCGCGGCCTACATCACTGCCGGCGCGGGCGCCGGCACCGGCTCGCTGTACTCGTTCAACCTCGCCACCGGCGCGGCAACGCTCATCGGCGCGCACGGCGTCGCCGGTGCGCTGTTCGTCGACATCGCGATCAACTGCACGGGCGACATGTACGGCCACGACATCGCATCCGACTCGCTCTACTCGATCAACAAGACGACGGGCGCGGCGACCCTGATCGGACCGCACGGCCTGGCGTCGAACTTCGCCCAGGGCATGGACTTCGACAACAACGACGGCACGCTGTACGCCGCCATCTACACGGGCAGCGGCACCTACACCTACGGCACGTTCAACCTGACCACCGGCGCGATCACGCCGCTCAGCACGAACACGCCGGCCGGCGAATGGGAACTCGCCATCCCGACCACCTGCGGCCCGGTCGTTCCGCCGACCGAAACCGAGCCGAATGACACGAAGGCGCAGGCCAACACGATCCAGCTGCCGGGCACGGATCGCGAAGGCGTGATGAACGGCAACTCGATTTCCTCGTCGACGACCGGCATCGACACCTACCTCGTCAAGACCGCCGCGCAGGCACCGGGCTTCTATCGCCACCGCCTGCTCGTCACGAGCACGATCGCCGGTCACACGATCTCGATCCGCGGCCTTACCCAGACGGCAGGCGCCATCAACGCGGGCACCGACGCGGCCGTCCAGACGAGCGCGGCCACGACGACACCGGCCCGCTTCATCCAGTGGTACACGACCGGTGCGGCGGCCGACCTCTACGTGCGCGTGACCGGCACGACCTCGACTACCGCGGACTATCGCCTCGACTATGACATCGAACCGGTGACGGTGGGATCCGGACCCGTGGGAATCGCGCCGGGCAGCGCGACGATCACCACGGTCGGGCAGACCACGGTCGACACCGACATGTGGGTCTACAACGGCGCGCGTGCGGCCATCGCCGGATTCGGCAATGATGACGAGCTCGGCACGACAAATGCGCAGTCGGTGTTCACGCGCGTCTACGATCCGGGCGTCTACTATTTGGCGATATCCAACTACAATCTGGCCAATGATCAGGCCAGTCCTGCAGACGATGATTTCCGTGCTGCTCCCGTCGTGGATTTCCCGGGCATAATCGCCGGATCGAACGTGAACACCACGGCAGTCGACCTCGATGCCCAGATTGCCGGAACGCCCGTGACGATCGTGCGCAACGGCGCGTTCGACGTGCAGTTCGTGCGCTTCATCGTCGGCGCCTACGAGCTCGAGGGCAACGACGACAAGGCGACCGCGAACGCGCTCGTGCTGCCGGCCTCCAACGCATCGAGCGTTTTCTCGGGCAGTTCGACCAGCGCGACCGGGGCGGGACTCGACTACGTCCGCGTGACGACCGCGCCGCAGGCAACCGACGGCTTCTATCGCCACCGCCTGATCCTGTCGAGCACGACGCCCGGCCACGCCTTCACGATCCGCGGCCTGACCCAGACCGCCGGCGTGATCAACGCGGGCACCGATGCGGCCGCGCAGACCGCGTCGGCGACAACGACGCCCGCACGCTACGTGCAGTGGTACACGACCGAGGATCCCGCCGACATCTACATCCGCGTCGCCGGCACGGCGACGACGACGGCCGACTACTCGCTCGAGTACACGATCGAGCCGGTCGTCCCCGTGGCCGGTCCCGCGGTCACATCCTCGCCGGTCACGATCACGACCGTCGGCCAGACCACGGTCGATACCGACCTGTGGGTGTACGACGGCAACCGGCTCGCGATCCCGGGTTACGGCAACGACGACCAGTTCAACGCGACGCCGCTGCAGTCCGAACTGATTCGGGCGTATCCCGACGGCAACTACACCCTGGCGATATCGAACTTCGCGTTCATGAACGACCAGGCCTCGCCGGCGGACGACGATTTCCGCACCGGGACCGTTCTCGACTTCCCCGGCGCGCTGCTCAACTCGAGCACGACGCTGAACACGATCCTCAACCCGAGCATCGGCGGCACCTCGGTGCCGATCACGCGCGCCGGCCCGTTCGAGGTCGACTTCGTGACGTTCTCCGCTTCGGGTGACACGATCTTCAAGGACGGCTTCGACTGATCCGTCCCCGACTCCAGGCATCCACGAACCGCGGGGCGGCAACGTCCCGCGGTTTTTTGTGGCATGCGTTGCGCTGCCGCAACATCGCGTGCGTACCTGCTGCGGCATGATCATGCACCGACCGCCGACAAGGCGTGTCGACGCGCGCGGCGAGCCCACGCGCACGAACGACAGGGGACCCAAGCATGAGTCGACCATGGCGACCCGCGGCGCTCCCATCGCACGCGTTGCAGACATCGCTCCGGGGTTCGCGCACCGGCATCGTGCAGCATCCCCGCCGCATCGCGAAACGTGCCCTCACCGCCGCAGTCGCGCTGCTCGCGGTTGCCGGCGTTGCGCAGGCCGCTTGCGACGACCTGTTCGGTGCGGATTTCGATGCGATGCCGCGCAGCAATGTTGCGAACGGTTCCGCATTCCTGCAGACCAGTGACGGCAGTTCCCACACCTACTACTACCACGTGCCGACGACGGCCCGACCGCTCCACGGTCGACCGCTGCTGCTGTGGTTGCATGGCGACGGTGGCAACGGCGCCGGCATGGCGAGCGCCTTCCACGCGTACACCGACCCGGCCGGTGCGGTGGTCGTCACGCCGAACGGCACCAACCAGACCTGGACGCACGCCGCCGCCGACCTGCCCGGACAGCCACAGGACGCGCAGTTCCTGAGCCGCCTGATCGACGAACTGCTCGCCAACGGCATTGCCGGCGAACGCATCGATGCCGCGCGCGTCTACCTCGGCGGCGAATCGCGCGGCGCCTACATGCCCTACTTCCTGCTGCAACGTCCGTCGACGAAGCAGCGCTTCGCGGCCGTCGCGGTCAATGCGGGTCTGCTCTATTGCCAGAGCGGCGACATCGACTGCGAAGCCGACGGCTACGACGCGCAGCACCACGACGCGCCGACCCCGATCCTGCACCTGCACGGCACGAACGACACGGCCGTGGCACCGCCACCGACGCCGGCGTTCAACGCTCCCGTCAACTGGTCGATCGACTGGCGCGTGTTCAATCCGATGAAGTTCTGGGCGCACCAGAACGGCTGCTTCGACGGCGACAACGCGAACGGACTCGACGACGGCGTACTGGTCGAGACCTGGACGATCGGAGCGAACACGGCACGCCGCTATGACCTGTCGGCGCACGGTGCAGCCTGCGCACGCTACCAGTTGATCCTCGTGACCAACGGTGGCCATGTCATCCAGGGCCAGCAACAGCGCATCTGGAACTTCCTGGCCGGCGAGTGCAAGCCGCGCGTGCCCTGACGCGCCTGCAGCGCGCGCTGCCGACCGACCCCGCTCGCACCACGAGAGCAGGATCAGGGCGGCCCCGGCTCGATCATCGATCGCCGCGCACTCGGTGCTCGCGGGTCGTTTCGTCGACGCGCACCACGCGCTCGGCGACGATCCACACCGTCAAGCGGCGGCCGCGACGATCGTAGGTCCAGATCTGCATCGGTGGCGAACCGCCCCCTGCGTCGATGCGATCGATGCGGTCGGGCTCCCCGCCCGCTTCGCGCACGCGCTCGATCGCATCGCCGCGAGCGATCAGTCGTTTCCCGAGCAGTGCACTCTGCGCCTGTACATCCACGGCGAGCAATGCCAGCACCCCGATCCAGCGTCGCATGCACACGTCCGCAGCGGTTGGAACCGTCGATCGTGACTGCAAACGATTTCAGATCGATGGCAGCCCTGCTTCGACGCCATCGGACGATGGCGTCGCGATATCATGCCGGCAAGGGGGCTGCCTGCCGTGATGCACCGCGACTCGTTCTCGATCCTGCGCGACACGATGCGCTGGCGCGTCGCGCTGGTCCTCGCCGTGCTGCTGATCGTGCTGATGATCGCGCTCGGCAGCCTCAACACGGCACTCGGCTACCGCGACACCGCGAACCTCGCGTGGATGGTGCTCGCATCGATGGTGGCCTGCGTCATCGCCCTCGTGATGCTGCCGCGCCGATCCGGCGGAACGATCTTCTTCATCGTGATCGCCGCCGTGCTGGTCGCCACGATCGGCTTCGGCTGGTATCACGGTCACGCGATGCAGCACTGGGCGTACATCTTCCCGCCCGTGCTCGTCTTCCTGATGTCGGCGCGTCACGCGCTGGCCGGCATGCTCCTGTTCGGCGTGTACGTCGCACTCACCTCGATGCCGCTGCTCGCCACGATCGACATCGTGCGGTTCGCCAGCGGCTACGGCATGCTGGTCTGCTTCACCTACACCTATGCGCTGCTGCAGGAACGCGCGGCGGCGATGCTGCGCTACAACTCCAACCACGACGCCCTGACCAACTGCCTTAACAGGCGCACGTTCAACGAGGCGATCGACCAGCTCGCGACCTCGCATTCGCGCAACCGCTGCACGTTTCTGCTGATCGACATCGACCATTTCAAGGCGATCAACGACGGCCACGGTCACCTCGTCGGCGATCGCATCATCACGCGCGTCGCGGCCGAACTCGGCCGCCCGCTCGACGCCGGCGTCGCGCTGTTCCGCTACGGCGGCGAGGAGTTCGCGATCATGCTCGGAACCGGCCTCGCCGTCGGCGCCGAGCTCGCCGAACGCCTGCGCGCCCACATCGAGGCCAGCGACTTCGACGGCATCGACGTCACTGTCAGCATCGGCGTGGCCGACTGGCTGCGCGGATCCGGCAGCGTTGCGATGGCGGTCGGCCGCGCCGATCGCGCGCTCTACCAGGCCAAGCGCAGCGGTCGCAACCGGGTGGTGGTCGATTCGCCGGCCGCGGGCGCGTTCACGACGACTGCGTGACGTGCCGCACACACCGGTCGCCTCACGGCGGCAGCACGGCCGCGGGCGCGCGTTCCCGACGGATCAGGTAAACGCCGCTCGACACGATGATGGCCGCGCCGACCAGCATCGTCGCATCCGGAAAGGCACCCCAGAGCAGCACGTCGAGTCCCATCCCCCAAGCCAGCGCGGTGTACTCGAACGGCGCGACGACCGACGCCGGTGCGCCGCGGAAGGCCGCCGTCACGGCGGCCTGGCCGGCCGCTCCACTCGTTCCGAGCACGGCGAGGATCGGCCAGTGCGCGTTGTCGAGCGCGCGCCACTGCGGCCAGGCCAGCGCGAGCGCGAATGCGCTCAGCATGACGATCATCCAGAACACCATGTCGAGCGTCGAATCGGTGCGACCCAGCACGCGTACCGTGAGTGCCGACAGGGCATAGGCCAACGCGGCGACGAGCACGGCGAGTCCGGCCGGGGACCACATGCCGTGTCCATAAGGGCGCAGCACGATCAGCACACCGCCGAAACCGACCAGGATCGCGGTCCAGCGCCGCCAACCCACGCGCTCGCCGAGGATCGGCACGGCCAGCGCGGTGACCAGCAGCGGCGCGACGAAGAACAGCGCATAGGCCTCGGCCAGCGGCAACGTCCTCAGCGCGAACGCGAATGCGGCGAGCATCAGCACCGAGAGGACGCCACGCAGCAGGTGCAGGCTCCAGCGCACGCGCAGCAACGTGCGCGGGGCACCGGCGACGAATATCCAGGCCACGACGAACGGCAGCGAGGCGAGCCCGCGCAGGGCGGCCACCTGCATCGCGGGATAGTGCGGCGCGAGCAGTTTCAGCATCGCATCCATCACGGCGAAGGCGGCGACCGCAACGAGCATGCAGGCGATGCCGCGGGTGTGGCCGCGGTCGGGGATCGGCGCGATCGATGCGTTCATCCCGGCATCGTCCCGGCTGCGCGGGGTCGAGGCAAGCCGCCTGCGCGCGTGATCGCGATGGCGCTATGCTTCGCCCATGCACACGATCCTGCGAACGACCTTCGTCCTCGCCTTGCTGGGTGGCATGTCCGGCTGCGTCACGCGCTCGGTCGTCATCGAGCCACACGTCGAACCGCAACCGGTCGCCCCGGACGAACCGGCCGATCCGCACTACGAGCCGGTCGCCGGGCGCACCGCCGGGATCATCGCCGCGCTGCGTGCCGAGCCCGCCCCGGTCCGCCCCCAGCTCGTCGAAGGCACGCGCGTTCTTGCCGACCGCCAGGCGCAGGGAGCGCAGGGTTATGCCCATGTCGGCGACAGCCGCTATGCGGCCGACGACGCGACGGCCGTCGACAAGGCGATGGCGACGGCGACGAAGATCGGTGCCGATCGCATGCTCGTCTATCGCGCGCAGAAGATCGGCGACAGCGCCGAGCGTGGATTTCTCGCCGCCTACTACGTGCGCTTCAAGCTGCTGTTCGGCGCGACCTTCCGCAACCTGACGTCGGCCGAGCGCGACGCACTCGGCGGGGTGAGCGGTGTGCGCATCGGCTCGGTGATCGACGCGACCCCGGCCTCGCAGGCCAATCTCATCGCCGGTGACTTCGTGCTCGCCGTCAACGGCAAGCCGGTGGTCGATCGCGCCGGATTCCAGGAGTCGCTCAAGAACGCGGCCGGAACGGCGGTCACCCTGAACCTGCGCCGCAACGATGTTTCGATGGAGCGCGTCGTGCGACTCGGCGCGATGCCGCCGACCGCTGACCCCTGAACTCAGGCCGGTGGCGCGAGCACGGCGTCGCCGCGTTCCAGCGCGGCCGTGCCGCTGCGAGCGAGCTCGATGATCTCGGCAACCTCGCGCAGTTCGGCCAGCACGGAGCTGATGTGGCGTGCGCCGCCCGTGAACTGCAGGGTCAGGGTGTGTTCGGTGTCGTCCAGCACGATGCCGTAGCGCTCGTCGGTGAACTCGGCCACCGCTCCACGGTTGGCACCCGTCGCAGCGACCTTGACGATCATGATCTCCGATTCGAGATGCGCACGGCTCGTGATGTCGGCGATCTCGAGCACGTCGACGAGCTTGCGCGACTGGTTGATGATCTGCGCGATGACTGCATCCTCGCCGAGCGTGACCATGGTCAGGCGCGATACCTCGGGCACGTGCGTCGCGGCCACGGTCAGCGACTCGATGTTGTAGCCGCGCGACGAGAACATCGAGGCCACGCGCGACAGCGCACCGGCCTCGTTCTGCAGCAGGATCGAGATGATGTGGCGCATCAGAACATCTCCGACGGGCCGGCCTCGCGTGCCTGCACCTCGGCGCGCGAGCGGATGTGGTCGCCGGTGATCATCTGCGCGTAGGTCATGCCGGGCCCGACCATCGGATAGACGCCGGCGTCCGGATCGATCATCACCTCGAGGAAGGCCGGCCCGTCGAACGCGACGAAGTCGGCAACCACCGCGTCGACGTCGGCCGGATGTTCGAGGCGCTTCGCCCAGGCGAAGCCGTCGGCTTCCGCCGCCTTGATGAAATCCTTCTTGTGCAGGCTCTTGTCGGTCGCCGAGAAGCGGCTCTTGAAGAACAGCTTCTGCCACTGGCGGACCATGCCGTCGCCGCAGTTGTTGAGCACGACGACCTTCACCGGCAGTCCGTACGTCGTCACCGTCTCGAGCTCGCCGAGGTTCATGCGGATGCTCGCGTCACCGTCGATGTCGATGACGACCATGTCGCGCCGCGCGAACTGTGCCCCGATCGCGGCCGGCAGGCCGAATCCCATTGTGCCCATCGAGCCCGAGGTCAGCCAGCGCCGCGGCTCGGTGAAGTCGAAATACTGCGCGGCCCACATCTGGTGCTGGCCGACGCCGGTCGAGACGATCGCGTTGCCGCGCGTGATGCGGTTGATCGCCTCGATCACGGCATAGGGCTGGATCAGCGCGTTGGCGCGGTCGTACGCCATCGCGTGGTCGCGCTTGAGTCCGGCGACATGCGCATGCCAGGGCGCGTAGCGGCCCTTCCCGCCCGGATCGAAACCGCGTGCCACGCCGTGCGCGCGCAGCGTCGACAGCGCATCGGACAGATCGCCGAGGTGGTGCCAGTCGACCCGCTTGACCTTGTCGATCTCGGCCGGATCGACGTCGAGGTGGGCGATGAACTTCGCGGCGGCGGCGAACTTGTGCGGCACGGCGGCGACGCGGTCGTCGAAGCGTGCACCGACCGCGATGACGAAGTCGCAGTCCTCGACCGCGTAGTTGGCGAAGGCCGTGCCGTGCATGCCGAGCATGTGCAGCGACAACGCCTGCGTCGTGTCGGCGACACCGAGGCCCATGAGCGTCGTCGTCACCGGCACGCCGAATGTCTCGGCGAAGCCGCGCAGCGCCGCCGTCGCCTCGGCCGCGATGACGCCGCCGCCGACATAGAGCAGCGGCCGCTCGGCGCGCTCGAAGGCATCGAAGAAGCGTGCGCACATCGCCTCGTCGAGGCGGCTGTCGGCGATCGCCTGCAGGCGCGCGCGATAGCCCGGCACCGGCAGCAGGCCACGTCCGGCGAACACGAGTTCGGCGTTCTGGATGTCCTTCGGGATGTCGACGACGACGGGACCCGGGCGCCCCGTGCGCGCGATCTCGAAGGCCGTGCGCATCGTGGCCTCGAGCTTCGCCGCGTCGGTGACCAGGAACACGTGCTTCGCGCACGACCCCATGATGCTGCTGATCGGCGCCTCCTGGAACGCATCGGTGCCGATCGCCGCGGTCGGCACCTGGCCGCAGATGACCACGATCGGTACCGAATCGGCCATCGCATCGCGCACCGGGGTGACCGTGTTCGTCGCGCCGGGCCCGGAGGTGACGAGGGCGACGCCGACCGTGCCCGATGCACGCGCATAGCCCTGCGCCATGAAGCCGGCGCCCTGCTCGTTGGCCGGCACGATCAGCGGCAACGGTTCGCTGCCATCGGCGCGCAGGTGGTCATGGTTGTAGCGGAACACGGCGTCGTAGACCGGCAGGATCGCTCCGCCCGAATAGCCGAAGATGACGCCGACGCCCTCGTCGGCGAGCACCTGCACGACGATGTCGGCGCCGCTCATCGGCGTGCCGGCCAGCGCATGCGCAACCGCTGCCGCCGTGCTGTCCGTGCGTTCCTGCATCATGGCGTTCATTGCGTTCTCCGTCGCGCCGATCAGGCTTCGTTGAGCCAGGTCATCTTCTTGCGCAGTTCGGCGCCGACCTTCTCGATCGGGTGGTCGAGGTCGGCCTGCTTGAAGCGCTGGTAGTTCGGCAGGCCGGCGGCGTATTCGGCGGTCCAGTTCCTCGCGAACGTGCCGTCCTGGATGTCCTTGAGCACGGCCTTCATGCGCTCCTTCGTCGCCGCGTCGACGATGCGCGGGCCGCTCACGTAGTCGCCGTACTGCGCGGTCTCGGAGATGTAGGTCAGCATCTTGGTGATGCCGCCCTGGTAGAGCAGATCGACGATCAGCTTCAGCTCGTGCAGCACCTCGTAATAGGCGATCTCGGGTCGATAACCTGCCTCGACGAGGGTTTCGAAACCCTTGATGACGAGTTCGCTGGCGCCGCCGCAGAGCACGGCCTGCTCGCCGAACAGGTCGGTCTCGGTCTCTTCCTTGAAGTCGGTCTCGATCAGCAGCGCGCGCGCGCCGCCGAGGCCGGCAGCATAGGCCTTCGCCTTGTCGGCGGCCTTGCCGCTGACGTCCTGGTAGACCGCATACAGGCACGGCACGCCGCGGCCGATCTCGTACTCGGTGCGCACGAGATGGCCAGGGCCCTTCGGCGCGACGAGGATGACGTCGATGTCGGTGCGCGGCACGATGGTCTTGAAGTGCACGTTGAAGCCGTGCGCGAACAGCAGCGCGGCGCCGGCCTTGAGGTTCGGCCCGATGACATCGCGATACAGCGCGGGCTGCACCATGTCCGGGGTCAACACGGCGACGAGATCGGCTTCGCGGACCGCCTCCTCGGGCGAGGCGACGGCGAAGCCGTCGGCCGTCGCCTTCGCCGCGGTCGGGCCGCCGGCGCGCAGGCCGACCACGACATCGAGGCCGGAATCACGCAGGTTCAGCGCATGCGAGCGGCCCTGGCTGCCGTAACCGAGCACGGCGATGCGGGAGCCCTCGAGGGCGGCGGTGGTGACGGTGGCGCTCATCGTGTCGTTCTCCAAGGGTGGAATGCTGGATTGAATTCGGACGTTTCGGGAATCAGGCGCCGGTGACCGCACCGCGCGCGGCGGAGCCGACCAGGCGCGTGTACTTGGCCAGCACGCCGTGGCTGACCTTCGGCGGCGGCGCGACCCAGCCGGCGCGACGCGCGTCGAGGTCGGCCTCGGTCTCGACGACGCGACGCGTGGCATCGATGACGATGCGATCGCCGTCGCGCAGCAGCGCGATCGGCCCGCCGCGCGCCGCCTCGGGCGCAACGTGGCCGACCATGAAGCCGTGCGTCGCGCCACTGAAGCGACCGTCGGTCATGAGGGCGACATCGTCGCCGAGGCCACGACCGACCAGGGCGGCGGTGACGGCGAGCATCTCGCGCATGCCGGGGCCACCGACCGGACCCTCGTTGCGGATCACGACGACGTCGCCCGCGACGATGGCGCCGGCCTGCACGGCCTTGAACGCGCCCTCTTCGCTCTCGAACACGCGCGCCGTGCCTTCGAAATGCAGCTTGCCCTTGCCGGCGAGCTTGAGCACGCAACCGTCGGGGGCGAGGTTGCCGTACAGGATCGAATAGCCGCCACGCGGCTTGAAGGCCTTGCCGACCGGCACGATGACATCCTGACCGACCGGCGCCGGCGCGATCGCGTCGAGATCGGCGAACAGCGTCTGGCCGGTGACGGTCGGCGTGTCGGCGACGAGATCGGCCGCACGCAGCTCGCGCAGCACCTGGGCAAGGCCGCCGGCGGCGCTCATCTCGACCGCGGTGTAGCGTCCGCCCGGCATGAGATCGGCGATGACCGGCGTCGCCACCGAGGCGGCCTCGAAATCCTCGAGATCGAGGGCGATGCCGGCCTCGTGGGCGATCGCGAGCAGATGCAGCACGGCATTCGTCGAACCGGCCGTCGCCGCAACCATGCGCGCCGCATTGCGGAACGCTTGCGCGCTGAGCAGGCTGCGTGGCCGGCGCTGCGCACGCAGCGCCTCGACCGCGATCTCGCCGCAGCGCCGCGCGACCTCGATCTTGGCCGGATCGGTCGCCGGCACGTCGTTGTATCCGAGCGGACTGAGGCCGAGCGTGGCCAGCACCATCGCCATCGTGTTGGCGGTGAACTGGCCACCGCAGGCGCCTGCACCGGGACAGGCCTTCTGCTCGATCGTGGCCAGGCGCGCATCGTCGATCTTGCCGGCGCCGTGCGCGCCGACCGCCTCGAACACCTGCTGCACGGTGATCGCGCGGCCGTCCAGCGTTCCGTGCGCGATGCTGCCGCCGTAGAGCGCGACGCCCGGGATGTCGAGGCGCGCGAGCGCCATCGCCGCGGCCGGAATCGTCTTGTCGCAGCCGCACAGGACGACCATCGCATCGAGGCTGTGCCCGTCGACCGCGAGTTCGATCGAGTCGGCGATGATCTCGCGGCTGACCAGCGAGGCGCGCATGCCCGGCGTTCCCATCGCGATGCCGTCGGTGACCGCGATCGTGTTGAACTCGATCGGCGTCGCTCCGGCCGCGCGCACACCCTCGGCCGCCGCGGCGGCGAGATCGCGCAGGTTGAGGTTGCACGGCGAGATGTTCGACCAGGTGTGCACGATCGCCACCATCGGCCGGCGCACGGCGTCCTCGTCGAGCCCGGTCGCATACAGCATCGCGCGCGCCGGCGCGCGATCCGGCCCCGCCTTCATGACGTCGCTGCGCAGCGGAATGCGCTTCCAGTCGTCGCCTGCGCCGCTCATGCGGCGGCCTTGCGCTGCGCGGCGAGGCGGGCGAGCACGGCATCGGTCACCTCGCGCGTGCCGGCCGTGCCGCCGAGGTCGCGGGTCAGTTCGCCGTGCTCGAACACCGAATCCACCGCGGCTTCGACTGCCGCGGCCTCCGCGTCGAGGCCGAGCGAATGACGCAGCAGCAGGGCCGCGCTGAGGATCGCGCCGATCGGATTGGCCACGCCCTGCCCGGCGATGTCGGGCGCCGAGCCGTGGATCGGTTCATACAGGCCACGGCGACCGTCGCCGAGCGACGCCGACGGCGAGACCCCGAGCGAACCGGCCAGCGCGGCGGCCTCGTCGGTCAGGATGTCGCCGAACAGGTTCTCGGTGACGATGACGTCGTAGGCCGACGGCCTCGTCAGCAGCAGCATGGCCATCGAGTCGACCAGCTGATGCTCGAGCGTCACGCCGGGATGCTCGGCGACGACGCGTGTCGTCGTCGCGCGCCACAGGCGCGAGGTCTCGAGCACATTGGCCTTGTCGACCGACGTCAGCTTGCCGCGACGGCTGCGTGCGAGCGCGCAGGCGCGGCGAACGACGCGCTCGATCTCGCCGGTGGTGTAGCGGCACTCGTCGACCGCGGCATCACCTTCACGGGCCTTGCGACCGAAGTAGGCGCCGCCGGTCAGCTCGCGCACGAACAGCAGGTCGACGCCGACCAGGTTTTCCGCCTTGAGCGGCGAATGCGCGGCGAGGCGCGGGTGCACGCGCAGCGGACGCAGGTTCGCATAGACGCCGAGCTTCGCACGCAATGCGAGCAGGCCCTGTTCGGGGCGCACCTTCGCCTGCGGATCCGACCACTTCGGGCCGCCGACCGCGCCGAGCAGGACCGCATCGGAGCCGAGGCAGCCGTCGATCGTCGCCTGCGGCAACGGATCGCCGGTGTCGTCGATGGCGATGCCGCCGATCCCGTGCTCGCTGAAATCGATGAGGTGGCCGGCGTGGCCGGCGACATCGCGCAGCACCTCGACGGCGGCAGCGGTGACTTCGGGGCCGATGCCGTCACCGGGCAGGACGGCGATGTGGGCTCTCATGCGGTGGTCTCCGGTTTCAGGCGGCGTGCTGTTCGTAGGCGTCGATCTCGGCGCCGGCATCGAGCAGGAAACCGAGCTGGTCGACGCCGTTCAGCAGGCAATGGCGTGCGAAGCCGTCGAGCGCGAACGCGAATGCGCGCCCGTCGGGCAAGGTGATCGTGCGCGCGGCCACGTCGATCGCGAGTTCGATGCCGGGGTTTTCGATCAGTTCGCGATGCTCGGCCTCGGCGAGCACGATCGCGAGCAGGCCGTTCTTCAGCGAGTTGCTGCGGAAGATGTCGGCGATCTCGGACGAAATGACCGCCTCGATGCCGTAGTCGAGCAGCGCCCACGGCGCGTGCTCGCGCGACGAACCGCAACCGAAGTTGCGTCCGGCAACGACGATCGCGCAGCCGCGCGCCTCGGCACGGTTGAGCGGGAATTCCGGGTTGTCGCCGCCGTCGTCCGTGTAGCGCCAGTCGTTGAAGGCATGGCGGCCGAGGCCGGCCCGCTCCGTGGTGGTGAGGAAGCGCGCCGGAATGATGCGGTCGGTATCGATGTTCTCGAACGGCAGCACGGCGGTGCGCGAGCGCACTTCGGTGACGGGCTTCATGCGGCGTGCTCCAGGAACGTGTCGGGATCGGTGATGCAGCCGTTGACAGCGGCGACTGCAGCCACGCGCGGGCTGGCCAGCACGGTGCGTGCGCCGGGTCCCTGGCGGCCCTCGAAGTTGCGGTTGCTGGTCGAGACGACGAGTTGGCCCGGCCGCGCGATGTCGCCGTTCATGCCGATGCACATCGAGCAACCGGCATCGCGCCACTCGGCGCCGGCGGCAGTGAACACGGCATCGAGGCCCTCGGCCTCGGCCTCGCGCTTGATCCGCACCGAACCCGGCACGACGAGCATGCGCACGCCGGCCGCGACGCTGCGCCCGCGCAGCACATCGGCCGCTTCGCGCAGGTCGGAGAGCCGCGAGTTCGTGCAGCTGCCGACGAAGACCACGTCGACCTTTTCGCCGGTGATCGGCCGGCCGCCGCCGAACTGCATGTAGGCGAGCGCCTTTTCCTCCTGCGCATCGCGCGCGGCCGGAATCGATGCGTGCACCGGCATGACCATGCCGGGGTGCGTGCCGTAGGTCACGGTCGGACCGATGTCGGCCGCGTCGATGCGCACTTCGCGGTCGAAACGCGCGCCGTCGTCGCTGCGCAAGGCGCGCCAGCGCGCTGCGGCACGATCCCAGTCCGCTCCCTGCGGCACGCGCGGGCGCCCGGCGAGCCAGGCGATCGTCGTGTCGTCGGGCGCGATCAGCCCGGCGCGCGCGCCGGCCTCGATCGACATGTTGCACACGGTCATGCGCTGCTCCATCGACAAGGCTTCGATCGCGCTGCCGCGGTACTCGAGCACGTGGCCGGTGCCGCCGCCGACGCCGATCACGCCGATGATGTGCAGGATCAGGTCCTTCGCTCCTACGCCGGGGCGCAGGCGACCGTCGACGTGGATCGCGAACGTCTTCGGCTTGCGTTGCAGCAGGCATTGCGTTGCGAGGACATGACCGACCTCGGTCGTGCCGATGCCGAAGGCGAGCGCACCGAATGCACCATGCGTGGCGGTGTGGCTGTCGCCGCAGACGATCGTCATGCCGGGCTGGGTCGCGCCGAGCTCGGGTCCCATGACGTGGACGATGCCGCGATCGTCGCTGTCCCAGCCTTCGAGGGCGATGCCGAACTCGCGGCAGTTCGCCTCGAGCTGGCGCACCTGGTTTTCGGCGTCCTTCGACGCATACGGGCGCTGGCCGTGCGCGTCGGCCGGCAGGGTCGGCGTCGAATGGTCGAGCGTGGCGAGCACGCGCTCGGGTCGACGCACCGTGAGGCCGCGTGCGCGCAGCTCGCTGAACGCCTGCGGCGTGGTCACCTCGTGGATCAGGTGCAGGTCGATGTAGAGGATGCCGGGCGTATCGGCGGTCTCGGCGCGCACGAGGTGCGCATCCCAGATCTTGTCGATGATCGTCTGCGCACTCATGCCGCGGCGACCTCGGCCTCGCGCCGCACCGGGGTCGCGGCATGCACGTGGGTCAGCCAGCCGCGCGTGTCGGGCGTGCGTCCGTCGAACAGGCCGAAGAAGGCCTGCTGCAGCGCGCGCGTGACCGGCCCGGGCTTGCCGGCTCCGACCGCCTTGCGATCGACCGAGCGCACCGGCGTGATCTCGGCAGCCGTGCCGGTCATGAAGATCTCGTCGGCCGAGTACAGCGCCTCGCGCGGCAGGTCGCGTTCCTCGACCGCGAGGCCAAGGTCGCCGGCCAGCGCGATCACGCTGTCGCGCGTGATGCCGGCGAGGATGCCGGCGCTGGTCGGCGGGGTCAGCAGCCGGCCGCGCTTGACCAGGAACAGGTTCTCGCCGGCACCTTCGCTGAGCAGGCCGTTCGCACCGAGCGCGATGCCTTCGGCATAGCCGCCGCGTTGCGCCTCGAACGCGATCAGCTGGCTCGAGAGATAGTTGCCGCCGGCCTTGGCCCAGGTCGGGAACGTGTTCGGCGCCGGACGGTTCCACGACGACACGCAGACATCGGCGCCGTGCTCGAGCGCATCGCCGAGATAGGCGCCCCAGTCGAGCGCCATGATCGACACGTCGACCGGCGAACCGGCCTTCGGCAGCACGCCGAGGCCACCGGCGCCGCGGAACACGATCGGCCGCACGTAGGCCGAACCGAGTCCGTTGGCGGCGATCAGTTCGAGGCAGGCTGCATTGATCGCCTCCTCGCTGAAGCCGATGTCGATCTCGTAGATACGCGCGGATTCGAACAGGCGACGCGTGTGCTCGGCGAGGCGGAAGTAGGCCGGCCCCTGCGGCGTCGCGTAGACGCGCTCGCCCTCGAACACCGACGAGCCGTAGTGCAAGGCGTGCGCGCTGACGTGAACCGTCGCCTCGTGCCAGGGTTTGAGCTTTCCGTTGTGCCAGATCAGGTGCGTCATGCGGGCTTCCTCAGGCGGTGGCGGCGACGGCGGTAACGGTCGGGCGATGCACGCGCTCGATGCGATTGGCGACCTCGAGCGCGGCCAGCGCGGCGGCCTCGACGATGTCGGTCGACACGGCCTGTCCACGCAGTTCGCGGCCTTCGTGCAGGGCGATGATCGCGGCCTGCCCTTGCGCATCCCCGCCCTCGCTGAGCGCGCGGATACTGAACTCGTGCACGCTGAAGTCGTGGCCGACCGCGCGCGACACCGCGCGCAGCACGGCATCGACCGGCCCGTCGCCGAGCGCAGCCTCGCCGATCTCGCGGCCGTCCTCGTGGGCGAGCTTCACCGACGCCGAGGCCTGGGCACCGACATGGCTGGTCGCGTGAAGGTGGGTCAGCCGCCACGGCCCGGTCGCTTCCGGATCCCGGCCGAGCGCGATCGCCTCGATATCGGCATCGAACACCTCGCGCTTGCGGTCGGCGAGTTGCTTGAAGCGCACGAACGCGGCGTCGAGCGCGGCATCGTCGAGCGCGTGACCGAGCGACTCGAGGCGCTCGCGCAGGGCGTGCCGGCCGCTGTGCTTGCCGAGCACGAGCTGCGTCCTGGCCACGCCGACATCCTCGGCGCGCATGATCTCGTAGGTGCCGCGGTGCTTGAGCATGCCGTGCTGGTGGATGCCCGACTCGTGGGCGAACGCGTTCTCGCCGATGATCGCCTTGTTGCGCGCGATCGGCTGGCCGGTGATCTGGGCGAGCAGGCGCGCGGTCGCGTGCAGGCGCTGGGTGCGGATGCCGGTTTCGAGGCCGCCGAAACGCTCGGCCCGGACGCGCAGGGCCATGACCAGTTCCTCCAGCGCGGCGTTGCCGGCGCGCTCGCCGATGCCGGCGATCGTGCACTCGACCTGGCGCGCGCCGGCCGCCACCGCGGCGAGGCTGTTGGCAACGGCCATGCCGAGGTCGTCGTGGCAGTGCGAGCTGAACACGACGCGCTCGGCACCCTTCACGTCGGCACGCAGGTAGGCAAACAACTCGGCGATCTCGGCCGGCGTCGTGTAGCCGACCGTGTCGGGCACGTTGACCGTGCGCGCACCGGCGTCGATGACGGCCGAGAACACCTCGGAGAGGAACTCGGGCTCGGTGCGGATCGCGTCCTCGGCCGAGAACTCGACGTCCTCGCACAGGGTCAGCGCACGGCGCACGCCGGCGACCGCCGTATCGACGACCTGCTGTTTCGACATCTGCAGCTTGTACTGGCGATGCAGCGGGCTCGTGGCAAGAAAGGTGTGGATGCGCGCCCTCGGCGCATTCGCGAGCGCGCGGCCCGCGCTGTCGATGTCGCCGGGCTGGCAGCGCGCGAGCGCGCAGATGCGCGGCCCGCGCACGGTTTCGGCGATCGCCTTGACCGAGGCGAAATCGTCGGGCGAGGCATGCGGGAAACCGGCCTCGAGGATGTCGACGCCGAGGTCGGCGAGCGCACAGGCCATGCGCAGCTTCTGCGCGCGGCTCATCGAGAAGCCCGGCGCCTGTTCGCCGTCGCGCAGGGTCGTGTCGAAGATCAGGACACGTCCACCGGCCGCGGCCGGGGTCGCTACGTCATCGATCGCTGTCTCGCTGCTCATCTCTGGCTCCAGTCCGACGCCCCGGAAATGGTGCGGCAACAAAAAACCCCGCCTCCTGGTCCGAGTGCGGGGTTCGAGAGTGTCCTTGCCACGTGGACGCGTACCCTAGCCCGCACCTCGGCGCGGAACGAGAAGTACGCTCGCAAGAACGAGGCTCGCTGCAGCGCGCGCGCCCGTGCGGCGACGCGTTGCGGGCGTCGTGGGGCGGTGGGCGAACGGGCTGCTGCGATGCGTCATGCGGGCAACCTAACCGAGGGTGGAAGAGGCTGTCAAGCGAATCGCGATGGTTGCCGATGCAACTTCCGGGATGTCGCGATTGGCCGTCTGGATGTCCGTGCGGTCATGCGCCGCGACGACGTGACGCATGCACCGCCGCCGCGACGCCGTCGAAGAACACGACTGGCAGCTCGGCCCTCACCGGGACGCACGCCATGCGCGCATCGGCGAAGGCCACGCACTTGACCGCGTCCTTCTCGGTCATCAGCACCGGCAGGTCGTCACCGAAGTCCAGGTCCATCGCGCGGATCGCGTGATGGTCCGGCAGCGCATGCTCGACCACCTCGATGCCATGTGCGCGCAGGCTCGCGAAGAAGCGGGCCGGATGGCCGATCCCGGCCACCGCGTGCACGCGCTGCCCGGCGAAGCTCGCCAGCGGACGCGAACCCGGCTCGCCGGCCAGCGCGACCGCGATGTCGCCGCGCAGGTGCATCGCGACTTCTCCGACGCGCGCCTGGCCGCCGTTGCAGACGACGAAATCGCAGGTCGCGAGGCGCGCGACGGGTTCGCGCAGCGGGCCGGCCGGCAGCAGGCGGCCGTTGCCGAAGCGGCGCTCGCCATCGATCACGCAGATCTCGACGTCGCGCGCGAGTGACGGATTCTGCAGACCGTCATCGGTGATGACGACATCGACGCCGCAGCCGGCGAGCAGGCGCGCCGCCGCCGGTCGCGCGCGCGCCACCGCGACCGGCACGCGCGTGCGCCGGCGGA
>JAFLDX010000071.1 GCA_017302215.1 Lysobacterales bacterium
ACCACGGGCGCGTCCACGGCACGGCCGGCGGCCAGGCGGACACGCAGGCGGTCGTCGACGAAGCGGCGCCAGCCCGCGGCATCCCAACGATGATGCCTGCGCCAGTTCGCATTGGCCGGTTCCAGAAGGCGCACGGCCGCTTCGACATCGCCGATGTCGTCGCAGGCCTTGGCCAGGGCGAACGCGACCGCGATGCGCGTCGCCGGCTGCAGGTCCGCGCGCGTCGCGGCAGTCTCCAGCGCGCGGAAATCGGCGTCGTCGCGCGAGTCGAAACGCTGCGCCGAGGCGAGCGGCCACCACGCCTCGGCCAGATCGGGATTCTTCCGCACCGCCTCGGCAAACTGCACGCGCGCGCGATCGGGCACGCCGAGCGTGGCGAGGATCGTGCCGGCCAGCACATGCACCGGCGCGCCGGCGTTCGGCGACGCCAGCACGCCGGGCAGCAGCAGGGCCGCGTCGGCGATGCGGCCATTCTCGACGAGGAAGGTCAGGCTGCGCAGGTCGCCGTCGATGCTGCGCGGAAGGTGGCGCCACAGGCGGATCACGACCTCGGCGAACGCGGCCATGCGGCCCTGCTCGCGCAGCAGGTAGGCCAGCGAGATGCCCGCCTCGGCATGCGTCGGCAGGCGCGTGACGACCTCGCGCAGCGCGGCTTCGGCCGCGGCCGGCTGGCCGTCGAGGCGCAAGGCGTTGCCGCGCAGGTACAGCAGGGCGATGTCGTTCGGGTGATGGTGCAGGCCGCGTTCGAGCACGCCGAGGGCGAGCCCGGGCGCCGTCGGCACGAGGCGCGCCGCCGCCTCGAACCAATCGCCCGCGTCACCCTCGTCGCGGGAGAGACGGTCGATGCGCGCGAAGTCGCCGGCCGGATCGTTGCCGGAACCGAGCCGGCGCAAGGCGTCGAGTGCGGCGGGAAGGCGCGAGCTGTTCAAGGGACTGTTCCTGCGTCGTGCGGAGCCGCAGAGTCTATCCGAGCGTGCTCATTGCGCCGACCGTACCTGGCGCTGCGCGAGCAATGCGCAGACGACGAGCTGCAACGGGTGGTACAGCATGATCGGCAGCAGGATCATGCCGAGCGCGGCGTTGCCCGCGAACAGCACGTTGGCGATCGGCACGCCGCTGGCGAGGCTCTTGTTCGAGCCGCAGAACAGCATCGCGACGCGGTCGGCACGGTCGAAGCCGAGGCGCGTCGCGGCGAGATGCAGGACACCGAGGGCGACGCCGAGCAGGACCACAGCGAGCATCGCGAGGGCGACGAGCGTCCCCGGTGCGACGCGCGTCCACAGCCCGCCGCTGACTGCCGCGCTGAAGGCCACATAGACGACGAGCATGACCGTGCCGCGATCGGTGACGGCAAGCAGGCGTCGCCGTCGCGCGATCGCCGCACCGATCCACGGCTGCAGCAGGTGGCCGGCGACGAACGGCAGGAACAGCTGCAACGCGATTTTGCCGACCGCATCGAGCGGCGACGCCGTCAACGAATGCGTCGCGAGCAGGGCCGAGGCGAGCAGCGGGGTCAGGAACACGCCGAGCAGGTTCGACAGCGCCGCGCCGCACACCGCCGCGGCGACGTTGCCGCGCGCGATCGCGGTGAACGCGACCGACGACTGCACGGTCGACGGCAGCGCGCACAGGAACAGCACGCCGAGCCAGAGCTCGGGCGCGAAATGCGGCGCGAGCAACGGCGACAGGGCGAGCCCGAGCAGCGGGAACAGCACGAAGGTCGTCGCCAGCACGACGAGGTGCAGGCGCCAGTGCACGAGTCCGGCCACGACGGCGTCGCGCGAAAGGCGCGCGCCGTAGAGGAAGAACAGCACGGCGATGCCGACTGCGGTCAGCGCGCGGAAGGCTTCGGCCCAGGATCCGCGCACCGGCAACACGGTGGCGAGCGTGACCGTCGCGACGAGCGCGACGAGGGTCGGGTCGAGCAGCGCCTTCAGCGCGCGGACGCCGCCGTCGCGATCGTTCACTCGGCCTCCGAGCCGATGCCGAGCAGGTGGCGCTGCCAGAACAGCATCGAGGCGGCGACGTGCCGATCACGGTTCGACTTCTTGCGAAGCCCGTGGCCCTCGTCGTCGAACTGCTGGTACCAGACCTCGCCGCCGTTGGCGCGCACGCGGCGCACGATCTGCTCGGCCTCGCCGAGTGGCACGCGCGGATCGTTAGCGCCATGCACGACGAACAGCGGCGTGCGGATGCGCGCGGCATTTGCCAGCGGCGAGATGCGTTCGAGGAAGCGACGCGTGCGCGGATCGCGCTCGTCGCCGTACTCGACGCGGCGCTGGTCGCGGCGATAGGCCTCGGTGTTGGCGAGGAAGGTCACGAAGTCCGAAATGCCGACCCCGTCGATGCCGGCGCGCGTGCGATCGCCATAGGCGATCAACGAGGCCAGCGTCATGTAGCCGCCATATGAACTTCCGGACACGCCGACCCGAGCGGCATCGAGATCGGGCTGGGTCGCGATCCAGTCGAGCAGGGCACCGATGTCGCGCACCGCGTCCTCGCGGCGGCGACCGTTGTCGAGATCGAGCCAGGCGCGGCCGTATCCGGAGGAGCCGCGCACGTTCGGCGCGATGACGGCGATGCCGAGTTCGACGACGAGAAACTGCGTGGTCGCGTCGAACAGCGGTCGCGCCTGTCCCTCGGGACCGCCATGGATGTCGATGACGACCGCATGCTTCGTGCCGCGCTGCGCGTCGTTCGGCCGGTAGACGAGGGCCGGGATCGTGCGTCGCTTGCCGCCGGCGTGATCGAAGGTCGGGTAGCGCACGCGCTGCGGCTGGACGAAGCGCTGCTTGTCGAGGCCGCCGACCTCGCCTGCGGCCCAGCGTTCGACGCTTCGCGTGACGAGGTCGAGCACCCAGACATCGCTCGGTGACACCGGCGAGTTGATGGTGAAGCCGATGCGCGTGCCGGCCGGGTCGAAATCGGGAGCCGAGACCACGCCGTCCGGCAGGTTCGGCAGCGGCAGTTCGCGCCGCGTCGCCGCGTCGAGCACGTGCAGTCGACCGTAGCCGTCCTCATTGGCCACGAAGGCGATGAGCCGGCCGTCCGGCGACAGCGCGAACTCGGTGATGTCCCAGTCGATCCGCCGACCGACGCCAAGATCGCGATCGCCGTCGAAGTCGCGGTACTTGAGCGCACGGAAACCGCGCGGGTCGTCGGCGATGAACCATGCTCCCCGGCCATCCGCGGAATACAGGAAGGCATCGAAGCCGATCCTGCGCCGCGGATCGTGGATGGGCTGCAGCGCGCCGCTGGCGAGATCGACGGCGACGGCCTGCGTGCCCTCGGCCGAAGCACGGCGATGGGCGAGCAGGCGACGACCGTCCGGCGAGAAGTCGATCGGTCGCCAGTTGCCACCGGCGCCGACCACGAGGCGACGCTCGCCGCGGGCGATGTCGAGGACCCATACATCGGTATCGCGGCCGTTGCGCTGCGTGCTCGCCCATGCGAGCCGCTCGCCGTCGTGCGAGAACAGCGGGTCGGTGTTGCGCGACTGGCCGTCGGTCAGCAGGCTTACCTCGCGCGTATCGAGGTCGAACCAGTACAACTGGTAGGCCTCCGAACCGCCGCGGTCGCGGCCGAACACGAACGCGTTGCGACGCGGATGCACGGCGAGGCTCGCTACCGGTTCGTCGTCGAAGGTGAGCTGTTCGTGGGCGCCGCCGGCACGGTCGATGCGATGCACCTGGGTCGTGTTGCCGAAGCGCGTCGACACGAGCATGCCCGAACCATCGGCGATCCAGCCGCCGAACATCGTGCCGCGCGTGTGGCCGTAGCGCTCCACGCGTGCAGCGAGCGCAGCCGGAACCGGCGGCACGTACTGCGCGACGGGATCCGGTCCCTCATCGCCTGCGCGCACCGATGGCGCGGCAGCGAGCACGGCGAGCAGGCAGGTGCGGGCGAGATGCATGGGCTGAGTTCGAGGGACCCGGGCGCGAGTGTAAGCGAGGCGCCACCGTCGCCCGCAGCATGCGGCATGCGGCATGCTATACAGCGCGCCGACTGCCGACGACCGCCGATGACGAACGCCGAATCCCGCACCCTTTCCCGCGGTGACCTGCGCACGCTCGCGCTGGCCGCGCTCGGCGGCGCGCTCGAGTTCTACGACTTCATCATCTTCGTGTTCTTCGCGGCGGTGATCGCGCAGCTGTTCTTCCCGCCCGACTCGCCCGAATGGCTGCGCCAGTTGCAGGCTTTCGGCATCTTCGCCGCCGGCTACCTCGCGCGTCCGCTCGGCGGCCTCGTCATGGCGCACTTCGGCGATCGTGGCGGGCGCAAGCGCATGTTCATGTTGAGCGTCCTGCTGATGGCCGTGCCGACGCTGCTGATGGGCCTGCTGCCGACCTGGGCCGACATCGGCCTCGCCGCGCCGCTGCTGCTGCTCGTGCTGCGCCTGCTGCAGGGCGCCGCGGTCGGTGGCGAAGTGCCGGGGGCCTGGGTTTTCGTGTCCGAGCACGTGCCGTCGTCACGCATCGGCTTCGCCTGCGGCACGCTGACCGCCGGCCTCACACTCGGCATCCTGCTCGGCTCGCTCGTCGCGAGCGGCATCAACGCGACGTGGTCGAAGGACGAGGTGCTGGCCTGGGCGTGGCGCATCCCGTTCGTGCTCGGCGGCGTGTTCGGCCTGCTCGCGGTATGGCTGCGCCGCTACCTCGCCGAGACGCCGGTGTTCGAGGAACTGCGTCGGCGCCGCGCCCTCGTCGAAGGCCTGCCGCTGCGCCGCGTGCTGGCCGGGCATCGGCGCGAGGTCGTCACCTCGATGGGCCTGACCTGGATGCTGACCGCCGGCATCGTCGTCGTGATCCTGATGACGCCGACGCTCGCGCAGAACCTGTTCGCGATCGCCCCGGCCGAGGCGGCACGCGCGAACAGCCTTGCGACCTTGCTGCTGATCGTCGGCTGCATCGCCTACGGCCTCGCTGCCGACGGCTTCGGCCCTGCGCGCGTGCTGGTGGTCGGCGCTATCGTGCTCGCCGCCTCGACCGCACTGCTCTACCTCGGCGCGCGCGCTTCTCCGGAGAATTTCGCGCTCCACTATGCGATCGCCGGCTTCGCGGTCGGCGTCGTCGGCGTCGTGCCGACCGCGATGGTGCACGCATTCCCGCCGCCGATCCGGTTCTCGGGCATCGCCTTCGCCTACAACGTCGCCTACGCGATCTCGGGCGGGCTGACTCCGCTCATTGTCGCCGGCTGGATACGCCACGAGCCGAATGCGGCGGTGTATACGGTGGCGGTGGCGTGCGTGGCGGGGATACTGGCGGCTGCCGCGCAGGGCATTCGAGTTCCCGCAACCTCCTGACGGCAATCCCCCTGCGCAAGCCTCGTGCACGAACGATGTACACTGACGTTCAAGGGGATCCAATCGAGCGGCCGCAGGGAATGGATCTGTCGCGAGCCGCCGTGCCTACAAGGAACGAATCGATGAGGGGCATCATGAGCGTATGCGCGGTGGTGGCCGCGACCATCTGCATGAGCTCGTTCGCAGCGAGCGTGCGATGGCAGGACATTCCGGGCTTGCAGGGTCCCGGACACGCCGGGATCCACCCAGGTGATTTCGATGGCGACGGAGCGCCCGAGGCGGCAGTCTCGGCCTTTGCGAGGCCCGGATTTGGCTCTTCGGGTTCGGACCTGCTCACGGTGTTCTCGATCCGGTCGGATGGTGGACGCGTCCGACAGGCGACCGTCTTCCCCGGCGAGCGGTTCGTGGGTCCACTGCGCCCGGCGCCGGGCCAGGGCGCAGCCGATCGTCTCGTGGCGGTGCTCGGCGAGAGTGCTTCGGCGAGTACGGCGTCAAGCCGGATCGTGTTCCTTGGCGGTGTCCCGCTCGGCATTCTGCGTTCGATCCCGGCCCCGGGGCTCGTTTCGATCACCGACGTCGCCGACATCGACGGCGATGGCGCGCTCGAAATCCTGGGCCTCACCGCCACTTCGTCGTGGAGCGACCGCTTTCCGGTCGTGCTCGACCATGCGACCGGGCATGTCGAATGGACCGGCTCTTCCCCGGGGCGCGACGTTCGCGCTGTACAGCTGGATGCCGACGCGCCGCTCGAGCTCGTTCTGGCGGCAGCGCCGGGCCGAATCCTCGACGGGGCGAGCCACGCAGTGGAGTGGACCTGGCCGGCCGGATTCGGCGAGCAAATCCTCATCGGTCGCTTCGCTGATGCGACCACGTCCACGTTCGCGACCTTGTCCATGTGGGGAGGCATCGTGCAGATCTTTCGAGGTCAACCCTTCACGCCGATCCGAGAAGTGTCGGTCGGTCAGGTGGGTGCGGCCAGTGTCGTCCGCCTCGGCGGTGCCGACCAGATCGGCATCGGTGACGGACAGTGGGGCTCTGTGTCCGTGTTAGACCCCCGCAACGGCTCGATCCTGTTCACTACCCAAAATCCCCAGCACGGGGTTTCCTCACTTGCGGGTGGGGATCTCGATGGAGATGGACGTGTCGAACTGATCTACGGCTCGGGATTGACCAGCAGCGGAGCCGACATCCTGCGCGTGGTCGATACCGGCACGGGTCTCGATGACTTCTATCAAGTCGACGAAGTCGGTCCCCACGTCGCCGTCGCGCGCGGCAAGGTGTCCGGCACCACGGTCGACGAGGTCGCGTATCTGACCACGGCGTCGCGCTCCGGCTACGACGGACCCAACCTGCATATCCTCGACGCCGAGACGGGTCGACGACTGCGCTCGCGCGAGAACATCGTGATGGCGTGGGGTGACATTGGACCTCTGCTGGCGATGGCGCAGCTCGATGGCGATCCGCAACTCGAGCTCGTCGTCGCCACCAGCTATCTTTACACGCCGCGCCTGCTTGTCATCGACGGAGCGACCCTTGCGGACGAGTGGAGCGTCGACTTCGACAACGACGACTACATCACCTCGCTCGAGACGATGGATGTGACCGGCGATGAGATCGAAGAGGTGATCGTCACGTATGGCACGGGTCTCTCGCGAGTGATAGGAAGCGCTACAGGCCCTCCGATCTGGCAGTCGGTAACGATCCCGGGGACGCTCGAGCCGCTGTCCACCGCGTTTCGATCGTCGAACGGTGCTCCCTACGTGCTCGTGGCGCGCGATCGTGGTGTCTACCTGTTCGATATCAAGACCGGATTTGCCTCGGCGGTGACCAAGTTGCCGGTGGCGACCGTGGCGCTGACGCGTTGGGGTGACGGCAGTCACTGTGAAATCGGTTTGCTGGGGGAAGACGATGTCCTGCGATCGCTCCGTTGTTTCGACCTCGTCGTCGAAAGCGCTCGACCGTTGCCGGCCGAGACGTCGTTCGTGCGCGCGGTGGACGGTACCGGCGAGCGTTTCGTCGTCGCGAGCGGCGGACGCCTGCATCTTTCGAGCGGCAACACGACATCCGTCGTGTCGGAATGGCTAGGTGATGAACTCGGATACCGCAACCTCGGAATCGTGACCAGCGAGCCCGCCGGGTCGATCGACGTGATCGTCGGTGCTCAACACATGATCGCGCGGCTGAGTTTGCCCGACGACCCCATCTTCACCGACGGATTCGATTGACGATGGTCGTTGCGTGATCGCCTTGGCCTTGTTCGACGCCCTCATCATCGGCGCCGGCCACAACGGCCTCGTCTGCGCGACCTATCTGGCCAAGGCCGGGCTGAAGGTCTGCGTGCTCGAGCGACGCGGCGTGGTCGGTGGTGCGGCGGTGACCGAGGAGTTCCATCCGGGCTTCCGCAATTCGGTCGCGGCGTACACGGTCTCGCTGCTGCAGCCGAAGGTGATCCGCGATCTCGATCTCGCCGCGCACGGCCTGCGCGTGGTCGAGCGCCGGCGCAACAACTTCCTGCCGCGTCCGGACGGCACGTACCTGCTGACCGGGGCCGGGCAGACGCAGGCCGAGGTCGCGAAGTTCTCGAAGCGCGATGCCGAGCGCCTGCCGGAGTACGAGCAGCGTCTCGACGCGATCGCCGACGTGCTGCGCGCGCTCGCGCTCGAGCCGCCGCCGAACATCACCGACGGCGGCTGGTGGAAGGCCATTCCGGAACTCGTGCGCGCCGGCAAGCTCGGCAAGCGCCTGCACGGACTCGATCCGTCGCTGCGCCAGGAACTGCTCGACCTGTTCACGATCTCGGCCGCCGAATACCTCGACCGCTGGTTCGAGAGTGAGCCGATCCGAGCCGTGCTCGGCTTCGACGGCGTGGTCGGCAACTACGCGAGCCCGTACACGCCGGGCAGCGCCTACGTGCTGCTGCATCACGTGTTCGGCGAGGTCAACGGCACCAAGGGCGCCTGGGGCCACGCGATCGGCGGCATGGGCGCGATCACGCAGGCGATGGCAAAGGCGGCCGAGGCGGCCGGCGTCGAGATCCGCACCGGCTGCGGCGTGCGCGAAGTGATCGTCGAGGACGGTAGAGCGGTCGGCGTCGTCACCACGCAGAGCGACGTGCTGCGCGCGCGCGCGGTCGTCGCCAACGTCAATCCGAAATTGCTCTACGAACAGCTGCTCGCGCGCGACGTCGTGCCGGCGCCGACGCGCGAGCGCATGGCGAACTGGCGCTGCGGCTCGGGCACGTTCCGCATGAACGTCGCGCTCGACCGCCTGCCGAACTTCAGCGCCTTGCCCGGCGACGGCGATCACCTGACCGCCGGCATCATCCTCGCGCCGAGTCTCGACTACATGGACCGCGCCTACCGCGACGCCGTCGCGAGCGGGTGGTCGCGCGAGCCGATCGTCGAGATGCTGATCCCGTCGACGCTCGACGACTCGCTCGCTCCGTCCGGAAAGCACGTGGCCAGCCTGTTCTGCCAGCACGTCGCGCCGACGCTGTCCGGCGGACGCTCGTGGGACGACCATCGCGACGAGGTCGCCGACCTCATGATCGCGACGGTCGATCGCTACGCGCCGGGCTTCGCCGCGAGCGTGGTCGGTCGCCAGATCAAGAGCCCGCTCGACCTCGAGCGCGACTTCGGCCTGATCGGCGGCGACATCTTCCACGGCGCGCTGAGCCTCAACCAGCTGTTCAGCGCGCGCCCGATGCTCGGCCAGGCCGGCTACCGCGGCGCGTTGCCGGGCCTGTATCTCTGCGGCGCCGGCACGCATCCGGGCGGCGGCGTGACCGGTGCGCCGGGGCACAATGCGGCGAAGGTGATTGCGGCGGATCTGCGCTGACGTAAGATCGGCGGACTGTACCCACAGGGAGACAGCAGCATGTCACGGAAGATGTTCGCATCGGCGATAGCCTGCGTAGCGCTCGCGGCGAGCGCAATCTCCCACGCGCAGGACGGCGCAGAGAATCTCGATTCGGTCGTCGTCACCGGCTCGCGCATTGCCTATCGCGACCTGCTCGACACGCCCGCGGTCTCGATCACGCGACCGGGCGACTACCTGCTCCTGCCATTCGAGCTGGTCAACGACACGCGCAGCGAGGAAGGACGCCGCGACGAGATCCACGCCACGATCCGCAAGATGATCAATGCCGCCGGGTCGCGTTTCGAGATCGTGCATGGCGACAGCTACGTGACGCGGCTAGATGCCTCCAATTTCACCGTGCCGCTCGCAGCGGATGCAGGGGACAAGAAGGAGCGACCGGATACCAGCCACGTCGCGCTGTTCGTGCGCACCGCGATCGGCGGAACGCCCGACAAGGCCGAAGCGTTGACGCGCGCGCTGCGCGAGTTCGTCGACCGCGCGGAACGCATCGGGCGCACCGAGATCGACGTGGAGAAGGAAACGGCGCTGAGCCTGTCGCGCCCCGAACGGTTTCGTCACGAGATCATTCGCGCGATCGCCGACGACACGGCGAAGGTGCGAGCGGCACTCGGCGACGGGTGCGAAGTCGCGATCGAGGGGCTCGGCAGCCGCATCGAATGGCAGCGCGTTTCCGCGGCGGAGCTGATGCTCTACATCCCGTACACCATGGAGATTCGCGGATGTGGCAGCCCGCGACGCGTCGGTTCCGGGGAATAGGACATCGTCCAGCAAGCCGCACTGCTGCCCGAACGGACAGGCTTACGTGAGATCCATCCATCATCGTCCCGCGGAGGAAAGGCGAATGAACAAGTTCTGGCTCGTCGCGACAGGTGCGTTCGTGTTTGCATCCGGAATCGGCACCGGCATGGCGGCGAAGAAGGCGCTCGACGCGAGCGCGTACGTCAGCATGGACAAGGCGGCGGCCGGCAAGGCCCTGTTGGCCGAAGCGCTCGCACAGGCCGGCAAGGGCAGCTGGGAACGCATCGGCGTCGGGCGCGTCTACCTGCTCGCCGGCATGAAGGCGGAAGCGAAGGCGATCTTCGACGGCGTGCTCGTCGATCCTGACGCGAGCGACGTACTGCGCATCGCGCGCGCCTACCGTGAGGCCGGCGACTGGGCAAGCGCGAAGCCGCTGTTCGATCGCTTCATCGCCGAGAACCCGAAGGAGAAGAACGACATCGCCGAGATCGGCGCCTACACGATGCTGGCCGGCGACCGCGCCGGCGCCGAGGCGCTGTACGCGAAGTCCTTCGCGCTCGGCGAGGAGTTCTGGGCAACGCTCGCCGCAGGCGCCGGCTATCTCGGAGTCGCTCCGCAGGATTGAGCGATCAAGGATCGTCGCAGCGCGCCCCCGTATCGAGTCCGGGCAGGCTCCGTGCGCGATCGCTCTTCTGCACGCGCGGTGGCTTCGCCATGGTCCTCAAGCGTGATGCGCCGGCGCGCCTCGGTACGGCTCACGATGCGTCCGGCACCGCGGCGGCAGCCGTGGAAACTTTCGGCGCCGCCCCTGCCGCGCCCGATGTAGCTGCGTTTGCCCATGCTGCCGGGGATGATGTCGAGCTCGCCCGCGCGTGCGCCGAGGCGCCCTTGCGCATGGCAAGCAGCGACTCGCTCGACCGGCTCGTGGCGGTGCTCGCTGCCCGGCTCGTTGCTCACCGCGATCGTGCGTTGGATCTCCGTGCGTACCCGCAGGAGCGAAGCCGGCGAATCATTCGCAGCCGTGCGCGCAGTTCGTCAAGGCATTCGCGGCGCGCGACCGGGTGAAGATCAACCGATCGGCGGCCGGCACGATTCCCGTGTCACGAGGCGGGGCGTGACCACAATGGTCGGCGCCGACACCCCGCTGGGCAGTTCGTCGAGGAGCAGAACGGCAGCATGGCGGCCGATGTCGCGTGTCGCCACGCGCACCGTGGTCAACGGCGGACACAGACGCGCGGCCAGCGGGCTGTCGTCGTAGCCCACAATCGCAATCTGCCCGGGGATCTTGAGGTCGCGCCGGTGGGCGGTCCTGTAGGCGCCAGCGGCCATCTCGTCGTTGCAGGCGAAGATCGCGCTCGGCCGTGGTATTTGCGAAAGCAGCACCTCGGCACCCGTCACGCCCGACTCGAAGGTGTAGCTGCCCTCGACGATCCGTTCCGGAGCGAGCACGATACCGTGCCTTGCCAGTGCATCGACGAAGCCGGCGCGCCGCTCATGCGACGAACGATGATCCGAAGGACCCGTGATAAGACCGATTTCGCTGTGACCGAGTGATGCAAGGTGATCGGCCACCTCGGCCGCCGCTGCGCGTTCGTTCGAGACGATCATCGACACGTCGCCATCAAGGCGTATCGAGGCGATGAACGCGCAACGGCAGTGGATCGAGCGCATCGCGTCGGCAATTGCCGGGCTCTCCGACAGTGGTGGCAGCAGGATCACGCCGTGCAGCTTCTGCTGGCGCGCGAATCTCAGGATGCCGTCGACGAGATTTGCACTGCGGCCGTCGCAGGGATGAACGACCAGTTCGAAGCCGGAACCGCGCAGCACGTCCAGCGCGCCATTCTGGATGTCGACGATGTACTGCGCGTGCGGATTGTCGTAGACGAGACCGATGAGGAACGAGCGACGGAACGCCAGCCCGCGCGCCTGCGGGTCCGGCACATAGCCGACCTGCCGCATCAGTGCGAGCACCTTGTCGCGCGTCCCCTCGCGCACGAGCGGCGACTCGTTGATGATGCGCGAGACGGTCTTCTTCGAGACCCCGGCGAGGCGCGCGATATCGTTGATCGTGGCCTTGACTGGCACGGGCAGGTCGGTGCGGTTGGACGGGGCGGGCAGGGGCTGCTTCTCGCGATCGGCCATGACTCGGATGGAGCTCCTTTTCGGACAGTCCGATTCTACGCCCGTCATGCCGACACGCCGCGTTTGCTGCGATCGTGACACGGCCTTCGATGCGATCCGTTTCGTCACTCGCAAGTCGATGCTCGGCGACACGCTCCGAGGCGAGCCGCGTACCGACCGAGCCTTGCCGCGCAGGTCGAGCGTCGCGTCCTCTGGCCGCATGGCGCTGGTGAAGTTGCAGGATCGATGAGCGCATCCCTAGACTGCTTGTCCGCGCCGACCGCGCGCCCTCCGGAATCGCCGCGTCGATGACCCGCAGCATCGCCCTGTTCGGCACCGGCCTGATCGGCGGCTCGTTCGCACTCGCCCTGCGGCGTCGCCACCCCGACCTGCACGTCGTCGGGCGCGACCGCGACCTCGAGGCGGCTCGGCGTGCACTCGAACTCGGCTTCATCGACACGATCGCCGGCAGCGTCGCCGATGCCGTGCGCGATGCCGATCTCGCCTTCCTCGCCGTGCCGGTCGCGCAGATGCCTGGCCTGTTCGCCGAGATCGCCGCGACGCCCGTGCCGGCCGACCTCGTGATCACCGATGCCGGCAGCACCAAGGGTGATGTCGTCGACGCCGCGCGCGGCGCGCTCGGCACGGGCGTCGCCCGCTTCGTGCCGGGCCACCCGATCGCCGGCCGCGAGGTGCACGGTCCCGATGCGGCACTCGCCTCGCTCTACGAGGGCCGCGACGTCATCCTGACGCCCCTGGTGGAGAATCCGCCGGCGGTGGTCGCGCGAGTGCATGCCGCATGGACCGCGTGCGGCGCGCGCGTGACGAGGATGCCGGTCGAACAGCACGACCGCGTGCTCGCCGCGGTCAGCCATCTGCCGCACATGCTGTCGTACGCGCTCGTCGCGCAGATCGTCGACAGCGCCGACGCTGCGCTGAAGCTCGGCCTGGCCGGCGCGGGCTTTCGCGATTTCACGCGCATCGCCGCGAGCAGCCCCGAAATGTGGCGCGACATCGCGCTGGCCAACCGCACGGCCCTGCTCGCCGAGCTCGACGATTACATCGGCCTCGTGCACGGACTTCGCGGCGCGATCGATGCCGGAGACGGCGGCGCGCTCGAAGCCCTGTTCGACAAGGCCAGCCGGACGCGCCAGGCCTGGAAGCGCGGCGAGATGCCCTGAACGCGGCCCTCAGTCGTAGCCGTTCGCGAAGATGCGGTCCGTGCAGTCGAACACCTGGGCCGGATCAATGACGACGTTGAACGCCGTGTCGGCCGGGAAGCTGCCGACCGAGAACAGGCCCCAGCGTCCGCTCGATTCGTTGTAGTCGAGGTCGAAGCCGTCGCTCGTCGCGGGCGTCGCCTCGGTGACGACGCGCGTGGCGTGGATCACCGCGCAGCGCACGCCGTGGACCAGCGGATGATCGATGACCACGCGATTCGCTGCGGCTGGCGCCTCGATGCGGAACGCATTCGGACTGGGTGATTGCGCATACAGGTTGAAGCCGGTGAACGTCGGCAGGGCGACGCGATCGATCGTGGTCACGTTCCAGCGCCCGCCCGATCCGCTTCCCGAGTACTGCACGCCGAGCATGTGCGTGATGTAGGTCGGTTGGGCGGTCCAGTTGTGGGTGACGAGGACGATGCGTCCGGCCTGGCCGTTGGTGGCGGCGTTGTCGATCTCGGTGCGCGAACCGGCCGTGTTGGCGGCCGTGCCGGCATGCGTGAACACCCCGGCGCCGGCGGCCGGCACGAACAGGTTCCACTTCAGGCCCGGCGCGACGTCCGCGAACGACTCGTGGTAGAGCGCCCAGCGCGTGCCGGCGTAGTACACGCCGTACGGCTCGGCCGAGAATGGCCCGCTCGTGCCGAAGTTGCGCGTAGCAAGCACGCGCGCGGCGGCCTGGCCGTTGGTCGCGGCGAGGTCGATGCCGGTGACGTGGTCGATCAGGGCATTCGCGGCGGAGGCGACGTGCAGCGCGGAAACGTCCCCCGATTCGTAGGCGCCGCGGTCGGCGCCGCCGCCCTTCACGCGGCGCAGGCCGTCGGCGTCGGTCGCCGGCAGACCGCTGTCGACCAGCACGTTGGAGAGAACCACGCCATCGGCGCTGTCGATGGCACTGGAGCCCGCGCGCAGGCGCGGCGCCGCGTCGGCCACGAACTGCGCCGGCGCCGAGAACGTGTTCGGACCGAGGCCCACGTTCGCCAGCGACGGCGCATTGAGCAGGTTGTAATCGTTCGCCAGCGCCGGCGTCAGGTCGGCCGTGAAGGTCAGGGCCTGGTTGGTGGCGACGAGCACGTTGTTCCAGACGTAGCCGTTGATGCGCGAGGTCGCGGCCGCACCGTTCCAGCGCAGCGCGGTGACGCCGCGCGAGCAGCCGCTGACCGTGTTGTTGACGATCATCGTCGCGATCGTGCCGCTGCTTGCGGCGTGCGCGATGCCCGATCCGCTGCCGCGACACACGACCACGTTGTTGACCGCGGCCACGCTGTAGCTCGCGGCCGTGGAACTGGACAGGCCTTCGCTGAAGAACAGCCCACCGCGGCCGAAATTGCCGCGGATCTCGTTGCCGAACGCGCGCACGAAGCCGCCGCCCGGCGAGCCGGTCAGCGAGACGACGTCGACGAACAGGCCGCCGCCCGAATCGCCGTCGTCGCTGCGTTCGAGGTGGTTGTAGGCGGCGTAGCCGTTGAGCGTCGCACCGACCGCGCTGAAGCCGACGAGGCCGCTGTTGATGCCGGCCGGCGCGCTGTGCACGCGGTTGTTGTAGACCGTGGCGTCGAGCGTGCACGCCGACGTCGCGGTCGCGGTGATCGCAGCCGGTGCCCCGCCAATCGAGCGCGTGATGCGCAGGTTCTCGATGCGCACGCTGGCGCTTCCGCCGCTGCAGGTCACCGCCACGGACGCGTCGCTGACCGCGAACCCGTCGATGCGGATCGAGACGCCGGCCGGTGCCGCGAGGTTCGCCGTGATCGAACGCCCGGCGGCGAACGCCACGTCGAAGCCGGGGTAGCGCGTGAGTGTCAGGCTGCGGTTCGGCAGCGCGAGGTTCTCGTCGATCGGCGCTTCGGCGGCGACGAGCACGGTCGAGCCGTTCGGCACGGCGTCGATGCAGGCCTGCAGCGTGCCGCTGCAGAAGCCGCCGACGTAGGGCCAGACGTAGGCCGGGCCTCCCGCCATGGCCGGCAGCGGCGCGAGGGCGGCGAGCCGGACGAGCAGGGCAAGGGTCTTGGGCGACGGTCTAGCGTTCATGCGGGGAGCCTCGGCGGATACGGGACGAGGACACAAGCGCAGGATCGAGCCGGCACAGGACATCGCCGGCCGGCGGCGGTGCTCAGCGGGCCGCGGCGCGATCGGCGCGCAGGCGTCGTGGCACGTACGGCAGGTCGGCAAGCAGTCGGTCGGCGCGCGCGATCGCGTCCTGTGCGTCCTGCGCGTTCCCGGCCGCGCGCGCGCACCGCGCGCCGAGCAGTTCGGCCGATGCCTGCTCGCCGCGCAGCGCCTGGCCGCCGCGTGCGAGTGCCGTGGT
>JAFLDX010000072.1 GCA_017302215.1 Lysobacterales bacterium
GTTCGCCAGTGCGCGACCAAGGGTGTCGAGAAACGCGTCCTCGCCGGCGCCATCGACGTCCGGCGTGACGAGGTAGCGGTCGGGCAGGCGCAACGCGGTCAGGACCGGCCGATCGGCTGGCGGCATCGACGCGGCATCGACGCGGGCCGGATCGATCCAGGCGAACGCCTGCCCCTCGCGCGCGTGTGGACGACCGGCGAAGGCCGGAACCTCCCACACGTCGAGGACGATGTCTTCGTGCGGGATCGCGAGCAGCGGACGCGCCGCGAGGACCTCGATGCCGAGTTCCTCGTCGAGCTCGCGGCTCAATGCAGCGAGTCCTTCCTCGCCGGCTTCGACCTTGCCGCCCGGGAACTCCCATAGGCCGGCGTGCACCTTGCCGGCCGGACGACGCGCGAGCAGCACGCGGCCGCGCGCATCACGCAGTACCGCCGCAACCACGCGCACCGCCGCCATGGGCGACGTCACGCCCGATCAGGTCAGGCTGCCGTGGCAGTGCTTGTACTTCTTGCCGGAACCGCAGGGACAGGGATCATTGCGCCCGACCTTCGGTGCGTCGCGCGTGACCGTCGCGGCGACCGCGGGTGCCGCTGCCTGCTCGGCCGCCGCCTCGGCACCGAAAGCGGCCGGTTCGGCATGCTGGAACTGCATCGAGCGCGCCTGCGCCTCGGCCTGGGCACGCTGTTGCGCTTCCATCGCCGCGACTTCC
The DNA here is from genome assembly GCA_017302215.1 of Lysobacterales bacterium. Classification (GTDB taxonomy): domain Bacteria; phylum Pseudomonadota; class Gammaproteobacteria; order Xanthomonadales; family Rhodanobacteraceae; genus Dokdonella. The sequence continues at coordinate 710 of JAFLDX010000072.1, forward strand.
TCCTCGCTGCGGATGCGCACGCGCGCGAGCAGCTGGATCAGCTCGTGCTTGATGCGCTCGAGCATCTGCTCGAACAGCAGGAAGGCTTCGCGCTTGAACTCCTGCTTCGGCTGCTTCTGCGCGTAGCCGCGCAGGTAGATGCCCTGGCGCAGGTAGTCCATGCTGGTCAGGTGCTCCTTCCACGCATTGTCGACGACCGACAGCATCACGTGCTTCTCGAGCGAACGCATGGTCTCGTCGCCGAGCAGGGTCTCCTTCTCGCGGAACAGGCGCGCAGCGGCGTCCTCGACGTGGGCGAGGATGTCGTCCGCGGTCGCTTCGTCCTGCTCCTCGAGCCAGCGCCGGATGTCGAGCTTGAGGCTGTACTCCGATTCGAGTTCGGCCTCGAGCGCGGCGATGTTCCACTGCTCGTCGACCGAGTTCGGTGGCACGTGGCGGCGCACGAGTTCGGCGAAGACATCCTCGCGGATGTTGCCGACGGTCTCGCCGACGCCCTCGCTGTCGAGCAGCTCGTTGCGCTGCTCGTAGATGACCTTGCGCTGGTCGTTGGCGACGTCGTCGAACTCGAGCACGTTCTTGCGGTAGTCGAAGTTCTGCGCCTCGACCTTGCGCTGCGCGTTCATGATCTGCTTGGTGACCATGCGATCCTGGATCGCATCGTCCTCCTTCATGCCGAACATGCGCATGAGCCCGGCTACGCGCTCGCCCATGAAGATGCGCAGCAGGTTGTCCTCGAGCGAAAGATAGAAGCGGCTCGAGCCGGGGTCGCCCTGGCGACCCGAGCGGCCACGCAGCTGGTTGTCGATGCGGCGCGACTCGTGGCGCTCCGTGCCGATGATGCGCAGGCCGCCGCTGTCGAGCACGGTGGCGTGGCGCGCCTTCCACTCGGCCTCGACATGCTCGCGCTCCGCCGCGCCGGTGCCCTCGGGCATGGCCGCGAGTTCGACCTCGAGGTTGCCGCCGAGCACGATGTCGGTGCCGCGACCGGCCATGTTGGTGGCGATCGTCACGGCCTTCGGCCGCCCGGCCTGGGCGACGATGATCGCCTCGCGCTCGTGCTGCTTCGCATTGAGCACCTCGTGCGGGACGCCGGACTTGCGCAGCAGGCCCGACAGGTACTCCGAGGTCTCGATCGAGGTGGTGCCGACCAGCACCGGCTGGCCGCGCTCGTAGCATTCCTTGATGTCCTCGAGGATCGCGTCGTACTTGTTCTTCGCCTTGAGGAAGACGACGTCGGGCTCGTCCTTGCGCACCATCGGCCGGTGGGTCGGGATGACCACGACTTCGAGTCCGTAGATCTGCTGGAACTCGAACGCCTCGGTGTCGGCCGTGCCGGTCATGCCGGCCAGCTTCTTGTAGAGGCGGAAGTAGTTCTGGAACGTGATCGATCCGAGCGTCTGGTTCTCGCGCTGGATCGGCACGCCCTCCTTCGCCTCGACGGCCTGGTGCAGTCCGTCCGACCAGCGCCGCCCGGCGAGGGTGCGGCCGGTGAACTCGTCGACGATGATGACTTCGCCGTCGCGCACGATGTAGTCGACGTCGCGCTGGTAGAGCGAATGTGCGCGCAGCCCCGCGTTGAGGTGGTGCACGACGGCGAGGTGCTTGGAATCGTAGAGGCTCTCGCCTTCGCCGATGATGCCGTCGCGGCGCAGGAGGTCCTCGATGTGCTCCATGCCCGCTTCCGACAGGTGCACCTGCTTCTGCTTCTCGTCGACCCAGTAGTCGCCTTCGCCGTCTTCCTTGTCCTGGCGCACGAGCTTCGGCACGAGGCGATTGATGCGCACGTACAGCTGCGGCGACTCGTCGGTTGGCCCGGAAATGATCAGCGGCGTGCGCGCCTCGTCGATCAGGATCGAGTCGACCTCGTCGACGATCGCGAAGTGGAGGCCACGCTGGTAGCGCTGCTCCTTCGAAAGCGCCATGTTGTCGCGCAGGTAGTCGAAGCCGAACTCGTTGTTCGTGCCGTAGGTGATGTCCGCCGCGTAGGCACCGTGCTTGTCGCCGTGGTTCATGCCCGGGAAGACGACGCCGACGCTGAGGCCGAGGAAGGCGTAGACCTTGCCCATCCACGCCGAGTCGCGCTTGGCCAGGTAGTCGTTGACCGTGACCACGTGCACGCCCTTGCCGGCGAGCGCATTGAGGTAGACCGGCAGGGTGCCGACCAGGGTCTTGCCCTCGCCGGTGCGCATTTCGGCGATGCGTCCCATGTGCAGGACCATGCCGCCGATCATCTGTTCGTCGTAGTGGCGCAGGCCGAGCACGCGCTTGGCCGCCTCGCGCACCGTGGCGAATGCCTCCGGCAGGATCGCGTCGAGCGTTTCGCCGGCGGCCAGGCGCTCGCGGAACGTCTCGGTCATGCCGCGCAGGGCGGCATCGTCCATGGCCTGGAAGCGCGGTTCGAGCGCGTTGATCTTGTCGACGTTCTTCTGCAGCGTGCGCAGCGTGCGCTCGTTGCGGCTGCCGAAAATGCCCGTCAGGAAGCGTTGCAACATCGGTCGATTCGTCCGGATAGGGCCGCGTGGTGCCCGGGAACGGGCGCGGCAGAAATGCGAAGGCCGCCGATGATACGGCGGCCTCCGGCGTAACACCAAGCAACTGGGCCCTCGGCGCGGGGTTTCAAGGGATGCCCCGAACCGATACCGCTGCCCCGGACGGGGCGGTTCGCGGTCGGGTCAGGCCCGTGTCGCCCTCGTCGAGCGCACATAGGCCATCGGGTTGACCGGACGGCCGTTGAGCCACACTTCGAAATGGCAATGCGGTCCCGTCGAGCGCCCGGTCGAGCCGACCTTGGCGACGACATCGCCGACATGCACGCGCGCACCGGCCTCGACCACGTTGAGCGAGTTGTGCGCGTAGCGCGTCATGTAGCCGTTGCCGTGGTCGATCTCGACCGTGTAGCCGTAGCCGGCGCGCATGCCCGAGTAGCTGACGACGCCCTCGGCCACCGCGAGCACGTCGCTGCCGAGCGGCACGTCGAAGTCGACGCCGAGATGCACCGCCTGTCGCCCGGTGATCGGATCACTGCGCGTGCCGTAACCGGACACCACGTAACCGTGCGCGACCGGCATGCCGGCCGGCAGCAGGGCATTGTCGATCTTGCGGTCGAACAGCAGGTTCTCGAGCACGCCGAGCTGGGCTTCCTGGCGCTCGAACTCGGCGCGCATGCTTTCGATGTCGGCATCGATCGGCAACGGCGCCGCGCCGGCGACGAGCACTTCCTCGGGACCACCGAGGGCGGGTTCGGAGGCGAAGTCGAACTCGCCGTCGTCGAGCTTGCCGGCCTGGGTCAAGCGGTCGCCGAGCGCGTTCAGGCGCGCCGCCTGCGCGCGCAGCTGGCCGAGCTGCAGGGTCAGCGCGTCGACGTCGCGCCGCGAACGCGCCTCGACGTCATCGAGCACCGTCTTCTGGTGGTCGATCACGGCGCGCATCGATGCGAGGTCCGCGATCGCCGCCGATCGCGGATCGACGGTCAGCACGGCGATGCCGAAGCCCGCCGCCATGCACAACACGACCGCAGCCGTCGCGAGCGCGCCGATCCGCAGCAGGCCCCGGCGGCTGCCGAGGTCGACGCAGCGCGGGGCCGCGTGGGAATTCGCCAGTAGAATGATCTTCATTGCCGCTCGCCGAATGGGTTCCGCCATGCAGCCCAGCCGCCCTCCGCGCCGACGCACCGCGAACGGCCTCGTGCCGATCGCCGAGTGCGCCGCCCTCGACACGCTCGCGTCACGCGCGCGCGCCCTGGATGCGCTGGATGGAAGACTGCGCCACCACTTGCCCGCCGCACTGGCCCGCGAATGTCGACTCGCGGACGTGCGCGACGGACGGCTCGTCTTTCTCGCGACGAGTCCGGCATGGGCGACGCGCGTCAGGATGCACCAGGCAGTCCTGCTCGCCGAAGCCCGCGCCGCCGTCGGCGACGCTGTCGGACACATCGTTGTGAAAGTGGCAGCCCTGCCACCCGTTCCCCCGGGACCGGCAAGGCGGAAGCCTCTTTCCGCTGCCGCCGCAAGCCATCTGCGAACGGCGGCAAAATCCACTGCGGACCCGGAAGTCAGGGCCCTGTTCCTCGAACTGGCGTCCCTCGCCGAAACGGATCCCCCGACGGAGGCCTGAAGGCCCCTCTGGTCGTTCCCCGATCCGCCGGAAGCTCCTGACGAAGTCTCCGGCGTGCAACAAATCCCGCCTACATTGCCTGCGCCGGGTGGGCGTAGGAGATCGGCGCCTTGCTTTCGTCCTCGAAGCTGACCTCCTCCCAGGCTTCGCGGTCGGCGATCAAGGTGCGCAGCAGCGTGTTGTTCAGCGCGTGGCCCGACTTGTAGCCGTAGAACGCGCCGATCAGGCTGTGCCCGAGCAGGTAGAGGTCACCGATCGCGTCGAGGATCTTGTGCTTGACGAACTCGTCGTCGTAGCGCAGCCCGTCCTCGTTGAGGACGCGGTAGTCGTCGAGCACGATCGAGTTGTCCATCGAGCCGCCCAGGGCGAGGTTGCGCTCGCGCAGCATCTCGATGTCGCGCATGAAACCGAACGTGCGCGCGCGACTGACCTCCTTGACGAACGAGGTCGTCGAGAAGTCGATCTCGCTGGACGACGTGCGCTTGCTGAACATCGGGTGGTCGAAGTCGATCGAGAAGCCGACCTTGAAGCCGTCGAACGGCTCGAAGCGCGCCCACTTGTCGCCATCGCGCACGGTCACGGTCTTCTTGATGCGCACGAAGCGCTTGGCCGCCGGCTGCTCCTCGATGCCCGCGGACTGCAGCAGGAACACGAAGGGGCCGGCGCTGCCGTCCATGATCGGAACCTCGGGGGCCGACAGGTCGACGTAGGCGTTGTCGATGCCGAGTCCGGCGATCGCCGAGAGCAGGTGCTCGATCGTGGCGATGCGAATCTCGCCCTTCACCAGGGTCGTCGAGAGGCGGGTGTCACCGACGTTTTCGCAGCGCGAGAGGATCTCCACGGGTTCGGCGAGATCGACGCGGCGGAACACGATGCCCGCGTCCACGGCCGCCGGGCGCAGGGTCATGTAGACCTTGTCGCCGGTGTGGAGACCTACGCCTGTCGCCCGAATGACATTCTTGAGCGTGCGTTGCCTGATCATTTTTTTGTGCTGTCCCCTGGGGCAGGAGCATCAAAACGCCGGGGATGCTAGCACAGCGAACCAGTCAGTCAAAGTTCATGCGACGCCAAAAGCCCACAATCTGTCGCTTTTTGGCAACAGTGGGGCGCGATGTGGCGTTGTTCCGACAGCCTCGGGCGCGTCGCTGCCGGGAGTGCTCCGGCCCCGTCGCCTCGAGGGGCAACGGGACCGCAACGCCGCTGCGACGCCACGCAGCGGCCGCGACGCCAGTCGACACGCGATGCGCTGCCGAAGCGGCGACGCATCACGCGGACGGAGGAAACTGGCGGCGCCCGGGTGGTCAGGAGTGCACGAAGTCTCCCTCGAATCTCCTCAGTCGGCCTGGCGACGCAGGAACGCGGGAATGTCGAGGTAGTCGATCGGCGTTTCCACCGCCGGCTCGGCCGCCGCCGGAGCCCGTGCCGGCGCGGTGCGTACGCTCGGCACACCGGCATAGTCGACTTCGCCGGTAGTCGCGTTGCGCACGACGCGCATCGGCGGCCGCGGCGCGATGATCGCCTCGCGCTCGCGCTCGCTGCGCACCGGCTGGCGCACGGCACCGCGGTTGAGGCCGGTGGCCACGACGGTCACGCGCACTTCGTCCTGCAGTTCGGGATCGAGCGCGGTGCCGACGACCACGGTCGCGTCCTCGCTGGCGAACTCGTGGATGACCTGGCCGATGTCGTCGAACTCGCGCATCGTCAGGTTCTGGCCGGCCGTCACGTTGACGAGGATGCCGCAGGCGCCGGCGAGATTGATGTCCTCGAGCAGCGGGTTGTTGATCGCCGCCTCGGCCGCCGCCACCGCACGGTCGTCGCCGCGCGCACTGCCGCTGCCCATCATCGCCATGCCCATTTCCGACATCACCGTGCGCACGTCGGCGAAGTCGACGTTGATCAGGCCCGGACGCGTGATCAGGTCGGCGATGCCCTGCACGGCGCCGAGCAGCACGTCGTTGGCCTGCTTGAATGCGCTGAGCAGGGTCACGTCGCGACCGAGCACGGTCAGCAGCTTCTCGTTCGGCACGGTGATCAACGAGTCGACGTGCTGGCCGAGATCCTCGATCCCCTTCAGCGCGACCTGCATGCGCCGGCGCCCCTCGAACGGGAACGGCTTGGTGACCACGGCCACGGTCAGGATGCCCATCTCCTTGGCCAGCTGGGCGAACACGGGGGCCGCGCCGGTGCCGGTACCACCGCCCATGCCGCAGGTGATGAACGCCATGTCGGCGCCCTGCAGCAGCTCGACGATGCGCTCGCGGTCCTCGAGCGCGGCCTGGCGGCCGACCTCGGGATTGGCGCCGGCGCCGAGTCCCTTGGTCACGTTGGCACCGAGTTGCAGGGTGTGCTTGGCCCCGCTGTTCTTGAGCGCCTGGGCGTCGGTGTTGGCGCAGATGAACTCGACGCCCTCGACGTGTGCATGGACCATGTGGCTGACCGCGTTGCCGCCGCCGCCACCCACGCCGATCACCTTGATCACCGCATTCGGTGCGGTCTTCTCGAAAAGCTCGAACATGTTCCCGTCCTCCGTCGGCTTGTGCCGTATTGGTTTGTGTGTCGCGGCGACTCGGGCGTCCACGCCCGGTCTCCCTTGATGCGACGGCTGGCGTGCCGTCCGTTCGCAACCGTTGCCCCGGTTGCCCCGCCGCGCATCCGGCGCGGCGGTGTCACTCGTCCACGCTGGCCCGGCCGGCCAGCGCTCAGAAATTCCCCTTGAACCAGCGCGTGACGCGCTCGACCAGACCGCCCGCGCCATCGCCGCCGCGCGCGTGCCCGGTCGGACCCTGCTGGCGGCTGCCGTACAGCAGCAGGCCCACACCGGTGGCGTGGATCTGGTTGGCGACCACGTCGGCCAGCCCGGTGACGTGCTGCGGCGTGCCGAGGCGGACCGGCATGTGGAACAGTTCCTCGGCGAGGTCGACCACGCCTTCCATCTTCGAGGCACCGCCGGTCAGGACGATGCCGGCGGCGACGAGGCTCTCGTAACCTGACCGGCGCAGTTCGGCCTGGGCCAGCGAGAACAGTTCCTCGTAGCGCGGCTGCACGACCTCGGCGAGGGTCTGGCGCGCGAGGCGGCGCGGCGGCCGGTCGCCGACACTCGGCACCTGGATCGTCTCCTCGGCGTGCGCGAGCTGGGCCAGCGCGCAGGCGTACTTGACCTTGATCTCCTCGGCGTGCGCGGTCGGCGTGCGCAGGGCCACCGCGATGTCGTTGGTGACCTGGTCGCCGGCGATCGGCAGCGAGGCCGTATGCCGGATCGCGCCCTGGGTGAAGATCGCGATGTCGGTGGTGCCGGCGCCGATGTCGACGAGGCAGACGCCGAGTTCGCGCTCGTCCTGGGTCAGCACGGCGAAACTCGAGGCGATCTGTTGCGGCACGAGGTCGTCGACGCGCAGTCCGCAGCGCGACACGCACTTGCGGATGTTCGCCGCCGCGCTCATCGCGCCGGTGACGAGGTGCACGCGCGCCTCGAGGCGCACGCCACTCATGCCGATCGGATGGCGGATGCCTTCCTGGCCGTCGATGACGTAGTCCTGCGGCTCGACGTACAGGCGTTCCTGGTCGGCCGGAATGGCGACCGCGCGCGCGGCCTCGATGACGTGCTCGCGATCCGCCTCGGTCACTTCCCTGTCGCGGATCGGCACGATGCCGTGCGAGTTGAGGCAGCGGATGTGGCTGCCGGCGATGCCGGCGTAGACCGACCGGATCTCGCAGCCGGCCATCAGCTCGGCTTCCTCGACCGCGCGCTGGATCGACTGCACGGTCGACTCGATGTCGACCACGACGCCGCGCTTGAGTCCGTGCGACGGATGCGAGCCGATGCCCATGATCTCGACCGGCTGGCCCGGCTCGTATTCGCCGACGATCGCGACGATCTTCGACGTGCCGATGTCGAGGCCGACGATGAGGTTCTTTTCCGCCTTGCGGTTCATCCGTCTCGGACCTGCTCGTCGGGTGGCGCGGACGCCGTGGGTGGGGTGGAGGGCATGCCGGGCAGCGCCCAGCGCAGTGCGAAGCCGTTCTCGTAGCGCAGGTCGACGTAGACCGGCGGGGCGGGAGCGCCCGAGGCGAGCTTCGGCCAGACGTCGAGGAAGCGCTGCAGGCGTTCCTTCGCGGCGACCCGGCCGATCTCGATCACCGCGCCGCTGGCCAGAGTCAGGCGCCAGCTGCCGCGCGCGGACAGGTCGACCGCGCGCACGGCGAGCCCGCTGCCGGCGAACTCGCGCAGGCACTCGGCGTGGAACGCGAGCACGTCGGCGAGGCGCTCGTCCGGGCCGGCCAGTTGCGGCAGGCCTTGCATTGCATCGGCACCCGGCACCTTGAACAGGCCGCCACTGCGGCTGATCAGGCGGTCGACACCCCAGCGCGCGTACGGCTGGCGTTCGTAGACCGTCAGCTTGAGGACGTCCGGCCACTGCTTGCGTGCCTCGACGCGTTCGACCCACGGCAACTCCATGACCGCCTTCTGCACGTCGCCGAGCCGGACCGCGAAGAAGCCGTTGGCGAGGTGGTTCTCGACGGTCGCGCGGATCTGTTCGGCACTGACGTGGGCGTACTCGGCGCGCAGCTCGATGTGGCGCACGGGCCAGCGCGCCGAGGCGAACCAGCCGTTCAGCACGCCGACGATCGGCAGCGCAACGAGGGTCAGGGCGATGCCCCAGGCCAGCAGCTTGAGCGGCAGCGAGTTCATGCCGGGCCGCCTTCGCGCCGGAAGCTCGTCTCGAGGATTCGCCAGCAAAGGTCCTCGAAGCCGATGCCGGTCGCGCGCGCGGCCTTCGGCACCAGCGAATGGCTGGTCATGCCGGGCGTGGTGTTGACCTCGAGCAGGAAGTCGTTGCCGGCGCGGTCGCGCATGACGTCGACGCGGCCCCAGCCGGCACAGCCGACCGCCTCGAAGGCGGCGAGGGCCAGCGCGCGGATGCCGGCCTCGGCGGCACCCTCGAGACCGGGGCAGAGGTACTGCGTGTCCTCGGCGACATACTTGGCGTGGTAGTCGTAGAACGCGCCTTTCGGGACGATGCGGATCGACGGCAGCGCGGCGCCGTCGAGGATGCCGACCGTGAGTTCGTCGCCCTCGACGAGTTGCTCGATCAGCAACTCGCCGTCGTAGCGCGTGGCGAGTTCGACCGCCGCGGCGAGGTCATCCGCCGAGAACACGCGCGTGATGCCGACGCTCGAGCCCTCGTGCGAAGGCTTGACGATTGCCGGATAGCCGATCGCCGCGATCGCGCCCGCGAGGTCGCCGCCGCGGCGCCAGGCGACGTAGCGCGGCGTCGGCAGGCCGAGGGCCTGCCAGACCTGCTTGGTGCGCACCTTGTCCATCGCCAGTGCCGAGCCGAGCACGCCGCTGCCGGTGTACGGCACGCGCAGTGCGTCGAGCGCACCCTGCAGCATGCCGTCCTCGCCCCCGCGTCCGTGCAGGATGTTGAAGACGCGCGCGTAGTGGCCGGCGCGCAGCGCATCGAGCAGTGCGGGAATGCCGTCGACCGGATGTGCGTCGACGCCGCGCGCGCGCAGCGCCTCGAGCACGTTGCGGCCCGAGTCGAGCGAAACCTCGCGCTCGGCCGAGGTGCCGCCGAGGGCCACGGCGACGCGGCCGAAGGCAACCGGATCGGTGATCGACTGCGTGGCCATCACGCGCTCCCCGCGGTCTTGAGCTGTCCACCGGCGGCGAGTTCCGCTGCCGTCGCGCCGATGTCGCCGGCACCGAGCAGGAGGAGCAGGTCGCCGTCCTGCAACAGCGCCGGCAGCGCGGCGCGCAACGCGCGCGGATGCTCGACCAGGACCGGATCGACCTTGCCGCGCGCGCGCACCGCGCGCGCCAGCGCGCGTCCGTCGGCGCCCGCGATCGGCGCCTCGCCGGCCGGATAGACCTCGCTGAGCACCAGCGCGTCGACGTCGGCCAGCACGCGGGCGAAGTCGTCGAGCAGGTCGCGCGTGCGCGAATAGCGATGCGGCTGGAACGCGACCACGAGGCGACGTTCCGGCCAGCCGCCGCGCGCGGCGGCGAACACCGCGGCGAGTTCGCTCGGATGATGGCCGTAGTCGTCGACGAGCATGGCCTCGCCATCGTCGAGGGCGAGCATGCCGCGCAGCGAGAAGCGCCGGCCGACGCCCTGGAACGCGCTCAGCGCGGACTGCAGCGCCGCGGCCGGCACACCGAGCTGCCAGCCGACCGCGCTCGCCGCGAGCGCGTTGAGGACGTTGTGCCGACCCGGCAGGTTGAGGGTGATCGCGATCGGCGCTTCGGCATCGGGCAGGTGCAGGTCGAAGTGCATGCGCGCGGCGTCCTGGCGCAGGTTCGACGCGCGCACGTCGGCCGCGCCGTCGATGCCGTACGTCAGGGTGCGGCGCGGCGTCGTCGCCGCCAGGGCGGCCACCTCGGCGTCGTCGATGCACAGCACGGCGACGCCGTAGAACGGCAGGCGATGCAGGAAATCACCGAACGCCTGGCGCACGCGCGCGAAGTCGCCGTCGTAGTTCTCGAGGTGGTCGGCGTCGATGTTGGTGACGATCGCGATGACCGGTGACAGCATGAGGAACGAGCCGTCCGATTCGTCGGCCTCGGCGACGAGGTATTCGCCGGTGCCGAGGCGCGCATTGGCGCCGACCGCGGTCAGCTGGCCGCCGATCACGAAGGTCGGATCGAGACCGGCCTCGGCCAGCACGCTCGCGGTGAGGCTCGTCGTCGTCGTCTTGCCGTGCGTGCCGGCCACGGCGATGCCGCGGCGGAACCGCATCAGCTCGCCGAGCATCTCGGCACGCGGAACGACCGGGATGCGGCGCTCGCGCGCCGCCAGCAGTTCCGGATTGTCGGCGCGGATCGCGCTCGAGGTGACCAGCACGTCGACGCCGTCGACGTTGCGCGCCGCATGGCCGACGTCGACGCCGATGCCGAGTCCCTCGAGGCGGCGCGTCGTCGCTGACGCCGCGCGGTCCGAGCCGGACACCGAATAGCCGAGGTTGTGCAGCACCTCGGCGATGCCACTCATGCCGACGCCGCCGATGCCGACGAAGTGGACGTGGCGGAAGTCCTGCATGATGTCGCCGTGGCGGCGCAGGCTCTGCGGGGTCACGTCGCGGCCTCCGTGCAGAGGTCGGCGATGCGTTCGGCGGCCTGCGGCCGCGCCAGCGAGCGCGCCGCGGTGGCCATGCCGAGCAGGCGGAAGCGGTCTCGCGCGAGTTCGTCGATCGCGCTGCCGAGATGGCGCACGAAGTCGCTGCCTTCGGCGACGAGGCGCGCCGCACCGGCTTCGACGAGTACCTCGGCGTTGCGCGTCTGGTGGTCGTCGACGGCCGCCGGGAACGGCACGAGGACCGAGGCGACGCCGGCCGCGCACAGCTCGGCGATGGTCAGCGCGCCGGCCCGGCAGATCACGAGGTCGGCCCAGGCGTAGGCCGCCGCCATGTCATCGATGAACGGCTCGATGCGCGCCTCGAGGCCGGCCTGCGCGTAGGCCGCGCGCGCCCTCTCCAGATGCTTCTCGCCGCACTGGTGGCGGATGTCGAAGTGCATGGCCTGGCCGCGACGCTGGAACACGAGCGGCAACTGCGTGTTGAGGCTGGCCGCGCCCTGGCTGCCGCCGAGCACGAGCACGCGCATCGCGCCGTCGTGGTTGACCGCGCGCTCGCGCGGCGGCGGCAAGGCGGCGATTTCGGCACGCACCGGGTTGCCGACCCACTCCGCGCCGGGCAGCACATCGGCGAAACCGCCGAGCACGCGACGCGCGAAGCGCGCGAGCAGGCGGTTGGTGAAACCGGCCACGCGATTCTGTTCGTGGACCAGCAGCGGGATACCGGCGAGGCGCGCGGCAAGCCCGCCCGGCGCGGCCGCGAAGCCGCCCATCGACAGCACGCTGCGCGGGGCGATGGCGCGGATGATCCCGCGCGCCGCCAGCACGGCTCGTGCAAGGCGCAGCGGCGCGAGCACAAGGGTGGCGAAACCCTTGCCGCGCACGCCGCCGAAGTCGATCGTCTCGAGGCGGATGCCGGCCGCCGGCACGAGCCGGACTTCGAGCCCGGCCTTGCCGCCGAGCCAGACCACCGGCACGCCGCGTCCGGCGAGCACGCGCGCGACGGCGATGCCCGGGAAGATGTGGCCACCGGTGCCGCCGGCCATGATCATGACAGGCGCGGTCATGCCGGCGCTCCTTCGGCCTGGACCGCCTGCGCGGCGGTGTTCTCGGCACGCGACAGCTCGTAGCTGACGCGCGCGAGCACGCCGACGGCGAGGCAGGTCATGAGCACGCTCGAACCGCCCGAGCTGATCAGCGGAAGGGTCAGGCCCTTGGTCGGCAGCACACCGAGGTTGACGCCGATCGACACGAGCGCCTGCAGGGCCAGCATCAGCGAGATGCCGAACGCCGAGTAGCCGGCGAAGCGCTGGCCCCGCTCGACCGCGCGCAGGCCGATCGCGAAGCCGCGCCCGACCAGCCACGCGAACAGGGCCAGCACGAGCACGATGCCGGCGAATCCGAGCTCCTCGGCAATCACGGCGAGGATGAAATCGGTGTGCGCTTCGGGCAGGTAGAACAGTTTCTGCACGCTCGCGCCGAGGCCGACGCCGAACCATTCGCCGCGCCCGATCGCGATCAGTGCCTGGGTCAGCTGGAAGCCGTCGTTGAACGGATCGGACCACGGATCGAGGAACGACTTCAGGCGCTTGAAGCGGTACTCCTCGAAGATTGCCGCCCATGCGATCGCCGGCGTGGCCAGCGCACCGAGCAGGGCGAGGTTGCGCAGGCGCGCGCCACCCAGCCAGATCATGCCGAGCGACACCGTCATCAGCAGCATCGCGCTGCCGAAGTCCGGCTGGGCGAGCAGCAGGCCGACCAGCAGGACCGCGATGCCGAGCGGCTTGAGCACGCCGAGCATGCTCGCCTGCACGCTGTCGCGATGACGCACGAGATAGCTGGCGAGGTAGGCGATCAGGATCAGCTTGACCGCCTCGACCGACTGGAATCCGGAAATGCCGAGATGGATCCAGCGCCGCGCGCCGTTGACGCGATAACCGATGCCCGGCACGAACACCAGCAGCAGCAGGAAGATGCCGAACAGCAGCAGTTTCGGTGCGTGGCGCTCGATCAGCGAGAGCTCGGTGCGCGCGGCGATGATCGCGAGCGTCGCACCGAGGCCGAGGAAGACGAGGTGGCGGAACAGGTAGTGGAACGGGCCGACCTGCTGGTTGTCGGCAACCGCGATCGAACTCGACGCCACCATGATCGTGCCGAGACTGGCGAGCGCGATCGCCGCCAGCACGATGCCGAGGTCGTAGCGGCCCTGCCCGTCCTGTCGCCGCGTCGCCTGGTTGTTGGGCATGGCGGACATCAGCGCACCTTCAACGTGGCGAGGCCGACCAGCACGAGCACGACGCTGATGATCCAGAAGCGCACGATGACGCGCGGCTCCGGCCAGCCCTTGAGCTCGAAGTGGTGGTGGATCGGGGCCATGCGGAAGATGCGCTTGCCGGTGAGCTTGAAGCTCGCCACCTGCAGCATCACCGATACGGTCTCCATGACGAACACGCCGCCCATGATCACGAGCACGATCTCCTGGCGGACGATCACCGCGATGGTGCCGAGCGCGGCACCGACCGCGAGGGCGCCGATGTCGCCCATGAAGACCTGCGCCGGGTAGGTGTTGAACCAGAGGAAGCCGAGGCCCGCACCGGCCATCGCGCCGCACAGGATGGCCAGCTCGCCCGCACCCGGGATCGACGGAATCTGCAGGTAGTTCGAGAACACCGCGTTGCCGGCCAGGTAGGCGAACGCGCCGAGCGCGGTGACGACGAGCACGCTCGGCATGATGGCGAGCCCGTCGAGGCCGTCGGTCAGGTTCACCGCATTCGAGAAGCCGACGATCATGAAGTACGCAATCGGCACGAACGCGAGGCCGAGCGGAATCGCCACGCTCTTGAACACCGGCAGGTACAGCGCGGTGTCGGCCGGCGCATCGGCGGTGAGGTACAGCGTCACCGCCACGCCAAGGCCGAACACGGACTGCCAGAGGTACTTCCAGCGCGCGGCCAGGCCGCGGCTGTCCTTCAGCACGAGTTTCTTCCAGTCGTCGTAGAAGCCGATGCCGCCGAACGCGATCGTCACGCCGAGCACGAGCCAGACGTAGCGGTTGCCGAGATCCATCCACAGCACGGTGGCGATCGTCACCGCGAGCAGGATCAGCGCGCCGCCCATGGTCGGCGTGCCGGCCTTGGCGAGGTGCGTCTGCGGGCCGTCGCTGCGGATGACCTGGCCGGCCTTGAGGTCGGCGAGCTTGCGGATGACCGCCGGCCCGATCAGCAACGACACCGCGAGCGCGGTCAGCGTGCTCATGATCGCGCGGAAAGTCAGGTACTGGAACAGGTGGAAGCCGCTGTACCAGCCCTTCAGCACGTCGGCGAGTTCAAGCAGCATGCCGGCCTCCCGCAGTGTCGCCATCGGCGAACAGGGCCCTGACCACGCGATCCATGGCCGAGCCGTGCGATCCCTTGATCAGGGTGGTCACGCCGCGGCCGAGTTCGCCGCGCAGCGCCTCGACGAGAGCCTGCTGGTCGGCGTGGTGGCGGCCACCGGCACCGAATGCCTCGGCCGCGGCCCGGCTCAGCGCGCCGACCGCGTGCAGGCGCTCGATGCCGCGCGCACGC
>JAFLDX010000073.1 GCA_017302215.1 Lysobacterales bacterium
TCGCCGGTTTCATGGAGGCCGAAGCGGCCTCGCTGTTCCTGCTCGATGAAGACGGCGGCATGCTCGAGTGCCGGGTCTGCTACGGACCGGTTGACCTGACCGGCCTGCGCCTGCCGGTCGGTCATGGCGTGGTCGGACGCTCGGTCGCCGACAACGTCGCCCTGATCTCGGCCAACGCGCAGGACGACGAACGCATCGACCGCGGCGCCGATGCCGCGACCGGCTTCGTCACGCGCAGCCTCGTCTGCGTTCCGCTCGCGACCGCGAAGGGCCCGATCGGTGCGCTCGAGGTCGTCAACCGCCGTGACGGTGGCGTGTTCGGCCCGGCCGACGCCGAGATCCTGCGCCTCGTCGCCGCGCCGACCGCGCTCGCGATCAACAACGCGCGCATGGCCCACGAACTGGTCGAGCAGACCCGGCTCAAGCGCGAGTTCGACCTGGCCCGGCGCCTGCAGAAATCGCTGCTGCCGAAGCGCCGCCGCGACGCGTTCCCGGTGCTCGGCGTCAACCTGCCGGCGCACGAGATATCGGGCGATTTCTACGACTACTTCGACCTTGCGGACGGGCGCGTCGGCTTCGTCGTCGGCGACGTTTCCGGCAAGGGCCTCGATGCGGCCCTGCTGATGGTGCGCGCGGCCTCGCTGCTGCGCTGGATCGGCAAGGACGGCACGCCGCCCGGCGAATGGCTCGCGCGCGCGAACGACGACCTCTGCCGCACCGCGCTCGACGGTCGCTTCGTCTGCGCGCTGGTCGGCCAGTGCGATCGCGACGGCGGCCGCGTTCACTTTGCCGGCGCCGGCTTCCCGCCCGCGCTCCTGCATCGCGACGAGTCCTTCACCGAGTATGCGTCGGGTGGTCCGCCGCTCGGCATCCTGCCCGGCATCGAGTTCGATGCGCATGCGCTCGAACTCGGCGATGGCGCGCTGTACTGCTTCTCGGACGGTGTCACCGACGTGCGCGATGCGGCCCGCCACACGATCGGTGCGAAGGGCGTGCGCGATCTCGTCACGCGCCACGCCGGTTCATCGACCGGACCGCGCCTGCGCGCGATGCTCGGCGAACTCAAGCGCATGCGACTGGTCGACGACACGACCCTGCTCGTCGTCGAGCGTCCGCATGCGCGCAGCCACGAAGTGCTGCTCGCACGCCGCTTCGCCGCACGCCCCGAGGCGATGCGCGAGCTGCGCTCGGCGCTGCGCGGCGCGCTCGACGGCGCCGGGGTCGAGACCGGCCTGCGCGATCGCCTCGTGCTCGCCGTGGACGAAGCCTGCTGCAACATCATCCGCCATGCCTACGGCGATCGCTGTTCGGGCGACATCGGCGTGCGCGTGGTCAGCTCTGGCGACGTGCTTGAGTTCCGCCTGCTCGACTCGGCCCCGGCGGTCGATCCGTGCTGCGTGCGCGCGAAGCCGCTCGGCGAAGTGCGTGCCGGCGGCCTCGGCGTCGCCCTGATCGAATCGGTGATGGACGAATGGAGCCTGTGTGCGCGCGCCGACGGGCACGGCAACCGGCTCGTGATGCGCAAGCGGATCGAGGCATCCAACCCGCCAGGGGACGACGACGAATGAATGCGATGGAGCAGGAAACCGCGAACGGAAGCACCGTGATCCGGTTGCGTGGCGAGGTCGACCTGTCGTGGTCGCAGCAGGTCCGCCGCGCCGTGCTCGATGCGCTCGAAGCAAGTCCGCGCGTCGGTGTCGAGCTGAGCGGGGTCAGCTACATCGACTCGTCGGGCATCGCCGCCCTCGTCGAGGGATTCCAGAACGCACGCACGCACGGGCGCGGCTTCGCCCTCGTCGCGGTCAGCGACGCGGTGCGCTCGGTGCTCGAGCTGGCCCGCCTCGATCGCGTGTTCCCGATCGTCGCCGACGCCGCAGCGATTCCCGATGTCACCGGTACGCCGGCTTGGAAGCCCTGACCGGCCCGCTCGCGCGCCTCGGCCGCGCGACGGTCGGCGCGCTCGCCGGCATGGGCTATGCGGCGAGCCTGCTGGTCGAGTCGCTGTGGTTCGCCGTCGCCGGCTGGCGCGTGGGCCAGCCGGTGCGCTGGCGTGCGGTGTTCGAGCAGATGCGCCAGATCGGCGTCGATGCCTTGCCGATCGTCAGCCTGCTCGCGTTCACCGTCGGCATCATGCTCGGCATCCAGTTCATCGCCGCGCTCGGCGAGTTCGGCGCGCAGTCGCAGGTGGTCATCGCGGTCGCGAAATCGGTCACGCGCGAGTTCGGCGCACTGATCACCGCGATCCTCGTCGCCGGACGCTCGGGCTCGGCGCTGGCCGCGCGCATCGGTTCGATGAGCGTGTCGCAGGAAGTCGACGCGCTCGCCGTGATCGGCATCGAGCCGGTGCGCTACCTCGTCGCGCCGGCGCTGATCGCGATGCTCGTCATGCTGCCGCTGCTGACCGTTTTCGCCGATGCGGTCGCGATCTTCGGCGCGGCGCTCTACAGCGCGCCGGCGCTCGACGTGACGCCGACCGCCTACCTGCTGCAGACGATGGCCCTGCTCGATCCCGGCGACATCGGCCAGGGCCTCGCCAAGAGTGCCGTGTTCGCCGTGCTGATCACCCTGATCGGGGTCAGCACGGGTTTCTCGGTCAGCGGTGGCGCCGAGGGCGTCGGCCGCGCCACGACGCGTGCGGTGGTCCTCTCGATCTGCTGGATCATCATCGCCGACATGGTCTTCAGCTTCTTCCTCAACCGATGAACGCCGCAGTCCCCCTCATCGAGGTCGAGAAGCTCGAGGCCTGGTACGGCAAGCGCCGTATCCTCAATGGCGTCGATTTCCGCGTCGACGCCGGCGAGATCCGCGTGATCATGGGTGGTTCGGGGTCGGGCAAGAGCACGCTGCTGCGGCACATGCTCGGGCTCAACCGTCCGGTGTCGGGAACGGTCCGCCTGTTCGGCAAGGACATCGCGCGCGCCAGCGAGCGCGACAAGCTCGAGGTGCGCAAGCGCATCGGCGTGTCGTTCCAGGGCGGTGCGCTGCTGACCTCGCTGACGGTCGGCGAGAACGTCGCGCTGCCGCTGCGCGAGCACACCGCGCTCGACGAATCGACGATCCGCATCATGAGCCGGCTCAAGCTCGAGGTGGTCAATCTCGGTGGCTTCCAGGACCTCATGCCGGCCCAGCTGTCGGGCGGCATGGTCAAGCGCGCCGCGCTCGCGCGCGCGATCGTCATGGACCCGCGCCTGCTGTTCTTCGACGAGCCGTCGGCCGGCCTCGACCCGGTCGTCTCGGCCGAGCTCGACGAGCTGATCCTGCGCCTGCGCGACGCGTTGCGCATGACCATCGTCGTGGTCACCCACGAGCTCGAGAGCGCGTTCAAGATCGCCGACACGATCACCGTGCTCGACCAGGGCGATGTGCTGATGACCGGCACGGTCGCCGAGGTGCGCGCGGCCGCCAACGAGCGCATCCAGGACCTCCTGAACCGGCGTCCGCGCGAAGTGCAGGTCGATGCCGACGAGTACCTGCGCCGCCTGACCCGCGAGGACGGTTAGAATGCGCGCGGACGCCCGGGGAAGCGCACGGTGAAACGCGATACGGTCAACTACGTGCTGGTCGGCGCCGTGGTCGCGGCGGGGCTTGTCCTGCTGCTCGTCGCGCTGGCGTTGATCACCGGCCGCGGCGGTGCGAGCAGCGACTACCTCGTGCGCTACCGCAACGTCACCGGCCTGCGTTACGGCGCGCCGGTGTTCTACGAGGGCTACCGCATCGGCGAGGTCGGCGCCATCGAGCCCGAGCGCACGGCCGACGGCACGCGCTATCGCGTGACGTTGTCGGTGCAGCGCGACTGGACGATCCCGAAGGACAGCGTCGCGCGGCTGCAGTCGAGCGGCCTGCTCGCCGACATGTCGGTCGGCATCCGCGAAGGCGCGAGCGGCGAGGCGCTGGCGCCCGGCGCCGAACTCGCCGGTGCCGAGAACGCCGACGTGTTTGCCGCGGTCGGCGAACTGGCCGGGCAGGTCAGCGTGCTGACCCGCGACAAGCTGACGCCGCTGGTCACGCTGTTGTCGCAGCGCGTCGACTCGATCACCGGCTCGCTCGACCAGGCGACGCCCGAGATCCTCGCCCAGGCCAACACCCTGCTCGGGCGGCTCAACGAGGCCTCGGGTGCGCTCGATGACCTGCTCAAGCCGCAGAACCGCGCAGCCGTCGCCGGCATCCTCGGCAACGTGCATGGACTCTCGTCGGAACTGCGCGAGACCCGCAAGGCACTCGACGCGACGGTCGGCCAGATCGCCGAGATGGCCGCGGAGAACCGCGGCAACGTGCGCAACGCGGTCACCGATCTCGCCACGGTGATGGCCAGCCTGTCGAGCCGCATGGAAGTCATCACCCACCATCTCGAGTCGGCGACGCGCAACCTCGACGAGTTCAGCCGCGAGATCCGGCGCAATCCCGGCCAGTTGCTGCGTTCGCCGCAGCCGGACGATCTCGACGGGGAGTCGCGATGATGCGCCCGCTTGCCGCTTTCGCCCTTGCGCTGCTGCTCGTCGCCTGCGGCCATGTCGCCAACGTGCCGGACCACAGCTACTTCCGCATGCCGCCGCCCGCGACGTTGCCCGTCGCCGGCGAGCAGGTGTTCGACGTGCCGATCGTGATCGGCCTGTTCGCCGCCGACGGCCTGTATGCGGATCGCGCGCTGATCTACGCGGTCGATGCCGAGGCGCGCGAGCTGCGCCAGTACCACTACCAGTTGTGGACCGATCCGCCGACGCGCCTGCTGCAGCGGCGGCTGCTGGTCGAACTGCGCGAGTCGGCGATCGCGCCGATGGTCATCGACGAGCTCGCCGCGAGCCAGGCTGCGTTGCGCATCAGCGGCGTGATCCTGCGCTTCGAGCGCGTCCCGCGCGCAGGCGGAGGCTTCGTCGCCGCGGTCGCGATCAAGTTGCGCGCCGATCGACCGGATGGAACGCCGTTCATCGACGAGGTCTACCGCGCCGATGTCGTGGCCGAGGGCAGCCGGCTCGTCGCCACGGCCGATGCGCTGGCGAAGGCGGTCGATACGGTCTTCGCCGAGTTCCACGCCGACCTCGTCGACCATCCGGAGGCCGACAATGCTCGATGACTACGGCCTGCGTCTGCTCGCCGAGATCGGCATCGATGTCTACGAGCCGCGCACGATGCCGGTGGCGGCGGCAGTGCCGGCGCCTGCGTCTCGCATCGTCGTGGCGTGCGCGCCCGCAGTGCGCACGCGGTTCGTCGACGACATCGAGCGTGCGTTGCGTGCGGTCGGGCTGCAGGTGCAGCGACATGACGGTGCCGCGATCGAGGCACTCAGCGCGGCCGCGGCGGTGGTCGTGCTCGGCGGCGATGCCGCGCGCGCGCTCGGCGCGCACCTGCCGGCGCAGCGCCAGCGCGAACTGGAATGGGTCATCGTGGCCGAGGCCGACGTGCTCGCTCGCGACGCGCCGGCCAAGCGTGCACTGTGGGGCGAGATCAAGCGCGTCGCGCGTGCCTGCCACGGGCCTTCGCGGGCCTGATGCCATGGTGGCCCGGCTCGAGGAAGTGCATCCCGTGTTCCGCGCGATGCGCAGCGAGGATCTCGAGACGGTCGCGCGCATCGATGCCGCGGCCTATCCGTATCCGTGGAGCCAGGCGATCTTCCGCGACTGCCTCGCCGCCGGCTACGAATGCTGGGCGCTCGCGCGCGCGGGCGAGATCCTCGGCTACGGCGTGCTCTCGATCGCCGCGGGCGAGGG
Source organism: Lysobacterales bacterium (assembly GCA_017302215.1). GTDB lineage: Bacteria > Pseudomonadota > Gammaproteobacteria > Xanthomonadales > Rhodanobacteraceae > Dokdonella. Next base: position 5,706 of record JAFLDX010000073.1, read on the forward strand.
CCACCTGCTCAACCTCTGCGTGACACCCGTGCGCCAGCGTGCCGGCCATGGCCGGCGCATCCTCGCGCGCATGCTCGACCTCGCGCGCTGGCACCGCGCCGAGCGCGTCTTCCTCGAGGTGCGGCCGAGCAATCCGGGCGCGATCGCGCTCTACCACGACGCCGGCTTCAACGAGATCGGGCGTCGCCCGAACTATTACCCGGCCGCGCGCGGACGCGAGGATGCGCTGGTCATGGCCATCGAGCTGCTCGCGCCCTGAGCGCGCGCATCGGTCGCGGCGCCGCCGATCCTGCACGGGCGCGCTATGCTGCGCGGCGCGGCGATGTCGTCGCGGACGTGGAGTCGGACCGATGGCAGCGAATGCGACGAGCCGGCTGGCCGTGCTGATCGACGCCGACAACGCCCAGCCGGCGATCATCGACGGGCTACTCGCCGAGGTGGCGAAGTACGGCACCGCCCACGTCAAGCGCATCTACGGCGACTGGACCGGCACGCGCCTGAGCGGCTGGAAGCAGACCCTGCTCGTCCACTCGATCCAGCCGATCCAGCAGTTCGGCTACACGTCGGGCAAGAACGCGACCGACTCGGCGATGATCATCGACGCGATGGACCTGCTCTACACGGCGCGCTTCGACGGTTTCTGCATCGTCTCGAGCGACAGCGACTTCACGCGCCTTGCCGCGCGCATCCGCGAATCGGGGCTGACCGTGTACGGCTTCGGCGAGCAGAAGACGCCTGCACCGTTCGTGAGGGCCTGCGACCGGTTCATCTATACCGAGGTGCTGAGCGGAAAGGAGGAAGAGCCCAAACTCGCCCCGTTGCCGGAGAAGGTCGAGCCTGCGAAGAACAAGCCTCTGCTCGGCCTGCTGAGTGCGGCGGTCGACGCCTCTTTGGATGATTCCGGTTGGGCGCATCTTGGCGAGGTGGGAAACTATCTGGTCAAGCGGTACCCAGAGTTCGATTCTCGCCAGTACGGGCACGCGAAGCTCAAGGATCTCGTGCTTGCCACCAAGGGGTTCGAAATCGAGTCGCGCGCAGGTGTGGCAGGCGGGGCGAAGACGATCGTGTACGTAAGGGCGCGAAACATGAAGTAGCGCGGCCGGTCCCGTGTGCCGGTTCCTACACGGCGACGAGCGGGTAGGCGATCTCGCCGAAATCGTCGACGGTCGCGTCGATCAGCAAGTCGATGATGACCGGCATCAGGCTGCCGAGGATGCGCGCCGCATCGGCGAGCTGGGCGCGGTTGGCCGAGCTGTTCCACGTCGCGCCGCCGTGCACGGTCTGGTTGCGCAGGGTATGCAGGCGGTCGAGCACGATGCGCAGGACGACGTCGGTGCGCTGGCCGAGCAGGGCTTCCAAGGCGCGCCTGCGTTCGGTATCGAAGTTGGACTTCCAGCGCTCGCGCGCGTCGTGCTCGCGTAGGGCGCGCCAGAACGGTTCGTACACGTACGGGTTGCCGATCAGCGTGCGGACGGGGCCGCTGAACTGCTCGAACAGCACGCCGTGCAGCCGTCCGGCGCGGTCGAGGCCGAGCACGCGGTCGATGAAGCGTCCGGTTTCGGCGCGCTCGCTGGTCTCGAAGCCGAACTCGCTGGCATAGGCCGCGTTGAAGGCGATCCAGAGGAACAGGAAGCGCGCATCGGGGTCGTGTGTCTCGCGCTCGGCGCGCGCCAGCCAGCTGATCGCGCGGTGCACGCGCACGCGCAACCGTTCCGGCTGGGTGTCGCGCAGCTTGCGATGCTTGAGCTTGAGCTGGGCAGATTCCATCGGGTTCACCGCGTCCGGCTGAAGCAATCGAGGCTACCGAAGGACAACGCGGCCGGCGAGGGTGAACGGCTGGAGAATAGTGAACCGACGGGTATTGCAATATCATTGCCTAGGACATAATATCCGCGGCCATGAAAGCCGTCCCCGATGTTTCATTCGCGTATTGCCTGCACGATGTCACGTGCCTGTTCCGCAAGCACTTCGACCGCCGTGCGTTGCGCTTCGACCTGACCCGCAGCCAGTGGCGCGCGCTCAAGGCGATCCGCCGCGAGGAGGGCATCAGCCAGCGCGGGCTTGCCGAGCGCCTCGAACTCGATGCGATCGCGATCGGTCGCGTCATCGACCGCCTGCAGCAGGCCGGCTTCATCGAACGGCGCGCCGATCCGGCCGACCGCCGCCGCTGGCGTCTGCACCTGACCGCCAAGGCGCATGCGGTGACCGACGACATGGAACTGCTCGCACGCGAACTGCGTGGCGAGAGCCTGCGGGGCGTCGACGCCGCCGACTTCGACGCCTTCCTGCGCGTGCTCGAACGCATCCAGGCCAATCTCGTTGCCCTCGACGAGGGCAACTCCCACACCCCGGAAACCGAACGCCATGAGTGACGTCAACTCCGAATCCGCACCGACCGCTGCCACGCCGGTGGGCCGCAAGCGCGGCAACCGCCTGCTCTGGATCGCCGGCCCGCTCGTCGTCGCCGTCGCGGCCGGCATCGTCTACATCCAGTCCGGACGCTACGCCGGTACCGACAACGCCTACGTGCAGGCCGACCAGGTGACCGTCTCGCCGCAGGTCGGCGGGCGCGTCGTCGAGGTCGCGGTGCGCGAGAACCAGGTCGTGCGCAAGGGCGATCTGCTGTTTCGCATCGATCCCGAGCCGCTCGAGTTGAGCGTGCAGCAGATGGAGGCGCAGATCGCCGCGGCCGGCGACTACCTCAACGCCTCCCGCGACACGTACCGGTCGGCCGGCGCCGACCTGCGGGCGTCGGAGGCGAGCCTGGCCACGCACGTCGCCCAGCTCAAGCGCATGCAGGAACTGCGCGCGAAGGGCCTCGTCGCGCAGAAGGCACTCGACGACGCGAGCAACGACGTCGCCGGCGCACGCGGCACGCGCGACAGCAATGCCGCCGCGCTGGCGAAGGCGAAGACGATGCTCGGCGGTGCCGTCGACACGCCGCTCGAACAACTGTCGGGTTACAAGGTCGCGGCCGCGCAGCTCGCCAGGGCACGCCTCGATCTCGAACACGCCGAAGTGCGCGCGCCGATCGACGGCACGATCGGCAAGATGCACCTGCAGCCGGGCGACTACCTCGCGGTCGGCCAGGCGGCGATGCCGCTGGTCGCGAACGCGATCTGGGTCGAGGGCAACTTCAAGGAAACGGACCTGACCCATGTGCGCGTCGGCCAGCCGGCGACGGTCGAGGTCGACACCTATCCGGGGCGCAAGTGGAGTGCACGCGTGGCCTCGATCAGTCCGGCGTCGGGCGCGCAGTTCTCGGTGTTGCCTGCGCAGAATGCGACCGGCAACTGGGTCAAGATCGTGCAGCGCATCCCGGTGCGCCTGAGTCTCGACGACTCGGCCGGAGATGATGCGGTGCTGCGCGCCGGCATGAGCGCGAGCATCGAGATCGACACCGGTGCCGAACACACGCTGCTCGGCCGCTGGACCGGCGCCGGCACGACGACCGCGGTGAGCCAGACCCGCTGACGACGCACGGCATGGCGGTGCGCGTGCCGCCATCCCACGCCAACCGGAACGCCGATGCCTCCGTCTCCTTCGCACCGCGAAGTCCGCAACCTGCCGCTGCTGGTCGTCTCGATCATGCTGGCCACGCTGATGCAGGTGATCGACTCGACGATCGCCAACGTCGCGCTGCCGGACATGCAGGGTTCGCTGTCGGCGACCCAGGACCAGGCGGCCTGGATCCTGACTTCATACATCGTCGCCGCCGCGATCGCGACGCCGGCGACCGGCTGGCTGGCTGCGCGTTTCGGTCGTCGCCACCTCCTGGTCGTCGCGATCGCCGGCTTCACGCTCGCCTCGGTGCTGTGCGGCATCGCCACCGACATCGGCCAGATGGTCGCGTTCCGCGTGCTGCAGGGGCTGTTCGGCGCGGCGCTCGTGCCGATCTCGCAGTCCTCCCTGCTCGATGCGTTTCCGCCCGAGAAGCACGGCGCGGCGATGGCGATGTGGGGCATGGGCGTCATGGTCGGTCCGATCGTCGGTCCGCCGCTCGGCGGCTGGCTGACCGACCACTACAGCTGGCATTGGGTGTTCCTGATCAACGTGCCGGTCGGCATCGTCGCCCTGCTCGGCGTGCTCGCGAGCGTGCCGGCCGACGACACCCACGCATCGCGTTTCGACTGGCGTGGCTTCGCCTTCCTCGCCCTCGGCATCGCCTCCCTGCAACTCATGCTCGACCGCGGCAACGAGAAGGACTGGTTCGGTGCCCTCGAGATCCAGGTCGAGTGCGCGCTCGCCTTCCTCGGCTTCTACCTGTACTGGGTGCATTCGCGTTCGAGCGAGCGCCCATTCGTCGATCTCGGCCTGCTGCGCGACCGCAACTTCGGCACCGCGACCCTCTTCATCTTCATCGTCGGCGTGCTGCTGTTCGCGACGATGGCGCTGATGCCGCCGTACCTGCAGAACCTGATGGGCTATCCGGTCGTGACCACGGGCCTGCTGCTCGCGCCGCGCGGCGTCGGCACGCTGATCGCGATGACCGTGGTCGGGCGCCTGCTCGCGCGCGGCATCGACGCGCGCGTGCCGATGGCCACCGGCCTGCTGCTGATCGCGTTCTCGCTGTGGATGACCACCGGGTTCTCGGCGGACATGCCGACCGCACCGGTGGTCTGGTCCGGCGTGATCCAGGGCCTCGGCCTCGGGCTCGTGTTCGTGCCGGTGTCGATGCTCGCCTATGCGACGCTGCCGCCACGCGCGCGCACCGAGGCGGCCGGCCTGTTCAGCCTGTCGCGCAACATCGGCTCGAGCGTCGGCATCTCGATCGTGTTCACCCTCGTCGCGCGCGGCACCCAGGCGAACCACGCCGAACTGGCCGAACGCCTGACGCCCTACTCGACGACACCGCTTCCGGCGATCTGGAACCCCGCCTCGACCCAGGGCCTGGTCGCGCTGAACGCCGAGGTCACGCGCCAGGCCGCAGCGATCGCCTACCTCAATGACTTCTGGCTGATGATGTGGCTGACCCTCGCCGCGCTACCCTTGGTGTTGTTGTTCCGCGTGCCGCGGCGCGGCGGCGCTGGCGTGTCGGTGGCGGCCGCTGTCGATCACTAGTGATGTGCTGGACACATTCCGCGAAGACGTCACTCGTCAGCGGGGTTCATCCGGTCGGTGACGCCATTGCGTCATTGGCCGGAGCATCCCGCGGTTCGGTAAATCCCGGTAAAGGCGCGCTGCGCATGGCCTCGCTAGAATCGCCCCGTCCGCGCCGCGCGATGCGCCTGAAACGCACGGACACCCGGCGCCGCACGGTGCGCGCGCGATGACCTCCGGAACTCCCTCGATGAGCAAGATCCCGTTCGGCCTGGTGCTCGCGTGCACGCTGCTCGTGGCTTGTTCGCGTGCCACCCCGCCGGCGGGTGCCGGCGCGCAGGCACCGATCGCGGTGACCACGACCACGCTGGCGCCGGGCACCTGGGTCGACGTCATCGAGGCGGTCGGCACGAGCAAGGCGCGCGAGGCCGTGACCCTGACCGCGAAGATCACCGAGACCGTGCGCAAGGTGAACTTCACCGATGGCCAGCGCGTCGCCGCCGGCGATGTCCTCGTCGAACTGACCTCGGGCCAGCAGGTCGCCGGCCTCGCCGAGGCGCAGGCGACCTGGCGCGATGCCGAACGCCTGCTCAAGCGCAACGAGGACCTCGTGCGCCAGGGCACGATCTCGCGCCAGGTGTTCGATACCGCACAGGCCACCCACGATTCGACCAAGGCGCGCGTCGACGTGTTGCGCGCGCAGCTGGCCGACCGCGTCGTGACCGCGCCGTTCGCAGGCGTGCTCGGGCTGCGCCAGGTCAGTGCCGGCGCGCTCGTCACGCCGGGCACGGTCATCACCACGCTCGATGACATCGACGTGGTCAACATCGATTTCGCCCTGCCGGAACGCCACCTCGCCGCGGTCGCCGCAGGCCAGGCCATCGTCGCGCACAGCGACGCCTACCCGGGCCGCGCCTTCGCCGGCAAGGTCGTCTCGCTCGATTCGCGCGTCGACCCGGTCACGCGCGCGTTCCAGGTGCGTGCCGAAGTCGCCAATGCCGACCATGCCCTGCGTGCCGGCATGCTGCTCAACGTCGAGGTCATGCGACCCGAGCGCAGCGTGATCGCCGTTCCGGAGATCGCCATCGTCCAGGTCGGCAACGATTCGTTCGTGTTCCGCGTGGACGGCGACGGCATCGCCCACCGCGTGCACGTCACGCTCGGCGCACGCCGGCGCGGCGAGGTCGAAGTCGTCGAGGGCCTTGCCGCCGGCGGGCGCATCGTCGTCGACGGAACGGTCAAGCTGCGCGACGGCGCGAAGGTCGGCGAAGCCGCTCCGGCAGGCAAGGCGTGAGCCGGCGTCGACCGGGAGGAGCGCAACGATGATCCTCTCCGACATCTCGATCCGGCGTCCGGTCTTCGCCACCGTCGTCAGCCTGCTGCTCGTCGTGCTCGGCGTGCTCTCGTTCACGCGCCTGACCCTGCGCGAGCTGCCGGCGATCGATCCGCCGATCGTCTCGGTCGACGTCAACTATCCGGGGGCCTCGGCGGCGGTCGTCGAGACACGCATCACGCAGATCCTCGAGGATGCGCTGGCCGGCATCGAAGGCGTCGACATCATCGACTCGCGCAGCCAGAACGGGCGTGCCTCGGTGTCGATGGAGTTCGCCCTGTCGCGCGACATCGAGGCCGCCGCCAACGACGTGCGCGATGCCGTGAGCCGCGTGCAGGACCGCATGCCGGAGGAGGCCGATCCGGCCCAGGTCGCCAAGGTCGAGAGCGACGCCGACGTCATCATCTGGTTCAACATGCGCTCGGACAACATGGATGCGCTCGAGCTGACCGATTACGCCGAGCGCTACGTGGTCGACCGGCTTTCGGCGATCGACGGCGTCGCGCGCGTGCAGACCGGCGGTTCGCAGCGCTACGCGATGCGCATCTGGCTCGATCGAGAGGCGCTGGCCGCGCGCAACCTCGCCGTCTCCGACATCGAGGCGGCGCTGCAACGCGAGAACGTCGAGCTGCCGGCCGGACGCATCGAGTCGGACAAGCGCGATTTCACCCTGCGCGTGCAGCGCGGCTACCGCAGCGCCGAGGATTTCGCGGCGATGACGATCAGCAAGGGTGCCGACGGCTACCTCGTGCGCCTGGGCGACGTCGCCCGCGTCGAGCGGGCGTCGGAGGAGCGCCGTTCGTACCTGCGCAGCAATGGCCAGCCGAACGTCGGCATCGGCATCGTCAAGACCTCGACCGCGAACAGCCTCGACGTCGCCAAGGCCGCGCGCGAGGAAGTCGAGCGCATCAAGCCGACCCTGCCGGCCGGCACCGAGATGTTCGTCGCCTACGACAGCACGCTGTTCATCGAAGCCTCGGTCGAGCGCGTCTACGCGACCCTGATCGAAGCGGGCGTGCTCGTCGTCATCGTGATCTTCCTGTTCCTCGGCAGCCTGCGTTCGGCGCTGATCCCGGCGGTGACCGTGCCGGTGTGCCTGATCGCGGCGTTCATCGCGCTGTATGCATTCGGCTACACGATCAACCTGCTGACCCTGCTCGCGCTCGTGCTGTGCATCGGCCTCGTCGTCGACGATGCGATTGTCGTGCTCGAGAACATCCAGCGCCGCGCCGACCTCGGTGAACCGCCGCTGGTCGCGGCGAAGCGCGGGACCGCCCAGGTCGCCTTCGCGGTCATCGCGACGACCGGCGTGCTGGTCGCGGTGTTCCTTCCGGTCGGCTTCATGGAAGGAAATACCGGGCGCCTGTTCCGCGAGCTGTCGGTGACCCTGGCCGGCGCGGTCGCGCTGTCGGCCTTCGTCGCGCTGACGCTGACGCCGATGATGTCGTCGAAGCTCGTGCGCGCGCACACCGAGCCGCGTGGCTTCAATGCCTGGGTGCATCGCCGGCTCGACGGCCTGACGCGCGGCTACCGACGCCAGCTGGAGCGCGCCGGGCGCAGCCGCGTGCTGTTCGGCATCGGCATGCTCGGCGTGCTCGTCGCGGCCGGCGTGCTGAGCGCGCTGCTGGTGTGGCGCGTGCCGTCGGAACTCGCGCCGACCGAGGACCGCGGCGTCTTCATGATCGGCATCACCGGCCCCGAGGGCGCCGGTTTCGACTACACGGTCACCCAGGTCCAGCAGATCGAGGAGCGGTTCAAGGGCCTGATCGGCGAGGGCGGGCCGATCGAACGCATCAACACGCGCGTGCCGGGCAACTGGGGCGTCGGCGAGGAAATGCACACGGCGCAGGCCACCATATTCCTGAAGGACTGGTCCAGGCGCGACGTGTCGACGTCCGAGGTCGCCGAGAGCCTGCGCAAGGACCTCGCCGACCTGCCAGGCGTACGCGCGCAGCCGTCGGTCCGGACCGGCCTCGTGCGCAGCGGCGGCCAGCCCGTGCGCTTCGTGCTCGGCGGCCCGGACTACGCCGAGCTCGTCGCCTGGCGCGATCGCATGCTCGCGCGCATGGACGACAACCCGGGCCTGACCAGCGTCGATTCCGACTACAAGGAAACGCGTCCGCAGCTGCGCGTCGAGATCGACCAGGGCCGCGCGGCCGACCTCGGCGTGTCGGCGCAGGAAATCGGACGCACGCTCGAGACGATGATGGGCGCGCGCCGCGTCACGACCTACGTGCAGGACGGCGAGGAGTATTACGTGATGCTGCAGGCGCAACGCGACGACCGCGCCGCGCCGGCCGACCTCGACAACCTCTACGTGCGCTCGCAGCGCAGCGGCGAGCTGATCCCGCTGTCCAACCTCGTGCGCCTGGCCGAAGTGGCCGAACCGGGCCAGCTCAACCGCTTCAACCGCCTGCGCGCGATCACGCTGAGCGCCGGGCTTGCGCCGGGCTACACGCTCGGCGAGGCGCTCGCCTGGATGGAGCAGGCCGCGCGCGAGGAACTGCCCGGCACGGCGCAGATCGACTACAAGGGCGACTCGCGCGAGTACCGCAAGGCCGGCGGTGCCGTCGTGTTCACCTTCGTGCTGGCCCTGCTCGTGATCTACCTCGTGCTGGCCGCGCAGTTCGAGAGCTTCATCCATCCGGTCGTGATCATGCTGACCGTGCCGCTCGCCGTGTTCGGTGCGCTGATCGGCCTGTGGATCACCGGCGGCACGCTCAACCTGTTCAGCCAGATCGGCATCGTCATGCTGGTCGGGCTCGCCGCCAAGAACGGCATCCTCATCGTCGAGTTCGCCAACCAGCTGCGTGACGAGGGCCGTTCCGTGACCGAAGCGGTCGCCGAGGCGGCCTCGGTGCGCCTGCGTCCGATCCTGATGACCTCGGTGGCGACGATTGCCGGCGCGATCCCGCTCGTGGTCGCCGGTGGCCCCGGCTCGGCGAGCCGCGCGACGATCGGCATCGTCATCATCTTCGGCGTGGCCTTCTCGACCCTGCTGTCACTGTATGTCGTGCCGGCCTTCTACGCGCTGCTCGCGCCGTACACGCGCTCGCCCGAGGCGCTCGCGCACGAGCTCGAGAAGCTCGAGGCCGAGACACCGGCCGTCGGCGGCCACGCGTGAGCACGGCGCGCATGCCCGCGCCCTGCACCAGGCGCGCGTTCCGTCTGGCCCGCTGCGCGCATGCCGGCGATACTGCGACCGTCGCCTGCTTGAGGGTGGGTCCGTGGCGGATACCCGGCGCATGACCGGCAGCAAGTGGAAAGGCCCGCGACCCGACGCGCCTTCGCCGTGGAAGTCCACGCGCGAACGGCCGGTGCGGCCGAGCGCCCGCGTCGCGGACGGC
>JAFLDX010000074.1 GCA_017302215.1 Lysobacterales bacterium
GTCCGCGCCGCTGACGGTCAGCGTGCCGGTGCTGGCCAGGTCGGCCGGCAGGGCCGCGCCGGCCGATGCGGTGTTGGCGGCGACGATCGTGCTCTGCAGCGTGAACGTCGCCGAGGGCGTGCCATCGGGCGCGAACAGCACCGCGCCGCCGTCACTCGCGACGTTCGCGCTGACCGTGCTGTTGGCGAGCGTCAGCGGACGCGCACTCGCGATGGCGGCGCCGGAGGCCGCGGCATTGCCCGAGATCGTCGTGTTGCGCAGCGTGAGCGTCGTGCCGGGATCGCCGTAGACGCTGAACGCGGCCTTGGCGATGCCGCCGCCGGAGCCGTCGGCGATGTTGCCGTCGATCGTGCTGTCGACGAGTACGGCCGTGTCGCGCACGAAAAGGCCGGCGCCGGTCGCCGCCTCGCCCGTGCCGGTCGCCTCGACGGTGTTGCCGCTGATCGTGCTGCGCGTCATCGACAACTCGCCGCGCACATAGGCGCCGCCGCCCGCGGTCAGGTAGGTCGGACCGTCGTCGCCGATGATCGAGCGTGCGGTGTTGCCGCTGATCGTGCTGTCGACCAGGCTCAGGTTGCCGGTCACGTAGGCGCCACCGCCGATCGCGACGTTGTCGCCTCCCGCGCTGCTCGACGAGCCGGTGATCGTGCTGTCGACGAGGGCGAGGTCGCCCGACACGCTGACCGCGCCGCCGAAGGTCAGCGGTCCGCCGTTGCTGGCGTGGCAGTCGCTGATCGTCACGCGTGTCAGGCTGACGTCGCCCGACGAGTCGATGCAGCTGGCGAGGCCGTGCGCGTAGCGGCCGTTGCGGATCGTCAGGTCGCGCAGCGCGAGCTGGGCCACCCCGCTCTGGAACTGCGCGTGATAGAGGAAACGATCGTCGTTGGCGTCGATGACCAGCGCATCGCGCCCCGGACCGATCAGGGTCAGGTTGTTGATCGGATGGTCGCCCAGCACGCTGATGTCGATCTCGCCCTGGGTCAGCACGATCGTGCCGCAGGCCAGCGCGCGCATGTCGATCGTGTCGTTCTCGCCGGCCGCGGCGATCACGCTGCGCAGGGTGCCGGCGCTGCCGTCGTCGGCGCAGCTCGTCACCGGCAGGATCGCGCCCACGCGCGTCGGCGCCGGCGCGGGCACGCGCTCGATCGGTCCGGCCAGTCGCAGCCGGCGCTGATCGAGCCGGTGCTGGTAGCGCGCCTGCACGCGCGCGTCGTCGCCGGCGGCATGCACGCTCGGTGGCGTCAGGCCGAGCGCACCGGCGAGGCACAGGCTCAGCGTGGAAGGACGCAGCAGGGGTTTCGGCGCACGCATGCGGATTCCTTGCGGACTCGGTCGTGTGTCGAGGGTAACCGAGCAGGCCGGCGCCTGCATCGCTGCGCTGCACGCCGCGGCGCCGCGCGGTTACAATCGCGCTTCGATCTTCCGCGGGCGCCGCCGATGAGCTTCGAAGCCGTGCCGATCCATGCCGACAGCAAGGCCGGCCTGTACGCCGCGCTCGTCGGCCAGGCACGTGCCCTGCTGCACGGCGAACACGACCGCATTGCCAACGCCGCCAACTTCGCCGCGCTGGCCTGGCATGCGCTGCCGGCGATCAACTGGTGCGGGTTCTACTTCTTCGACGGCCGCGAACTCGTGGTCGGCCCGTTCCAGGGCAAGCCGGCCTGCGTGCGCATCGCGCTCGGCAAGGGCGTCTGCGGCACCGCCGCCGCCACGCGCACGACCCAGCTCGTCGCCGACGTGCATGCGTTTCCTGGCCACATCGCCTGCGACGCGGCTTCGCGTTCGGAGATCGTCGTGCCGCTCGTCGCCGACGGCGTGCTGGTCGGCGTCTGGGATGTCGACAGCCCCGAACCGGCGCGCTTCGATGCCGAGGATCGCGTCGGCATGGAAGCACTGTGCGAAGCATTCATCGACTCCCTGCGCGGCGGGGAGCGCATCACCGAACGGGAGCGGACATGAGCCGAGTCGACGTCAAGATCCGCAATGTCGGGCCGAAGTCCGCGGCATGGTTGCGCCAGGTCGGCGTTCGCACGCACGAGGACCTCGTGCGCGTCGGCGTGGTCGAGGCCTTCCTCAAGGTCAAGCGCGCCGGCTTCCGGCCGAGCCTCAACCTGCTCTACGCGATGGCCGGCGCGATCGACGACTGCCACTGGACCGACCTGCCCGAGGACCGTCGCGCGGCCCTCGTCGCCGATCTCGAGGCGGCCGAAGCGGTCAACCCGATCAAGTCACGCTGGGACAAGGCCGCCGACCGCAGCGCGCGCAACGACGGCGACGGCAGTGCGCCCGCGCAGGAGTCCGACGATGGCGACGGTTTCGGCGACGGCGACAGCGGCGTGCGCGAACTGACCGGCACGTCGAGCGATTTCGAGCACTGATCCGCTGGGCACGGATCCGTTGGACAGATCGGACCGGCGGCGCGCCGTCTGCGACGGTTTCCCACAGATAGTCCTTCAGGCGCGACAGGCATTGCGGGGACGGATGGCGCTGACGTCGCGTGATGGTCGCGTTCGTCGTTGATTCTTCGTTCTCTCTTGGATGCCTCACACCTGAGGTTCCGCTCGCCTCGCAACTTGAAGCGTCGACGAGGTGAAGCAGGCAAATATCTTGCGCTGGCTCTTCACGCGCTCTTGGTTTCGTTTGCTCAAGGGTTCCGCTCGCCTCGCGGCGAGCGGGTCACTTCTCTTTGCTTGCCCAAAGAGAAGTAACCAAGAGAAAGGGCACCCCGATGCCGCGGTCTCCGGGCATCCCCGGATCGAGTCCGGGGCAGGCTTTGCCCTGCGACTGCGCGGGCAGGCTCCGGGGGTTCGCTGACAGCGCATCCCTGCGCTGGCAGCGAACTGGCCGGCATCCTGCCGGCCACCCTGCGGGCCTCTTCTCCGCCTGCCCGCCGCGGCATAGGGGCCCCGGACCAGCGCGCATCCTGCGCGCCGAAAATGTAGGAGCGCACCCTGTGCGCGATCACGACACGGTCGCGCACAGGGTGCGCTCCTACGCCATCATCCCCCTGCGCACCGCAGGGTACCGATCGGGCAACGCCCGATCGGCGCGGATGCCGGGGTGCCCTTCTCTTTGGTTACTTTCTCTTGGGCAAACAAGAGAAAGTGACCCGCGCGCCGCGAGGCGGGCGCAAACTTCGAATCAACGTACCCAAAGAAGTACGAATGGCCAACGCAGCATGTCACACCCACGATCGCGGCGCGAAGCCGATCAGCGCCGCACCACCGCGATATCCCGCGCATCCTCGCGCCACGCCGGCGTCGCGCGAATCGCCGGCAGCACGTCGTCCGGCTCGGCGACCAGGCTCCACATCGCGCGGTGCTCTTCGTTCATGAAGCGCTGGTCGATGACCTGTTCCATGAAGCGCTGCAGCGGCGCATAGAAACCGTTCGTGTCGAGCAGGATGATCGGGTTGAAGTAGAGGCCGAGGCGCTTCAGGGTGAGTGCCTCGAACAGTTCCTCGAGCGTGCCGCAGCCGCCGGGCAGGGCGACGACCGCGTCGGAGCCGGTCAGCAGGCGGTGCTTGCGTTCGCGCATGTCCTCGACGAGTTCGAGCCGGGTCAGGCCCGGATGGCCCCATTCGAGGTCGGCCATGAACCGCGGCAGGATGCCGATGACTTCTCCACCCCTGGACAAGGCTCCATTCGCCACGGCGCCCATCGATCCGGTCGATCCACCGCCATAGACGACCGAGCAACCCGCCTCGGCGAGCAGCGCACCGAGGGCGAATGCACTCGCGTGGTACAGCGGATCGCATTCCTGGCTCGAGGCGCAGTAGACGCAGATGCGCATGTCGGGCTTCCGGCAATGTCGGGGCGCGCATTGTAAGACTGCCGGCACGACCATGCCGGTGCCCTCGGGCCTTCGGCCGGCTCCCCGAGGCCGGATCGAGACCGCGGCTTTCCGTGATGCATTTGGCATTCGTGTACCATCGCCCGCGACCGGACAGCGCATGTCGATGCCGGTCGCGGGGGTGGCAATGAAACGGCGGCGCATGCTCATCGCGCGCCATCGCGTGCGTGATCGGGGAGGATACGGCTTGGACGGTATCGCGCAGCCTGGTGTCGTGGCGCCTGCCGACGCATCGCGACCCGCGTCGACCCGAGCGCGCCGGTCCCCCACCGCGCATCGCGCGGATCGCATCCCGGCAAGGCGGTAAGCCTGCATGTTCCTGCGCCGCATGATCGAGAACGTGCGGCGCCAGGACTGGACCGCGATCGCGGTCGAACTCGTCGTGGTCGTGCTCGGCGTGTTCATCGGCCTGCAGGCGGCGAACTGGAACGAGGATCGCCTGTCGGCGCAGCGCGGCGCGGAACTGACCACGCGCCTGCGCGCCGACCTGCGCGTCGAGTCGTGGAACTTCGCGATGCAGATCGGCTACTACGGCCAGGTGCGCGCGAGCGCGTTGCGTGCCGCCGATGCACTGGCGGGAATCACGCCGCTGGACGACGAAGCGCTGCTCGTCGCGGCCTATCGCGCCACGCAGTACTACGAGAACACGCGGCAGCGCACCACCTATGACGAGCTCATTTCGACCGGCGAGATGGGCCTCGTCACCGATCCCGAGCTGCGCAACCTCGCCATGGAGCTCTATTCCACGCCGGTCTTCGAACTGATGCCGCAGGAAGGGCGCTCGTCGCAGTTCCGGGTCTTCTTCCGCAAGCGCATCGCGCATGACGTGCAGGCCGCGCTGGGTTCGGCGTGCGGCGACCGCACCATCCGCACCGGCGATTTCACCGGCGTCGACAGCGTGCTCGACTATCCCTGTCGGCTCGGACTTCCTGCGGATGCGGTCGCGACGGCGGCGGCGACCCTGCGCGGTGACCCGGAAACGCTGCCGCTGCTGCGCCTGCGCATCGCCGATACCGGCACGAACATCAGCCAGTTCGACGCCTATCTGCCGACCCTGCGCGACGCCATGCGCAAGATCGCCGCGGAGTCGAGGTGAGCCGCCTTGCCGGGAGTGGAAGCATCGACGCGAACGGGATGCCGGGATCGCGGCCTGACGTCGCATGGCCGCAGGTACGGACCGCGCCCCTGTCCTCGACGTCGTGCGCGACGGCGTCGGCGGCGCGTCCGGTCTTCATCGGCACCGCACTTGCCGGATCGGTCTACTGCAAGGACCTGCGCGATTCGCTGGCTCGGCTCGCGAGCGAGGCTGGCGCGCGATGAACCTCCTCGCCGAACTGAAGCGCCGCAACGTGATCCGCATGGCGGGCCTGTACCTCGTCGCGGCGTGGCTGGTCGTGCAGGTCGCCGGCACGCTGCTGCCGATGTTCGATGCGCCGGCGTGGATCGCGCGCGCGATCGTCGTCGCGCTCGCGATCGGCTTCGTGCCGGCGCTCGTGTTCGCATGGATCTTCGAGCTGACGCCGGCCGGGCTCAGGCGCGATGCGGACGTGACTCCGGAAGACTCGATCACACCGCGGACGGCGCGACGCATGGATCGCGCGATCATCGTCGTGCTGCTGGCGGCACTCGGCTACTTCGCGTTCGACAAGTTCGTGTCGGCGCCGCACCGCGAGGCGGTCATTGCGCCACCCGCCACGGTGGTGGAGGCGCCGGCAAACGCGCCGCCGGCGGCGGTTCAGGTGAAGTCGGTCGCCGTGCTGCCACTTTCGATCGAGGGTGGCGACCGCGACGAACAGTATTTCTCGGACGGCCTCGCGGACAACCTCATCACGGCCCTGTCGCAGTTCCCGGGGCTCAAGGTCATCAGCCGCAACTCGGCGTTCCAGTTCCGCGATACGCACGAGGACAGCGCAGCGATCGGCCGCAAGCTCGGCGTCGCCCATCTGCTCGAGGGCAGCGTGCGCCGGCTCGGCGACAGCGTGCGCATCCACGCCACACTCGTGCTCGCGGCAGACGGCAGCACGGTCTGGTCGCAGCGTTACGATCGTGCCTACACCGACCTGTTCCGGTTGCAGGACGAGATCGCCGCCGCCGTGGCCTCGGCACTGAAGGCGAAGCTGCTCGAACCCGCTGCGGCTGCCGTGCAGGACGACCGCCCGCCGAGCGGCGATCTCGCCGCGTACAATGCCTACCTGCAAGGCGCCTTCGAGGCGAACACGGCATCGCCCGAGGCCTACGCGCGGGCGATGGCGTTCTTCCGCGTGGCCATCCAGCGCGACCCGCGCTACGCGCAGGCCTGGGCCGCGCTCGCCAACGCGAAGGCGCTCAATGCCGCCTTGTTCCTGCACGGCGATGCGACGCGCGCCGGCGTCGTCGAGGCGCGCGAGGCGATCGACCGCGCACTCGCACTCGCCCCCGATTCTGCTTTCGCGCGCGCGGTCGATGCCGGCGTCATGATGAACGGCGAGTTCCGCTACGCCGACGCCGAGCGCGCGGCACAGCGCTCGGTCGAGCTCGCGCCGACCGCCTATGGCTACTACACGATCGGACTCGCGCGCTTCGCTTTCGGCGATGTCGACGAAGCCGACCACCTGTTCCGCCAGGCGCTCGAGCTCGATCCGCTGTCGGCGCAGACCTGGTTCTGGCTGTCGATCAACCTCGCTGGCCAGGGCCGCCTTGACGAAGCGCGTGCCGCGATCGAGCGCAATCTCGAACTGCGTCCGGGCAACGCGCCGGGCACGGCGCAACGCGTGCTCGTGCAGGTGCTGGCCGGACAATCGACCGATGCCTACGCGGCGGCGCTGGCGATGCCGGCCGGCAACTGGCGCGACATCGCGGTGGCGATGGCTGCGCAACACGGTGCGGATGCGGCCGAGGCCGAGCGGACGCTCGCTGCGCTGATCGCCAGCGCAGCGGACGGCTCTGCCTACCAGATCGCCGAGGTCTACGCGCACCGCGGCGAGCCCGCTCAGGTTTTCGCCTGGCTCGAACGGGCCTGGGCGCAGCGCGATCCGGGCCTGCGGCGATTGCGCGGCGATCCGTTCATCGCGCGCTACCGCGACGATCCGCGTTTCGCGGCGATCAGCCGCACGATCGGCGTGCTCGGGCCGGGCTCGGCTGCGCCCGCTGCGCAGCCATGAGTCGCCCCACCGCGTGCGGGAGAAGCAGACGATGAACAGCGCGGTCACCGCATCCGCCGCGCCAGCGCGACCGACGTTCGTGCGCTGGCGTATCCTCGTCCTGCTCGGTGCGTTGAGCTTCGTCTCGTACCTGCTGCGCGGCAACCTGTCGATCGCGGCGCCGTCGATGATGGCCGATCTCGGCCTGAGCGAAGGGCAGTGGGGCTGGATCATGTCGGCGTTCCCGCTCGGCTATGCGCTGTTCCAGTTCGCCGGCGGGGTATGGGGTGGGCGGGTCGGCACGCGCAAGGGACTGGCCGTGATCGCGCTCGCGTGGTCGCTGATGATCGCGGTGACCGCAGCCCTGCCGGGTGCCGGCGCCGCCTCGGCGACGACGCTCGTGATCGTGCTCATGCTGATCCAGTTCCTGGTCGGCGCGGCCCATGCGCCGGTGTTCCCGCTCGTCGCGGCGAGCATCGAGCGCTGGTTCCCGGTCGGGGGCTGGGCGTTCCCGAACGGCCTGACCAGCAGCGGACTCACGATCGGGCTTGCGGTGACCGCATCGGCATTGCCGTGGCTGATCGGCACGATCGGCTGGCGCGCCGGCTTCCTCGTGCTCGCGCCGGCCGGCGTCGCCGTCGCCGCGCTGTGGTGGTGGTATGCGCGTGACCGGCCCGAACAGCATGCCGGCGCGAATGCGGCCGAAGCGGCCCTGATCGCGGCCGGCCGCGATGCGCTCGAACGCAATGCGGCGGTCGCCGGCGGCGAGCCCGCGTGGCGGCGCGTGCTGCGCAACCGTGACGCGTTGCTCGTCACGCTGAGCTATGCGTGCATGAACTTCGTGTTCTTCGTCGTCTTCAGCTGGGGCTACTACTACCTCGTCAAGGTGCGCGGCTTCAGCGAGCAGGACGCCGGCTTCCTCACATCGGCGCAATGGCTCGCCGCCGGCATCGGTGCCGCGCTCGGCGGTTGGGCCTGCGACCGCCTGTGCCGCCGGCTCGGCCTGCGCAGGGGCTGCCGCTGGCCGATCATCGTCGGCATGCTCGCCTCGGCGCTGCTGCTGCTCGGCGTTGCCCTGCATCCCGATCCGATGGTGGCTGCGGTCCTGCTCGGCCTGTGCTTCTTCTTCAACCAGACCACCGAGGGGCCGTACTGGGCGACGAGCACGGCGATCGGCGGACGCCATGCCGGTGCGGCTGGCGGCCTGCTCAATACCGGCGCCAACCTGATGGGTTTCGTCAACGCGCTGCTGCTCGCCGGCCTCGCCGAGCGCTTCGGCTGGACCCTCGCGATCGGCGTCGGCGCGGCCTTCGCCGTGGCCGGCGCGGTCCTGATCCTGTTCGTGCGCGCCGATCGGCCGGTCGCACAGGACGACTGAAGCAGCAATCCGCGCTGCGGAGGAATGCAGCCCGTGCGATCCTGTTCCTGCGTGATCGCGCGTGCGCTGGACAAGGAGCATCGCGGCTGGCTTTCAACAGCCGCAGGGCTGGTCAGCCGCTCCCACAAGCGGTTGCTCCCACAGGCAGTGCCTCCACGGAACACTCTTGTGGGAGCGACTTCAGCCGCGATCTTTCTCGTTCTCGCGAGCGTTCCCGAACAAAGCATCGCGACTGAAGTCGCTCCCACAAGGGTAACTCCGTGGAGGCAACTGTCTGTGCGGCTTCAGCCGCGATCGAGGTTGATCAGGGTTTCCCGAGGAGACAAACCGGAATGACCACGCCCCTGCCCACCGCTCGGCGACGGCTCGCGCGCGACGTCCTGCTGCTCCAGCTCAAGCTGCTGCTCGACGCGGCGCGCGACCTCGTGCTGAGCCCGGTCACGCTGGCCGCCGCCGCGATCGACTTCGTGTTCGGCGGCAGCGGTTCGCCGCGCCTGTTCAACGCGGCCTTGCGCCTAGGCCAGCGCAGCGATGACTGGATCGACCTGTGGGCCGCCGCGCGCGGTCCCGAGGCAACCGACCACGCCAACGTCGACCTGTTGATGGCGCGCCTCGAGGAAGCCGTGCGTGACCCGAGGACCGGCGCGCGCCGCGCACGCATCCTCAAGCGCTGGGCCGAGCGCGAACTCGCGCGTGCACGCCGGCGTTCCGTGGCGCCGACGTCCGCCTCGCGCGACCATGGTTCGGTGGCGGACACGGATGACGCGCACTGATGGTCGCACGGTGCACGCGCGGCCACGGCGCGATCCGCACGGATCATCTTCGACCGTGCGCGCCGAGCCTTCGCGCCGCCGCAGCGAGCAGGACGCGCGAGTAGACGACGTGGAAGCCGAGCAGCGCGCGGAAGCCGGTGCCGATGCGTGGCGGCTCGCCATCGCGTCGGCGCGCGATGATGGTCGAGCCGAAGCGCAGGCGCGTCGACGCGGCGCCGGTCGACTCGACCTGGAACCACGAGCCGGTGTGTCCGGACACGTCGCGCGTCAGCAACTGGTCCGGGCCACGCGCGACGACGGTCCATGCCGCGAACGCATCGCGCTCGCCGCGCGCGAAGGCGGCCGCTTCGGCATCGGTCGATCGGCGACCGATCGTGGCGCGCAGGATCGCGCGTTCGAGCTTGAATACGTGCGTCGTGTAGAACGCGCTCACGAAGGCTTCGAGGTCGACCGCGCGCGCGATCGTCGTTGCGAAGCAATCGGTGTAGTCGCCGTGGCGCGCATGCCGCTGCAGCAGGGCGTCGTCGGGCAGCGGTTCGCGTTCGATGATCGGCACCGCTTCGCTCCGTCACGTGCCCCCGCGGGCTGTGCGAGGTCCACGATCGCATGGCGCACGTTCCGCGGCCACGCGGTCGATCGCCACGCCGCGGTCGCGAAGGCTCAGCCGTTGAACGGCCCGCGCACCTCGAATGTCATGCCGCCGCCCTTGACGCCCTGGCTACCGCGTTGCGACGAGAAGTACAGGCGCGATCCGTCGGGCGAGAAGGCCGGGCCGGTGATCTCGGAGCGATCGTGGCCGACGACCTGCAGCAACGGCAAGGCCTCGCCTGTCGGCGTCAGCACGACGATCTGCATGTCGTCGCCGTCCTCCGCCGCGAGGACCGCGCCGCCGGCGCCGGCAGCAAGGTTGTCGGGCTTGCGCAACGGTGCCTCGCGCCCGTCGCGCGCGCGTGCCTCGGCGTCGTAGGCGATGCGCAGCGTTGCGTCCGCGCAGTGGTACTCCCACAGGCGGTGGTCGGCCGTGGTCGAGAACCAGATCGACCCGCCGTGGAAGACCATGCCTTCGCCGCGGTTGAAGCGGTACGCGCGATCGACCTGGTAACGACAGGCAACGTCGGCCGCACCGGGGTTCGGGTTCGGTACGCGATGCCAGCGCACGCGCGCCGATCCTGCGCGCGGATCGCCCACCACTTCGGCGATCTCGAGCACGCCGTCGGCGAGATCGTGCCAGCGCGTCGGACGGAACCGGTAGAAGCCGCTGTCGCTGTCGCTGCCGCGGTCCTCGGTCAGGTAGACGGCGCGCCCGCGCGGATCGGTCGCGCAGGCCTCGTGGCAGAAACTGCCCATGCCGGGACGCGCGATGCCCTGGCCCGGCTTGAACGGATCGCACTCCCAGACCAGGCCGCCGTCGTGTTCCTCGCACGAGAGCCAGGTGTTCCACGGCGTCGCGCCGCCGGAACAGTTGATGCGCGTGCCGACGAGGATGCGGTAGGCATCGACGACATCGCCATGACGATCGAAGCGCAGCGCGCTGACGCCGCCGGTATCCGGCGTTTCCGCATTGCTCGCGTAGATCCAGCCGCGATCGGACGCCGCGAAGCAGGCGCCGCCATCCGGCGCGGCATGCCAGTCGTACGCGGTGGCGCCGACGCGCTCGCCGCTGCGCGCGACGATGCGACTCGTGAATCCATGCGGCAGGCGCAGGCCATCGGCATTGGTCGCCTGCAGGCCGTCGCGCAGCGCATCGAAGAACGGCGAACGACCGCGCGCGCCGCGCCGCGCGTTCGCCGTGCGCGAGGCGTCGTTGAGTCCGGCCAGCACGTCCCCGCCGATGGCGAGCAGGCCGAAGCCGCCGGCGAGCGCGGACAGCAGGCGACGACGGTTCGGATCGAGCAGGGTCATGGGGACAGCGCCAAGGAGCAGGCTCGGGAAGATAACCGCATGCCGGCGCCGGCGCGACCCCGCGACGCGAACCGGGTGCGCGTGCGCAACGTGGCAGGGCGCATCGCGACGGACATGCTCCGTCGACGTTCAGGCGCGAGCCGGTTCAATGTGCTCCCGCCGCAGCGACGAACGCACCCGGACCCCGCATGGAAACCTCGCATCTGCACCGTGGTCGCCTGATCGACCATCTTCAACTCGTCGTGCGCGACATCGAGCGCAGCCGGCACTTCTACGAAGCCGTACTCGGCGTGCTCGGCGTGCCGATCGGAGGCGGCGGCGATAGCTACTTCTGGGCGGACGAACTGTTCGTGTCGACGACGTCGAGCCCGGCCGCGCTCGGCTCGCTGACCGGTCGCCACCACATCGCCTTCCAGGCACGCGATCGTGCGACGGTCGATGCGTTCCACGCCGCCGGCCTCGCGCACGGCGGTCGCGACAATGGCGCACCGGGCGAGCGCGACTACCATCCGGGCTACTACGCGGCCTTCGTGCTCGATCCGGACGGCAACAACATCGAGGCGGTGTTCCATGGCGAACACGTGCGCAGCGCCGGATCGGTCGAGATCACGTTCTGATTGCCGGCTTGGCGCGGCGCGTCAGCGCTCGGCTCGCGCGCGCCGCCGCGCCAGCAAGGCGTAGGCGAGCAGCGGGATCACGACGAGGGTCAGCACGGTCGACACGAGGATGCCGAAGATCAGCGCGATCGCGAGGCCGTTGAAGATCGGGTCGTCGAGGATGAAGAACGCGCCGATCATCGCGGCGAGCGCGGTCAGCGCGATCGGTTGCGCGCGCACGGCGCAGGCGTCGACCACGGCGCGCTCGATCGTCCCGCCGCGCTCGACGAGGTGGTTGACGAAGTCGACCAGCAGGATCGAGTTGCGCACGATGATGCCGGCCAGCGCGATCATGCCGATCATCGAGGTTGCAGTGAACTGGGCGCCGAGCAGGGCATGCCCGGGCATCACGCCGATGACGGTCAGCGGAATCGGCGCCATGATCACGAGCGGCATGACGTAGTCGCGGAACCAGGCCACCACGAGCAGGTAGATCAGGATCATGCCGGCGGCGTAGGCGAGGCCCATGTCGCGGAACGTCTCGCGCGTGATCTGCCACTCGCCGTCCCACGTGATCGCGAAGCGGCCCGTGTCGGCGGGCTGCGCGACGAAGTTCTGCGTCACGTGCTCGCCGTCGATCGCGTTGTCGGCGATCTGCCCGACCAGGTCGAACATGCCGTACAGCGGACTGTCGATGCGGCCGCTCTCGTCGCCGGTGACGTAGACGACCGGCAGCAGGTCCTTGTGCAGGATCGCGTGGTCGCGTGGTTCGCGCTGCACGCTCACCAGTTCCGACAGCGCAACGAGGCGCCCGTCGCCGCCGCGCACGCGCAGCGAGAGCAGGCCGTCGAGCGTCGCCTGCGCGGAGGGCGGCAGGCGCAGGCGGATCGGGCGCGGCTGGCGGCTGCCGGCGTCGATCACGTGGGTCGCGTCGGCGCCGGAGAGGCCGGCCGCGATCGTCTCGGCGACCGTCGACTGCGCGATGCCGAGGCGTGCCGCGCGCACGCGGTCGACCACGAGCACCTCGCGCACGGCGTCGGCCTCGACGCTCGAGTCGACGTCGACGATGCCCTCGGTCGCGAGGAAACGCTGCTCGAGCGCGCGGCCGATCGAGCGCTGGCGTGCGTAGTCGGGCCCGTACACCTCGGCCACGATCGGCGACAGCACGGGCGGCCCGGGCGGGACTTCGACGACCTTGGCCGACGCGCCGTGGCGGCGGCCGATCGCCTCCACCGGCGCACGCAGCGCGACCGCGATGTCGTGGCTCCTGCGTCGACGCGCGTGGCGGTCGACGAGGTTCACTTGCAGGTCGCCGACGACCGGACCCTCGCGCAGGGAGTACTGGCGCACGAGGCCATTGAAGTTGATCGGCGCGGCCGAGCCCGCGTAGCCCTGGTAGTGCAGGACCTCGGGCGTGGCATCGAGCACGCCGGCCAGTTCCGCCAGCACGGCGTTGGTGTCCTCGAGCGTGCGCCCTTCGGGCATGTCGAGGACGATCTGCAGTTCCGACTTGTTGTCGAACGGCAGCATCTTGAGCACCACCCACTGCGCGGCCGCGAGGCTTGCCGCCAGCACGACCAGCACGGTCACGGCGAGGAACAGCCCGCGGCGCCGGCGCGCGCCGCGCGTCGCGTCGAGGAACGGCCCGATCACGCGTTCGAACAGGCGATGGAGGCGCGCGGCCATGCTGCCTTCGGCGTGACCGCCACCGTCCTGCGCGCGCTCGCGCGGCCCGGCGTGGTGCCGCAGCAGTTTCAGCGACAGCCACGGCGTCACCACGAGCGCGATCAGCAGCGACAGCAGCATGCCGACCGACGCATTGATCGGGATCGGCCGCATGTACGGGCCCATCAGCCCGCCGACGAAGGCCATCGGCATCAGCGCGGCGATGACCGTGAAGGTGGCGAGGATGGTCGGCCCGCCGACCTCGTCGACGGCCGGCGGGATCGCCTCGCGCAGCGACGTGCCGCCGAGCGCCCTGTGGCGATGGATGTTCTCGACGACGACGATGGCATCGTCGACGAGGATGCCGATCGAGAAGATCAGCGCGAACAGAGACACGCGGTTGAGGGTGAAGCCCATCGCCCACGAGGCGAACAGCGTCACCGACAGGGTCAGCACCACCGCGCTGCCGATCACGATCGCCTCGCGCCGCCCGAGCGCGAACAGCACGAGCAGCACGACCGAGAGCGTGGCGAAGACGAGCTTCCTGATCAGGGTCTGCGCCTTGTCGCTGGCGGTCAGGCCGTAGTCGCGCGTGGTCTCGACGTGGATGCCGTCGGGAATCGCCTGGCCGCGCAGTTCGTCGATGCGGCGCAGGACCGAGCGCGTGATGTCCGAGGCATTGCTGCCGGGCTTCTTGGCAATCGCCACGGTGACGGCCGGGGCGACGCCGGCGGCCGGGCCGTTGCGGCCGGGCGGCGCGCCGTGCCATGCATGGCTCGATGGTGCATCGGCCGCATCGCTGACCGTCGCCACGTCCTCGATGCGCACGGGTCGGCCGTCGGCCAGGCCGAGCACGAGGCTCGCGACGTCGCCGCGGTCGGCGAGGAAGCGTCCCGCGTCGATCGGCACGACGCCGTCGACGCCGATGCGCTCGCCGGCCTGGCGCGCGACGTTGGCGGTGGCCAGCGCGCCGGCGAGGTCGCTGACGGTCAGGCCATGACTGGCGAGGCGGGCCGGGTCGAGCGTGACCATCACGGCGCGTTCGGGCGCGCCGATCGTGTAGACGTCGCGCGTACCGTCGATGCGCTTGAGCTCGGTCTCGAGCGTGTGCGCGACCTCGGCGAGATCGCGTGCCGAGCGCGCGGGATCGTCGGTCCACAGCGTGAGCGCCATGACCGGCACATCGTCGATGCCTTTCGGCTTGACGATGGGCTGGCCGACGCCGACGTGGGCAGGCATCCAGTCCTGGTTCGAGAACACCGTGTCGTAGAGGCGCACGAGCGCCGGCTGGCGCTTCACGCCGACCTCGAACTCGACGGTCAGCACGGCCAGGCCGGGTCGACTGATCGAGAAGGTGTGCTTGACCTCCTCGATCCCGGCCAGCCGCTGCTCGAGGGGGAACGCGACGAGCTGCTCGACCTGGCGCGCATCCGCGCCGGCAAACGGCACGATGACATTGGCCATCGTCACGTCGATCTGCGGCTCCTCCTCGCGCGGCGTGATCATCACGGCGACCACGCCGAGGAGCAGCCCGAGCAGGGCCAGGATCGGGGTCAGCGGATCGGCCTGGAAGCGGCGCGCGATGCGACCGGCGATGCCGGGCCGCGACGGATCGGTCGCGGCCACCTCAGTCGCCCCCGCGCCGCGCGACGAGGATCTGCGTCGCCGCGACCGGGTCGACGGCGACGTGCTCGCCGGGCCGGAGTCCGGCGATCACCTCGACCTCGCCCTCGCCGCCATCGCCGAGACGCACCTGGCGCAGCGACAGCCGGCCTTCGGAGAGCACGTAGACTGCACTGACCTCGCCGCGCTGCACGAGCGCGGACAGCGGGATGCGCACGAAGGCGTCACCCTCGAGCGCGGGAAAGGCGATCCTGACCGTGCTGCCCGGCATCGGCACGGGCATCGGCATCGGCGGCAGGTCGACGCGCAGCTTGACGCTGTGCGTGGACGGATCGGCGCTCGGGAACACCGTCACGCCGGCGGCATCGACGCGGCGGCCGTCAGCGAGGATGACGCGCGCCTGCGCGCGCGCGCACCGCGTCGGCCTGCGCCTGCGGCACGCTGACCTCGACGCGCAG
>JAFLDX010000075.1 GCA_017302215.1 Lysobacterales bacterium
GCGCGCGGTGCATCTGTGCGAGTACGGCGCACAGGCGATGGCCGTGCACGGCGCCCTGCTCGCGCGCGCCGCCGGCGGCACGGCCGCACCGGGCTATCTCGTTTCGCTGCGCGGCGTCGAACTGCACCGCGCCCGCATCGACGACCTCGAAGGTGACCTCGACGTGCACGCCGAACGCCTGCTCGGCGGCGACGGCAGCTGGCAATATGCGTTCCGCATCGAACACGCCGGCACGCCGCTCGCGAGCGGCCGCGCGGCGGTGATGCTGCGCAGCGACCGCTGAGGCGGCGTCGTAGATCGCGTGCGATGAGAACGCCACATGCCGGCAGGCTTTCGTAGAGCGCAGCTTGCTGCGCTGCCCTGTTTGTCGCGACGGCCAGCGCAGCAAGCTGCGCTCTACAAGAGCCCTTGTTTGTCGCGACGGCCAGCGCAGCAGGCTGCGCTCTACAGAGCATCCCCGCGAGACTTCTCGCGTCCGGACGGTGGATTCCATCCCCGGTCGCACGGAAAATGCCGGCGAACAGGGGGAATGACCATGACCACCCATCCGCGACGCGCCCTCGTCACCGGCGGCAGCGGCGACATCGGCGGTGCGATCGCGCTCGAACTCGCGCGCGCCGGGCATCACGTGATCGTGCATGCGAACGCGCGCATCGAGCGTGCCGAGGCGGTCGTCGCGGCGATCATGGCCGACGGCGGCGCGGCCGAGGCGGTTGCGTTCGACGTCGCCGACGGCACCGCCACGGCCACGGCGATCGAACGCCTGCTCGAGGCGGGGCCGATCGGCATCGTCGTCAACAACGCCGGCATCCACGACGATGCGCCGATGGCCGGCATGGGCGATGCGCAGTGGCACCGCGTCATCGACGTTTCGCTGCACGGTTTCTTCCACGTCACGCGCCCGCTGCTGCTGCCGATGTCGCGCCAGCGCTGGGGGCGCATCGTCAGCGTGTCGTCGGTCGCGGCCGTGCTCGGCAACCGCGGCCAGACGAACTATGCGGCCGCCAAGGCGGCCCTGCACGGCGCGTCGAAATCGCTCGCGCGCGAGATGGCCTCGCGCGGGATCACCGCAAACGTCGTCGCGCCGGGCCTCGTCGAAGGGGCGATGCTCGGCGAACAGTTCGATGCGGCGCAGGTCAAGGCGCTGGTCCCGGCCGGTCGCGCCGGCACGCCGGCCGAAGTCGCCGCACTCGTCGCGTTCCTCTGCTCGGACCTCGCCGGCTACATCAACGGCCAGGTCATCGGCATCAATGGCGGCATGGGCTGAGCGTGAGCGTGTTCCAGCTTTTCGCGGCTGAAGCCGCTCCCACAGACTTCGTTCAAGACCGCAACGTCCTTGTGGGAGCGACTGACCAGCCCTGCGCCTGTTGAAAGCCAGTCGCGATCTTCGGGAATGCAGTGCATCGCGGCTGAAGCCGCTCCCACAGACAGTTGCTCCACGAAGCCGCTCCTCAGGCAGTGGCTCGCACGCGGCATCGATCTCGCCGGAAGCGCGGCAACCGTGCGAGGACGAGGAAGATCGCCGGGGTCGTGTACAGCGTGAGCCACTGGCTGACGAGCAGGCCGCCGACGATCGCGATGCCGAGCGGGCGGCGCATCTCCCAGCCTTCGCCGCCGGACAGCACGAGCGGCAGGATGCCGAGCAGGGCGGCGAGGCTGGTCATCAGGATCGGGCGGAAGCGCAGTTTTGCCGCCTCGAGGATCGCCGCCTCGGCATCGAGGCCGCGCTCGCGCTGCGAGGCGAGGGCGAAGTCGATCATGAGGATCGTGTTCTTCATGACCACGCCGACCAGCAGGAACAGGCCGAGCAGCGAGATCAGGTTCAGCTCGCCACCGAAGGCGAACAGCGCGAGCAGCGCGCCGACGCCGGCCGACGGCAGGATCGACAGGATCGCGAGCGGCTGGATCCAGCTTTCGTAGAGGATGCCGAGCACGAAGTACACGGCGAGCACGACACCGAGGATCAGCCACAGCTGGCGTGCGCCGAGGTCGCCGAGGCTGGCCGCTTCGTCGCCGAGTTTCGCCTGCACGCCGCTCGGCAGCATGATGCCGGCCATCGCGCGGTCGATCGCGGCGATCGCGTCGCCGAGCGCGACGCCCGGGGCGAGCGCGAAGCTGATGCGCGTCGACAGGAACTGCTCGCGGTGCTGGATGCGGTCGTTGGCCATGCCGTAGGCCCAGCTCGCGAACGCCGACAGCGGCACGCGCTGGCCGTCGGTACCGATCGCGAACACCTGGTCGAGCGTCTCCGGGCCCTGCGTGTAGCGCGGATCGAGCTCCATGACCACGCGGTACTGGTTGAGGTTCTCGTACAGCGTCGCGACCTGGCGCTGGCTGAAGGAGTTGTCGAGCACGCTGGCGACCATGCGCATGTCGATGCCGAACTGGCGTGCCTTGGTGCGGTCGATGTCGAGCACGACCTGGCGCATGCCCTCGTCGCCGCTCGAGTCGACGTCGACGAGCTCGGGCAGCGCCGCGATCGCGTCGCGCACGCGCGGCGTCCACTCGCGCAGCGGGGCGACGTCGGACGAGAGCAGCTGCAGGTCGTAGTTGCCGTCGCTGTTGCCGCCGCCGCCACCGACGCGGATGTCCTGGTCGACCGACATCCACAGCATGCCGCCCGGCACCTTCGGCAGCTTCTTGCGCAGGCGGTTGATGACGTCCCGGCTCGACTCGCCGCGTTCGGCGAGCGGCTTCATGCGGATCATCATCATGCCGTTGTTCACGCCGGTGCTGCCGCCGATGTAGCCCGAGATGTCGGCGATCGCCGGCTCGGCCATCAGCAGTTCGCGGTAGGCCTCGATCTTCGGCTGCATGACCTGGAACGAGAGGCCGTCGTCGCCGCGCGCGAAGCCGCGCACCTGGCCGGTGTCCTGCTCGGGCACGGTGCCGCGCGGCACCTCGGTGAACAGCCAGGCATTGAGCGCGACCGCGCCGAGCAGCACGGCGAGCGCGAGCGGCGCGTGCGCGAGCGTGCGGCCGAGGCTGCGCAGGTAGACCGTGCGCAGGCGATCGGAGGCGACGCTGCCGATGCGCTGCCAGGCCGGCGTTTCGCCCGCCGGGCGCGCGCGCCCGAGCAGGTGCGCGCACAGGGTCGGCGTCAGGCTCAGCGAGACCGCCAGCGACACCGTCATCGCCGCGACGAGGGTCAGCGAGAACTCGCGGAACAGGCGCTCGACGAAGTCGTCGAGGAACAGGATCGAGACGAACACGACGGCCAGCGCGAGGTTCATCGACAAGAGGGTCGTGCCGACCTCGCCGGCACCGCGCATCGCCGCACGCCACGGCGTTTCGCCCGCGTCGATGTGGCGGCTGATGTTCTCGAGCACGACGATCGCGTCGTCGACGATCAGCACGGTGGCGACGATCAGCGCCATCAGCGACATCGTGTTGAGCGAGAAGCCGGCCAGCGCGATGATCGCGAGCGCGCCGAGCAGCGAGACCGGGATCGCCAGCGTCGGCACGAGCGCCGCGCGCAGGCTGCCGAGGAAGGCCAGCACGACGAGCACGACGAGGCCGACCGCGAGCAGCAGGGTCAGCTCGGCCTCGCCGAGCGTGGCGCGGATCACCGGCGAGCGGTCCATCACCACGCTCATGTCGACGCCGGCCGGCAGCAGGGCCTTCAGCGCATCCATCTGCGCGTGGATCGCGTCGACCGTCTCGATGACGTTCGCGCCGGGCTGGCGGCTGACCACGAGCAGGACCGCGTCGCGATCGTTGTGGAAGCCCGAGGCGTAGCGGTCCTCGACGCCCTCGGCGACCTCGGCCACGTCGCCGAGGCGCACCGGTCGATCGTTGCGCCAGGCGACGACGAGGTCGCGGTACTCGACCGCTGTGCGCAGCTGCAGGCCGGCCTCGACCTGCCACTGGCGGTCGTCGCGCACGACGTGGCCGAGCGGGCGCAGCGCGTTCGCGTTGCGGATCGCGCCGGCGACCTCGTCGAGCGCGATGCCGAGCTGGTTCAGCGCATTCGGATTCAGCGAGACGCGCACGGCCGGCAGCGAGCTGCCACCGGCCTCGACCTGGCCGACGCCGGGAATCTGCGCGATCTTCTGCGCGATCACGGTCGAGGCGACGTCGTAGACCTGGCCGGGCGACAGCCGCTCCGAGCTCAGCGCGAGGGCGAGCACGGGTGCCTGCGACGGATTGATCTTGCGGTACTGCGGCATGCCGCTCATGCCGGACGGCAGCTGCGCGCGCGCCGCGTTGATCGCCGCCTGCACCTCGCGCGCGGCCTCGTCGACGTTGCGGCCGAGGTCGAACTGCAGGTCGATGCGCGCCGAACCCTGCGTGCTCGTCGAGGTGATCAGCCGGATGCCGGGAATCGTGCCGAGCGCGCGCTCGAGCGGCGTCGCCACGGTCGCGGCCATCGATTCCGGGCTCGCGCCGGGCAGGCCCGCGCTGACCTGGATCGCCGGGTAGTCGATCTGCGGCAGCGGCGCGACCGGCAGCAGGCGGTAGGCGAGCAGGCCGGCCATGACGACCGCCGTCGCGAGCAGCAGGGTCGCGACCGGACGCTCGATGAAGACGCGCGAGAGATTGACGCGCGGCGCGTCCATGCCGTCAGCCCCCGCGGCCGGATGCGTCCGCGACCTCGCCGTGCGCGGTGCGGGCCGGCATCGGCCGCCGGCGCACGAGGCGGTCGAAGAACAGGTAGATGACCGGTGTCGTGAACAGGGTCAGCACCTGGCTGACGAGCAGGCCGCCGACCATGACGAGGCCGAGCGGCTGGCGCAGTTCGGCGCCCGAGCCGCTCGCGAACATCATCGGGATCGCCGCGAACAGCGCGGCCAGCGTGGTCATCAGGATCGGCCGGAAGCGCAGCAGGGCGGCGCGATGGATCGCCGCACGCGGCGCGAGGCCGTTGTCGCGTTCGGCCTCGAGGGCGAAGTCGACCATCATGATGCCGTTCTTCTTGACCAGGCCGATCAGCAGGATGATGCCGATCACGGCGATGAGGTCGAGGCTGCGCCCGCTGACGAGCAGCGCGGCGAGCGCGCCGACCGTCGCCGAGGGCAGGGTCGACAGGATCGTGACCGGATGGATGAAGCTCTCGTAGAGCACGCCGAGCACGATGTACATGACCACGACCGCGGCGAGGATCAGCCACAGCGTGCTCGACAGCGAGTTGCGGAACGCGTCGGCCGCGCCCTGCAGGCGCAGTTCCACCGAAGCCGGCATCGCGATCGCGGCACCCGTGGCCTCGATCGCCTCGACCGCCTCGCCGAGCGAGGCGCCGGGCGCGAGGTTGAACGACACGGTCGCGGCCGGGAACTGGCCGATGTGGCTGCGCAGCAGCGGTGCCGTGCGCGTGCCGATGCGGGCGATGCCGTCGAGCGGCGTGTGGCCGCCGTCGGCGGTGGCGACGTGGATGCGCCCGATCGCCTCGGGACCGATCTGGTACTGCGCATCGGCCTCGAGCACGACGCGGTACTGGTTGGCGTGCGTGAAGATCGTCGAGATCTGGCGCTGGCCGAACGCGTCGTAGAGGGCCTCGGCGATCGCCGAGGCCTGGATGCCGAGCCGCGCGGCGGCGTCGCGGTCGATGTCGACGAAGGCCTGCAGGCCTTCCTGCTGCAGGTCACCGGCCACGTCGGCCAGCGCGGGTGCCTGACGCAGATGTTCGATCAGGCGTGGTGTCCATTCGGCGAGCAGGTCCTCGTCGGGGCTGGTCAGGGCGAACTGGTACTGGCCGCGGCTGACCCGGTCCTCGATGCCGAGTTCCTGCACGGGCTGCAGGTAGAGCGTGATGCCGGCGACCTTCGCCGCGCGCTGTTGCAGGCGCGCGATGATGCCGACCGCACCGGTGTCGCGATCGGCATGCGGCTTCAGCTCGATCAGCAGGCGGCCCGTGTTGAGGGTCGGGTTGCTGCCGTCGACGCCGATGAACGACGACAGCGAGGCGACGTCGGTGTCCTGGAGCAGGGCCTCGGCGAGCGCGTGCTGGCGTTCGGCCATGGCCTGGAACGAGACCGAGGCCGGCGCTTCGCTGATGCCCTGGATGAGGCCCGCGTCCTGGACCGGGAAGAAGCCCTTCGGCACGGCGAGGTAGAGCGCGGCGGTCAGGGCCAGCGTGGCGAGCGTGGCGACGAGCATCAGCGGCTGGCGCGCGAGCGTCCAGTCGAGCGCGCGGTCGTAGCCGGCGATCAGGCGGTCGAACACGTCGCCGTGGCGACCGTCCGCGGCATCGGCCACGCCGTGGTCGCGCCCGGCGGAGAGGAAGCGCGCGCACAGCATCGGCGTCAGGGTCAGCGAAACGACCAGCGAGATCGCGATCGCGACGGCCAGGGTGATCGCGAACTCGTGGAACAGGCGCCCGACCACGTCGCCCATGAACAGCAGCGGGATCAGCACGGCGATCAGCGAGATCGTCAGCGAGACGAGGGTGAAGCCGATCTGCCTCGCGCCGTCGAGCGCGGCCTCGAGGCGCGACTTGCCTTCCTCGAGATGGCGCGCGACGTTCTCGAGCATGACGATCGCGTCGTCGACGACGAAGCCCGTGGCGATGGTCAGCGCCATCAGGGTCAGGTTGTTGAGCGAGAAGCCGGCCAGCAGCATGAAGCCGAACGTCGCCACCAGCGACAGCGGCACGGCGAGGCTCGGGATGATCGTCGCCGGGATCGTGCGCAGGAACACGAACGTGACGAGCACGACGAGGCCGATCGCGAGCAGCAGTTCGTGCTGCACGCCCTTGATCGACGCGCGGATGGATTCGGTGCGGTCGCTCAGCACCTCGATCGCGACCGCCTGCGGCATCGCCGCGCGCAGGCGCGGCAGCAGCGCCTGGATGCCCTCGACGACCTCGATGACATTGGCGCCGGGCTGGCGCTGGATGTTGACGAGGATGGCCGGCACGTCGCCCGACCACGCGGCGAGCTGGCGGTTCTCGGCGCCCTGTTCGATGCGCGCGACATCGCCGAGGCGCAGCGGCGCACCGCCCTGCCAGGCGATGACGAGGTCGCGGTATTCCTCGACCGTGCGCATCTGGTCGTTGGCGTCGAGCATGATCGCGCGGATCGGTCCGTCGAAGCTGCCCTTCGGCATGTTGACGTTCGACGCCGCGATCGCCGCGCGGATGTCGTCCATGCCGGCGCCGGCCGCGGCGAGCGCGGTCGGGTTGACCTCGATGCGCATGGCCGGACGCTGGCCGCCGGCGAGGCTGACCAGGCCGACGCCGGGCAGCTGCGACAGGCGTTGCGCCATGCGCGTGTCGACGAGGTCGTAGACCTCGGGCAGCGGCAGCGTGCGCGAGGTCACCGCGAGCGTGATGATCGGCGTGTCGGCCGGATTGACCTTGCGGTACACCGGCGGCATCGGCAGGTCGTCCGGCAGGAACGTGTTGGCCGCGTTGATCGCCGCCTGCACTTCCTGCTCGGCGACGCCGAGATCGACCTCGAGGGCGAACTTGAGCGTGATGACCGACGCACCGCCCGAACTGGTCGACGCCATCTGGTCGAGGCCCGGGATCTGGCCGAGGCGGCGTTCGAGCGGCGCGGTCACCGCGCTCGTCGTCACCGACGGGCTCGCGCCAGGGTACAGGGTCAGCACCTGGATCGTCGGGTAGTCGACCTGCGGCAGCGCCGCCACCGGCAGCAACCGGTACGCGAACAACCCCGACATCAGCAGCGCGAGCATCAGCAGCGTGGTCGCCACCGGGCGCAGGATGAACGGGCGCGAGAGGTTCATCCGGCCGGTCCGTTCGCGGCCGGCGCCTTCGCATCGTCGTCGGCGACGATCTCGGCCTTCTTGCCCTCGTCGAGGCGGTCGATGCCCTCGAGCACGACGCGCTCGCCCTGCGCGAGACCGTCGAGCACGGCGACGCGGCTGCCGCTGTTCGCGCCGAGCTTCACCTCGCGCACCGTCGCGGTGTCGTCGGGCCGGATCACGTAGACATACGTGCCGTTCTTGCCGAACTGCACGGCCGCATCGGGAATCGACAGCGTCGCCTCGTTCGACACCTGCAGGCGCACGTTGACGAACTGGTTCGGGAACAGCGACTCGTCGGCATTGGCGAACAGCGCGCGCAGGCGCAGCGTGCCGGTCGCCGCATCGATGCGGTTGTCGAGGCTCGACAGCGTGCCGTCGGCAAGCTTGCGCCGCTCCTCGCGGTCCCAGGCCTCGACCGGCAGGTCCGGCGTGCGCCGTACCGCCGCGGTGACTGCAGGCAGTTCGCTCTCCGGTATCGAGAAGATCACGCTGACCGGCCGCACCTGGGTGATCGTGGCGATGCCCTCGGCGTCGCTCGCGCGCACGAGGTTGCCGGCATCGACCGCGCGCAGGCCGACGCGTCCGCCGACCGGCGCGGTGATGCGCGTGTAGCCGAGCTGCAGCTTCGCCTCGTCGACCGCGGCCTGGTCGATTTCGCGACGCCCCTCGAACTGGCGCACCTGCGCCTCGAGGTTGGCCACGTCCTGCGCGGCGACGTACGCGCTGCGCGCAAGGTCGCGGTAGCGCTGCAACTGGATGCGCGTGTTCTCGAGTTCGGCGAGGTTCTGCTTCTGCTGGCCCTGGGCCTGGGCGAGCTGCACCTTGAACGGCGCCGGATCGATCTCGGCGAGCAGCTGGCCGGGCTCGACGTGCTGGCCTTCCTCGAACGCGACCTTGACCAGCTCGCCCTCGACGCGCGCGCGCACGGTCACCGACTGGAGCGGCGTGATCGTGCCGAGCGCCTTGATCTGCACGGCGAGCGGCGCGCGCACGACGCGCGCGACGCGCACCGGCGTCGGTTCGCTGCTGTTGCGCCAGCCGCCGCGACCGGCCTGTGCCGGTGCCGGTTCGGCGCGACCGGACCACCACCAGCCGACGACCGCGATGGCGGCGAGCGCGAGCAAGACAAGAAGGATCCTGAGGGTTCTGGGACTCATCGTTGCATCCGTGAATGGGAAGCCGGCGAGCGCGGGGCGGGTCGATCGTCGGGATCGTGCGCGGAGCGGGCAGGCCGACGTCGGTTCGCTGCTTACGGCGGCAGGCTTCGACGACTGGCGTCGACGCCGATGCCCGGCGTGCCTGGATCGGGGCTGGCGGATGCGCTGGCGGACCCGCATGGTACCGAGCCCGGTGCGGTCGCTCCACGCCGGTCGGTGTAAAGAAACGCATGGATCGGTGTGCAGCCCATGCGTGGCCTCGATCGAAGCCGATGGCAATACCTGCAGGAAGCAGCTGACCCGCCCTGCGGCTGTTGAACGCCAGCCGCGATCTTCTCCACTCTTGCACCCGACCCCGATCCAAGCATCGCGACTGAAGTCGCTCCCACAAGGTGCACCGCGACCTCGAACACGGCTGCGGACGAAGCGCGCGGGAGCAACGGTCCGTGGGAGCAGCTGACCCGCCCTGCGGCTGTAAAGCCCGCCGCGATCTGTTCCAGTCTCGCTCCGAGCCCCGCCCGAAGATCGCGACTGAAGTCGCTCCCACAAGGTGCACCGCGACCTCGAACACGACTGCGGACGAAGCCTGTGGGAGCGGCTTCAGCCGCGATGCCCTGGCCGTACCACGCCCCGAAGCGAATGCGTCCGCGCTCAGGCCGCGCTGGCGAACAGGGGCAGCGTGCCGGGCACGGCGGCGTCGACGGTCGACGCGATGCCGTGCGCGTGCACGCCGACGCGTACACGAATCGTCGCGGCGAGGTCGCGCAGCGTGGCGAGTCCCTCGCGCACGCGGGCACGCGTGCCGGCGCCGTCGAGACGGTCGCGCAGCGCGGTGTTCATCGCGAGGAACCAGTCGAGCTTGCCCTGGTCCCACATGACCGGCCGGCTCGCGCGCGTGCCGTGCGCATACCAGCGGCGGAGCAGCGCCTGCATGTCGCGGTTCAGCGCGGCCGCGGCGAGCATGTCGTCGCGCAGGTCGCCGAGCAGGCCGAGATCGGCCAGTCGATCCTGGAAGAACAACGGGCACAGGATGCCCCAGTAGTACGCGTAGTCCCAGATGACCTTGATCGCCATGATCTCGGCGTCGCCGAAGATCGCGTACTGGTCGCGGTAGAGGCTCAGCGTGTTCTCGTAGAACGACAGGTAGAGCTGCTCGTAGAGGCGCGCGTACGGCGCGACCGGCTGGCCGGCGCGGTCGTGCGCGATCAGTTCGCAGATGTAGGTGTTGGCGATCGCGATGAAGTCGCTGCCGGGCGAGTAGAACGGATCGAGGAACACGCCGGCCTCGCCGGTGAGGGCCCAGCGGTCGCCCGAGAACACCTGGCGGCAGCCGTACGAGAAGCCGCGCAGGAACAGGAAGTCCATGAGCTTGTCGCGCGTCGCCTCGCAGTGGCGCGCCACCAGTGGCTGGAACTCGCGCAGCCAGTCGAGCGCCTTGTCGAACGTGTTCATTCGTTCGAGCGGGTGCAGGCCGGCGTCGCAGACGATGCCGACCGAGTGCGCGCCCGAGCCGAGAGGGATCAGCCACACCCAGTAACCTTCGCCGCACAGGTGGTTGGTGGAACGCCAGCGCTCGGGTGGCGCGCAGCGCGCGCCCCAGGCGCGGTCGTCGCACCAGTCGTCGATCGCGAGGCGTGCATCGATGCGGAACCACACCGAGTTGACGTCGTGCCCGTTCGCCTCGGCGAGGCCGAGCGTGCGCTTGAGCAGGCCGGCGCGGCCCGACGCATCGACGACCCAGCGCGCCGTGAACTCGCGATCCTCGCCGCCGACGCGCGCGCGCACCGCGTGTGCCGCCTGTCCTTCGCCGAAGCTCACCCCGCGCACGCTCGCACCGTCGATGAAGCGCACGCCGAGTTCGCGCGCGCGCACGCCAAGATGGTTCTCGAACACGCCGCGGTCGATCTGCCAGGTCGGTGTCGGCATGACCTGGCTGACGCCGAGTTCGGTCACGCCCGCGAGATCCTCGCGGCCTTCCGACCAGAAGAAGCGGAAGCCGAACTTGCGGATGTGCTCGGCATCGAGGTGCGCGCGCAGGCCGAGCGTTTCGGCAAAGTACTGCGCGCCGATCTCGACGGTCGACTCGCCGACCTTGTGCGCGGCCGCCGGCACCGGATGGGCCTTGCGCTCGAGCACGACGATGTCGAGGTCGGCGAAGCGCCGGCGCAACTGCAGGGCGAGGCACAGTCCGGCGAGGCCACCGCCGAGGATCACCACATCGTGCTGCGCGGGCGGGCTCATCACGGACTCCAGGAATCGTCGGCCGGCGCGAGGCACGTCATGCGTGCGCGCGCGCCAGCGGCGGATCGGTCACTGCGGGTGGGCGTCCGTGCGAACGGCGGTAGCTTGCCACGACATGGCCGTAGTGGAGCACGCGGCCGATCGTGTACCAGGTGATGCGCGTGACGTCGATCACCGGCCGGAAATGGCTGCGCCGCGCGCCGGCGTGGTAACGCGTGTCGATCGGCACCGAGACCACGCCGAGGCCGAGTTCGCGTGTCGCCGCGATCAGGATCGCCGCCTCGAAGACGAAGCCGTCGGCAGCGAGGTCGACGAGTTCGAGCGCGCGGCGCGGGTAGTAGCGCTGGCCACTCTGGGTGTCGGCGACCGGCAGGCCGCAACCCCACGAAATGCCCCAGTCGGCGACCGCGTTGGCGCGCCGGCGCGCGTTCGGCTGGTTCTCGCGCGTGCGGATGCGTGCGCCGATGACGAGGTGATCAGGGAATTCGCGCGCGGCCGCGATCAGGCGCGGCACGTCGGCGGCGTCGTGCTGGCCATCGCCGTCCATCGTCACGACCGCGTCGAAGCCGCGCTGCATCGCCTCGCGGAAGCCGTCGCGCAGGCTCTCGCCCT
Source organism: Lysobacterales bacterium (assembly GCA_017302215.1). Lineage (GTDB taxonomy): Bacteria > Pseudomonadota > Gammaproteobacteria > Xanthomonadales > Rhodanobacteraceae > Dokdonella. The sequence goes on from JAFLDX010000075.1 coordinate 11,718, forward strand.
TGCCCTTCGGCGTGGCGTGGCGGATCACGCTGACCGGCAGGTCGGCGATCCGTTCGAGGGTCGCGTCGGTCGAGCCGTCGTCGACGACGATGACGTCGGCACAGACGGCGAGCGCCGAACTCACCACCGCGCGGATCGCGAGTTCCTCGTTGAGCGCCGGAATCAGCACGGCGACGCGGGGGGTCGCCGCCATCAGCCGAGCTCCACGACGAGCCCGCCGCGCACGCCGAACGGCAGCACGAGCACGGGCGCTGCATCGCTGACGAGGGCGGTCGCGAACGGCAGCGCCGAGGCGGCCATCGGATTGCCGCTGGCGAGCGCGGCGAATGCGCCCGGCAGGGCCAGCGCGGTCGGCTTCGCGCCGGCATCGACACGCAGGGTCACGCTCGGCAGCTCGACGCCGGCGCGCGCCGGCGCGAGCACGAGCGCGATGCCGAACGCGGCCTCGCTTTGCACGACTTCGGCGAGCGGGCCTTTCGAGACGATGTCGTAGGCGACCAGCAGCACGGGTTCGTCGGCGCTGCGGGCCTGCACGGCGGCCTCGTACAGCCCGACCGCGAAGCTCGCCGTGTAGCCGCTGATCGAGGTCGACGCGGCATGGCAGTGCGCGGCGATCGTCCAGTAGCCGGCCGGCGCGTTGTGCACGGAGTTGTGGAAGCGGATCGGCGAGAGTTCACGCGGCGCGCGCGCGAGCGTCTCGCACATCCAGTCGGTGATCGCGGTGTCGCCGTGGGTCGAGGTGAACACGCTGGCCAGCGTCGACGGATCGCGACCGGCCGCGTCGCAGGCCTGCGCGGCGACCTCGCAGGCGATCAGCACCGGATCGGGTGCGCGTCGACGCTCGGCCGGCGGCAGCAGCGCGGGGGAAGGGCGCGCGGGCGCGTCCGCCGACGGCGCATCGCCGCGGCGCAGCCCTGCGCAGGCGCTGTCCCAGTCCGGCCAGCCCGGTGCCCAGAAACCGATGCCTTCGATCTGCACGTCGAGTGTCATGCACGGTCTCCGCGCGCGAACGCGAGCGTGCAGTTGCTGCCGCCGAAGCCGAACGAGTTGCTGAGCGCGATGCGCAGGTCGGCGTCCTCGTTGGCGAGCGTGACCTGCGGACCGCACAGCGGATCGAGCGTCGTGCTGTTCAGCGTGCCGGGCACGAAGCCGTGCTCGAGCGCGAGCAGGCTGATCACGACTTCGAGGATGCCGGCCGCGCCGAGCGTGTGGCCGGTCCAGCCCTTGGTCGAGCTCGCGCGCGTGCGCGCACCGAACGCCGCGGCGACGACGGCGGCCTCGACCTCGTCGTTCTTCGGCGTCGCGGTGCCGTGCAGGTTGATGTAGTCGACTTCGTGTGCGCCGAGACCGGCGCGCGCGAGCGCGTCGTCGAGGGCTCGCCGCGCGCCGAGACCTTCCGGATGCGGCGTCGACATGTGGTGGGCGTCGCTCGATTCGCCCCAGCCGACGAGGCGCGGTGCCAGCGCATCGGCGGCGCGTTCGACGAGGGCGAACCCGGCCGCCTCGCCGATCGAGATGCCGCGCCTTGCGACGTCGAACGGACGGCACGGCTCGGGCGAGACCAGTTCGAGCGAGTTGAAGCCGTACAGCACGCTGCCGCACAGCGTGTCGACGCCGGCGAGGATCGCCGCGTCGACAAGGCCGAGGCGCAGCAGCCGTTCGGCCGTGGCGAAGATCTTCGCGCTCGACGAACACGCGGTCGCCGTGGTCAGGCACGGGCCGCGTGCGCCGGTCAGCGCGGCGAGGAACAGGCCGAGCGAATGCGGCGTATGCACCTCGGGGCGACGCAGGTCGGCCGGGATGCGACCGTCCTCGAGGCGTTCGTACGCCTCCTCGCTCGCGCCGATGCTCGAGGTCGACGTGGCGAGCAGCAGGGCGACGCGCTCGGCGCCATGGCGCGCGACCGCGGCGCGCGCAACGTCGAGGAAACCGTCGCCCTGCGCACCGAGCCAGGCCAGGCGGTTGTTGCGGCACTCGAAGCGCTCGTAGCCATCCGGCAGCGGTTGCGCCTCGAGGCCGTCGACGCGACCGATCGCGCAGGCCAGGGGTTCGCGCGTGAAGTCGTTCGCGCGCAGGCCGCTGCGGCGCTCGCGCAACGCGCGCGCGTGCGCGGCACGGCCGTGGCCGAGTGCGGACGTCGCGGTGTGCGCGGTGATCTGGACCGGATCGATCGGGTTCGGCACGTCGGCAGGGCGGACGGGAAGGCCCGCGAGTATAGCCAGCCGCGCCGCACGCACCGCGCCGCGTAGCTGAACGCGAAGACGATGCGACATCGCGGCGCGATCTCGCGCCATGGCGGATACGACCCGGAGGACATCGCATGAACCGACCCGTCCCGATCCTGTCCTGCCTGATCCTTGCGGGCATCGGCCTCGCCGGTGCCGCACAGGCGCAGGTCCACTATGGCGGCTACGACCTCGGGCCCGACTACGGCGCCATGCTGCAGGAGGCGCAGCGCCAGCAGGAGGCCATGAACCGGCAGATGCGCGCGCAGGAAGCCGCGATCGTGCAGCAGGCCATGCAGAACCCGGACTGCCAGATGAAGTATCGCCAGCACCTGGCTGCCGGCGGCACGCTGCCGTATGCGCAGTTCGCCTGGCAGTACGCGGCGACGGCCGGCATGACGCCTGGCGGCGCGGCCGCCTTCATGCGCGGCGAGCGCGCCAACCAGCAGGCCGAGAGGCAGGCATGGCAGGGCTATCGCCACGCGCAGGACGATCGCGCGGCCGCCCAGGCCGAATACGGCGCCGGCTACGCACGCAACCAGGCCGAAGCCGGCCAGGTCCTGCAAGGCAACACGAGCTGGATCGATCCGGCCGACGGCCAGGCGCGCGCGCTGCCGTACATCGGACCCGACGGCACCACCGACCCGGCCAGCGGTCGTCGCTACGCCCGCGATGCCCAGGGACAGTACTGGACGCTCGGCAACGACGGCCTCTGGTATGCGATGACGCCCGCGCGCTGATCGACGGCCGAACGTCGCGACATCTCGTCCGATCGTTCAGCGCAATCGCGACAGGTCGACGTCGCGCGAACAGACCACGACATCGTCGAGCAGGCCGCAGCGACTCGCATCGATGCCGCGCGCGAGCAGGAATGCGCCGGTATCGTCGGCGCTGCGGTACAGGTAGAGCACGCCCGGCTGGTCATGGTCGCGCGCGGCGTCGGCGCGTTCGCGTTCGCAGTCCTTGCTGAAGCGCGCGAGGTAGGCACTGTTGGTCGGCACGTTCGCCCTGGCCGCGATCCAGTCGATCTCGACGCCGCGGAACTTGTTGCCGGGCACGCCGTGGCCGAACAGGCCGCCGCATTCGAACGACGGAAACTGGAAGATGCGCGCATGCGCGGCGACGAGGCGCGTCCACGCCGGCACGTCGATCGTCGACGGTGCCGCCGAGGCGCTGGCCGCGCGCACGCCGGCCTGCATCGGCC
>JAFLDX010000076.1 GCA_017302215.1 Lysobacterales bacterium
GGCCTGCGGTGGCCTGCCCGCGCTGCGCGGCTCGCGCGCCGATCTCGCGCGCCTGCGCGAGGGCGGGCGTGGATCGACCGGCCGTTCGCATGCCGTGCGCCACGTTCTGGTCGCCGGACAGGCGGCGCTCGCGCTGGTCCTGCTGATCGGTTCGGGCCTGCTGCTGCGCAGCGCCTGGGAGCTGCGCCACGTCGATCCCGGCTACGACACGCGGGACATCCTCACGTTCCAGATCGCACCGCACCGGCCCGAACTGAACGATGCCGTCTCGTACGCGCGCTTCAACCTGGCCTTCCTCGACCGCCTCGCCGCACTCCCCGGCGTGCGTTCCGCCGGCATCGTCGAGAACGTGCCGATCGACGAAGCCACGGCGCGCATCCGCGTGCGCACCGAGACGACCGAGGCGGGCAGCGACGGCGTTCCGGTCAACGTCACGTTCAGTGCCGGCGACTATTTCAGGACGATGGGCATCGCACTGAAGGCCGGACGCACGTTCGGCGCCGACGACCACGGCGTGACACGCGGCAACATCCTCGTCAGCGAGTCGGCGGCACGCCTGCTCTGGCCAGGGCGGGATCCGCTCGGCCAACGCCTCCAGCGCAGCGCCGGCAGTCCCTGGGAAACCGTGGTCGGCGTGGTCGGCGACGTGCTGCAGGACGGCCTGCAGAGCGAAGTGCAGCCACTGGTCTATTTCCCGCTGGTCGGTCCGGCGCCCGACGGCGGCCGCGCGCGCAGCTCGCCGGGTTTCGCCTTGCGCACGACGGTGCCGGCCGAAAGCCTCGTGCCGGCCGTGCGCGCGCTCGTGCGCGAGCTCGCACCCGAGGCGCCGCTGTATCGCGTGCACACGATGCAGGAACTCGCCGAACGTTCGATGCAGCAGGTCGACTTCAGCCTGCTCACGCTCGGCCTCGCCGCGCTGCTCGCGCTCGTGCTCGGCGCGGTCGGCCTGTACGCGGTGCTGTCGCAGGTCGTCGCCGAGCGCACGCGCGAGATCGGCGTGCGCATGGCGCTCGGCGCGCGCGCCGGCCAGGTGCGCGCGATGGTCGTCGGCCAGGGTTTCCGCGTGGTCGCGATCGGCATGCTGGTCGGTCTCGGCGCAGCCCTCGCCGCGACGCGCGTGCTCGGCAGCCTGCTCTACGGCGTGGTCGCGCACGACCTCGCCACGTTCCTCGTGATGACGTTCGTCATGGGCGCGGTCGGCCTGTTCGCGAGCTGGCTGCCGGCCTGGCGCGCGTCGCGGCTCGATCCGGTCGAGTCGTTGCGCCGCGAGTAGCGCGGCTGCTCAGCGCGCGCCGACGTGCGTGCCGGCCACGCGATCGCGTCCGTCGGCCTTGGCCTGGTAGAGCATCGCATCGGCGATGCGCACGAGTTCGGCGACGTTGCCGTCGTTCGATCCGGCCGGCAGGGTCGAAACGCCGATGCTGACGGTGACGGTCGTCTCGCCCTCGCCGATGCGGCGTTGCGCGATCGCCGCGCGAAGACGTTCGGCGAGCGCGAGCGCGGCATCGTGGTCGATGCCGGTCACCAGCATCGCGAACTCGTCGCCGCCGAAGCGGAACGCGCTCGCACCGTTGTCTGCGCCCGCACCGACCACCTCGGCGACTTCGCGCAGGACGAGGTCGCCGGTCTGGTGGCCATAGAGGTCGTTGACCGACTTGAAGTGATCGATGTCGATCAGCACGAGGTGCAGCGCGCGCCGCTCGCGCAGTGCGCGTGCGAGATGCAGGCCCACCTGGCGCTCGAACTCGCCGCGGTTCAGCAGGTGCGTCACGGCATCGTGCCGCGCCTGCTCGCGCAGGGCTTCGTAGCGCTGGCGGTAGGTCAGCGTGCCGAACAGGGTCGGGCCGGCGCCGTCGGCAGGCACGTCGGCAGGCACCGGTCCGGCGCGCTCGAAGTGGCGCAGGTACTGGCCGATCAGCACGGCGTACAGCGTCGCTGCGACGACCTTGCCGACCAGGCCGCCGATCCCCGCGGCGAGCGGCACGTCGTAGGACAGGTGCAGCACGCTGAAGAAGCCGATCTGGTCGAACACGAGCACGACGACCGCGGCGCACCAGATGCGCACCTCGACCGGCAGGCGCGAGCGTCGCGACAGGCGTTCGTAAAGCAGGATGACGAGCAGGCAATCGACGAACAGCAGCACGCTGCCCCAGACCATCAGCACGCCCATCGGGTCGAGCAGGTTGAGATCGTTCGATGCGCCGCTCGTGCCGGGCAGCACCACATGCCGCGCGAGCAGCAGGCCGAGCAGCACGGCGAGCAGGTTGCCGTAGAGCAGGCCGTAGATCGGCTGGCGCGCGATCGTCGCGTCCTCGCGGATGTACAGCAGCAGGATGAAAAGGAACTTGCCCGAGAACAGCACGACCGAACCGGGCGACAGGCTCAATCCCGGTGCAACCTGCACGTAGAGATTCGCGGCGAGATAGGTCTCGAGGAAATGCAGGCTGCCGATCGCGGTCAGGAACACGCCGAGGCCGAGGCGCCGGCGCGCACGGAACGCCGCCAGCATGCCGAGCGCGTAGAGCAGCAGTTCGCAGGCCAGAAGGACGATTTCCGCCATGCCGGCCAGCATAGCCCAGCCCTCGGCGCACGCGATCGTGAAAGCGGCGCGTCGCCGCCATCGCCGGCCGGTTGGAGCAGCGGTCCGTGGATCGGCCGACCAGCCCTGCGGCTGTCGAAAGCCAGCCGCGAACCTTTCCACTCTCGCGCCGAGCCCCGATCGCGGCATCGCGACCGGAGTGCTCCTGCAACCCCGCCGCAACGGTGGCCGATGGCGCCGGGATTTCCCTAGAAGCCCTTGCGTGCGATCCGCGCGTGGACGTCGTTGACCTGCATCAGCGCGGCCGAGCCGTAATGGGTGTGGTACTCGGCGACCATTTCGCCGTTGGCGATGACCGGATCGGTGGCGACGAGCTTCTTCGCCTCCTCGATGTCGGCGACGGCGAGGATGAACAGCCCGCGCCAGCCATCGACGCCATCGAGTGGACCGGCGACCGCGAGCTTGCCCTCGTCGGCGAGCCGTTTCATGTTGGCGAAGTGACCCTTGAACATGGCATCGCGCTCCGGTCCCTTCGGCATTGCCTTGGAACCGGTCTTCAGGATCACGAGCACATACTTGCGCATGCCGTACTCGTCCGCACCGAGCGTGCCGGCGAGCGCGGCATCGAACACCGGTGACGGCAGCGGCGTGGATTCGGCCGCCGTGGACAGCCGCGGCAGCAGGCAAGCCAGGGCGGCGGCGAACAAGGTCGCAACGGGGCGCATGACGGAGTCCTCCTCGGGCGGTGCGCGCATGCTAACCCCGCGCGATCCGGATGGCGCAGTGGCGTAAGCTCGCCGCATCGCCGCCACGCGGATCGTGCATGCAAGTCGTCAACCGCTTCGAACTCGAGGCGCACGCGGGTCCGTACGAGAGCTGGCCGCGCGATTCGCGCCTGCGCGTCGATGGCCGCGTGGTCGATGTGCGCGTGCCCGGATACGTCATCGATGCGCAGTATCGCGTCGGCGACGAATACCTGCTCGTCACCTCGTTCGACTGCCCTTACGAGGAAGCGAGCGCCTTCGTCCTGCTCGACGCGTCCTCGCGCATGCGCGCGCGCCGCACGCTCGGCGCCGCCACGGCCTCGTACCTGCTCGCCGACCACTGGCCGATCGATGCGGCGACGCTCGGACTGCACTACCACGGCGACCTGTTCTTCACGTTGCATGTCGCGCCAAGCCGGCGGTGGTCATGGCTGCGCCGGCGGCTCGTCCTGCGCGCCTGCCCCGGATGGCGCGACGATCCGCGCATGCGCGAGGCGCAGCAGCGGCTCGCCGCGCAGCTCGCGTCGATCCGCACTGCACTCGACCAGGGCTGAAGCGACGCGTGACCTGCCTCAGCGCGCACGCCGCCAGACCACGCAGCGGTTGTTCGCCGGCAGCGCGTGGTCGGCTTCGCGCGTGAAGCCGGCGCCGAGCGCGAGTGCATCGACCGCTGCGAGGTCGCGCAGGCCCATGTGCGCGGCGCGCTGCCGGAGCTGCGCATCGAACGCCGCATTGCTCGCGCTGGTGAAGCGTCCGTCGAGATTGAAAGGGCCGTAGATCGCGAGCACGGCACCGCGTTCGGTGACCTCGGGCAGGCGCGCGAACAGCGCCTCGACCTCGCTCCAGGCCATGATGTGCAGCGTGTTCGCGCTGAACACGGCGTCGAAGCGCGTCTTCGGCCACGGGCCGCGCGCGACATCGAGTTCGATCGGTGCCGGCGTGTTGGCCAGCGCGGCCTCGTCGAGCCAGGCGCGGATGCCGGCGAGGTGTTCCGCGCGTTCCGACGCCTGCCATTCGAGCCACGGCATCGCCGCGGCGAGGTGCACGGCATGCTGGCCGGTGCCGCTGCCGATCTCGAGTACGCGGCGGCGATCGGCGAAGGCCTCGCGCAGCACGCCCAGGATCGGTTCGCGGTTGCGTTCGCAGGCCGGCGCGAACGGCTTCGTGTTCACGGTGGCGGCGCGTCGGAGGCGACCGCGGCGACGGTATCGGCGGGCGAGGTCTCGCGCAGGTGCGCGGTTGCGCCCCAGCCGAGCGCGAGGCCGCCGGCGACGAGCACGGCCGACAGCAGGAAGGCCGCGCCGGGCAAGTGGATCGCCGTGCCGGGCGAGATGAAATGCGCGAACACCTGGGTGAACAGGAACGGGCCGAACACGGTGGCGAGGCTGGCCAGGCTCGTCATCGCGCCCTGCAGGCGACCCTGCTCGCGCGGATCGACCTGGCGCGTGACGATCGCCTGCACGGTCGGGCCGCCGAGGCCGGACAGGGCGAGCAGCGGGATGCCGAGCAGGAACACCGGCCACCAGCTCGCGAACGCCAGCGTCGAGAAGCCGGCCACGCCGCAGGCGAGGCCGAACAGCATGACGCGCCGCTCGCCGAACGCAGGCACCACGCGGCGCACGAGCCCGGCCTGCACGAGCGCGCTGCACACGCCGACCAGGCCGAGCGTGTAGCCGACCTCGCGCGCGCCCCAGCCGTAGCGGTAGTCGGCGTACAGCACGAAGGTCGAGTTCAGCGAGAACTGGGCCAGGCTGACCAGGAAGAACACGACGGCGAGTCCGAACACCTGCGGATGCCGGCGCAGCAGGCGCAGCGCGCCGAACGGATTCGCGTTGCGCAGCTCGAAGCGCTCGCTGCGCCGCTCCGGCGGCAGCGACTCGGGCAGGATGAACCAGCCGTAGAGGAAGTTGGCCAGCGCGAGTCCGGCCGCGACCCAGAACGGCAGGCGCACCGAGACGTCGCCGAGGAAACCGCCGAGCGCGGGACCGACGATGAAGCCGATGCCGAAGGCTGCTCCCATCGTGCCGTAGGCCGCGGCGCGCTTCTCCTTCGACGTCACGTCGGCGATGTAGGCGTTCGCGGTCGAGAAACTCGCGCTGGCGATGCCCGAGACGAGGCGGCCGATGAACAGGATCGGCAGGGTCTGCGCGAGCGCCATCAGGATGAAGTCGACGCCGAGCGCGAAGTTCGAGCCGAGAATCACCGGGCGTCGCCCGTAGCGGTCCGACAATGCGCCCTGCACCGGCGAGAACACGAACTGCATGAGGCCGAACAGCGCACCCATGATGCCGGTCCAGCGCGCCGCATTGGCGATGTCGCCACCGGTCATCGCCTGCACGAGGTGCGGAAACACCGGGATGATGATCCCGAACGCGAGCATGTCGAGCATGACGGTGACGAAGATGAAGACCACCGCGGCTCGGCGCACCGGGGTGACGGGGTGTTCTTCGCTCATCGGTCGGATCGGCGGGAAACGTCGGCGCGCGGACGATACACGATCAGGCCGTCATCGGCGTGCGGCACCGGCGAAGGAGCGTCCGTCGTCTTCATTCGGCACGTCTTCCCGTCGTCAGGGAGGGGCCGGCGTGCCGCTGGCGCGGCGAAATGCCGGTACAGGAGCGCCCCTCATCCGCCTTCGGCACCTTCTCCCCGTCGCGACGGGGAGAAGGGAAGGAATCGATCGACACGTCGGCCTGGCTGTGCCCGGCGCGAGCGCGGAGAAGGGGAAGCATGTGGATCGACACATTGGCTTCCTTTCGCCCCGCGTCAGCGGGGAGAAGGTGGCGCGGCAGCGCCGGATGAGGGGCCGGCTTGCCGGTGTCGTGGTGAGTCAAGAGTGCAGAAGCGCCCCTCATCCGCCCTGCCGGGCACCTTCTCCCCATTGGCATGGGGAGAAGGGACGGCCTGTGGTGCATCGAATCGTTGGCTTCCCTTCGCCCCGCGCGAGCGGGAAGACGGGAAGAAGAGCCTGCCCCGAACTCGGCGTGAGAGGACTCAGGCGCGACGCGAATCGACGAAGCGCAGGAATTCGGCACGCGTGCGCGCGTCCTCGCGGAAATCGCCGAGCATCTGGCTCGTCACCATCGACACGCCGCGCTTGTGCACGCCGCGCGTGGTCATGCACTGGTGCACGGCATCGATGACCACGCCGACGCCGCGAGGCTTCAGCACGTCCTCGATGCAGTGCGCGATCTGCGCGGTCAGCTTCTCCTGCACCTGGAAGCGCCGTGCGAAGCCGTCGACCACGCGCGCGAGCTTGCTGATGCCGACCACCTTGTCGGTCGGCAGGTAGCCGATGTGCGCGCGGCCGATGATCGGCGCCATGTGGTGCTCGCAGTACGACTCGAACTCGATGTCGCGCAGCACGATCATCTCGTCGTAACCGGCAACCTCCTCGAACGTGCGGCGCAGGTATGCGGCCGGATCGACGAGGTAACCCGAGAACCAGTCGCCGTAGGCATCGACGACGCGCTTCGGCGTGTCAAGCAGGCCCTCGCGAGCCGGATCCTCGCCGGCCCACTGCAGCAGCGTGCGCACCGCGTCCTCGGCGGCCTCGCGCGTGACGGTCGGGCGTTTGCGGCGGGGTTTCATCGGAGCGACTCCACTTGGGGAGGAAGGCGGGCATCCCGGGACGCGCGAGTCTAGCGTGTCGAGCGGCTGGCGGAGGACGTCGCCGTGAGGCCGACGGTCCGCTCTGGTGATGACGTTGCCACCGGTCGACATCGTCACCCGACCAGCCGACGCCGATCCCGGGGTCCGGCACATCGATAATGTCGCGCGACGCGAGTATCTTGGCACGCGAAAGCGATTCGGATCGTTTGGAACCAGCCGCACCGCGCTCGATCCCGGTGCGTGTGCGGACGCTGTGGAACAGCAGCGCTTGGACCATTGGTTCCTGGGTATCCCCATGCGCCGAGCGCTCGACCACAGCCATCGACAGGGCATCGCCGGCCCGACGGTTTGCTGGCCATGATCACGACGACGGCCTCCGCAACCGGGGATCGCACGCAACAGCGGCGAATCCAGTTCGAGCGCAATCGGCAGCTGCTCGTGCTGACGCGCTTCGGCCAGCCGCTGGTCGCGGTCGCGGCGTGGATCTTCGCCCTGGGTCTGTGGTTCGCGGGGGGTCCGGTCTGGTTGCTGCCTTGGGCGGCGGCCATGCTCGCGGTGCTCGGGGTGGAAGCGTGGCTGTGGCTGATGTACCGGCGCGCCGATGCGCCGCGGCGCGCGCAGCCGGTCTGGGAGCATCGCTTCGCAGGAGCCTGCCTGGCGGCCGGGATGCTGTGGTCGGCACCGGCGCTGCTGATCGGTTCGGTCAGCCCGGCGCTCGAGATCGTCATCGCCATCACGCTGGTCGGCGTCAGCGCGACGACGCTCGGCGCGATGGCGGTGAGTGCGTTGGCGTTCAACGCCTACGCGATGCCGCCGCTGGTCGCGTTGGCGGCCGTGTACGCCTCGTGTGGCGGCACCGAGCACGTGACGCTGGCCGCGCTCGCCGCGCTCGTGGCCGTCTTCCTCGTCTCTGCGCAGCAGACGATCGCACGCCGGTTCGTCCAGCACGTCCGCGCGCAGTTGCGCAGCGAGGAACTGCTCGAACGCCTGACCGCCGCCGAGTCGGCCCTGAAGGAAAGCCTCGCCGAGCACCAGCTGCTGTTCGACCTCGCGTCGGTCGGCATCGCCGAGATCCGCGACGGGCGCATCGTGCGCAGCAATGCACAACTCGAGGCGATGCTCGGCTACGCAGCCGACGCGATGCTCGGCCAGGAAATCTCCGTGCTGCATCCGCCGGGCGCGAAAGCCGGGCATCTCGACGAACTGCGCGACCCTTTCGCGCGCGGTCTCGCGCTCGAACGCGACGTGCAGGTCGCGCGCAGCGACGGCAGCGTGCTGTGGGTAGCGCTCGCCTGTCGGGCCGTCGAGCCCGGGCAGCCGCACGGCACGTTGATCGCGGTTTTCTCCGACATCACCGACCGGCGCGAGCGCGAAGCCGCGATGCAACGTCTGGCGCACGAGGACGCCTTGACCGGGCTGCCGAATCGCCGGCTGCTGATGAACCGGCTGCGCCAGGCGCTGGCGCGCGCACTGCGCCACCGCGAAGGGATCGCGCTGCTGCTGCTCGATCTCGACGACTTCAAGCGCATCAACGACGAACACGGGCACGAGGCCGGCGATCACGTGCTCGCCGAGATCGCGCAGCGCCTGCTCGACTGCGTGCGTGGTTCGGACACGGTCTCGCGCATCGGCGGCGACGAGTTCGTCGTGCTGCTCGACGCGCCCACGCATGTCGACGACGCCTGCCGCGTCGCGGCCAAGCTCGTCGCCGCGGTGGCCGAGCCCGTGCACCTGGCCGGACGCGAACTGAAGGTGGGCACGAGCATCGGCATCGGCATGGCACCGTACGACAGCGCGGACGCGGATGAGCTCATGCGCCTGGCCGACGCGGCGATGTACCGCGCCAAGGAAGCCGGCCGCAACGTGTGGCGGCTGCACCGCGACACGCTCGCCTGAGGCACGCCGACCGAGCGCTGATTCGCCTGACGGCAGGGGATCCCCGGTCAACCGAACGGCCGCGGGATGCCGGCACGTAAGCCGGACGATCGGAACTGAACCTGTGCCCGGCTTCCGATCGAACGGATCGACGTGGCGGTCGTCGCCCTCACGCCGAATCCACCGGCGTCGTCCCGCCGCTGAACGCCGCGCGCGCCTGGCGCCGGCGCTCGCGCCAGTCGGCGACCCAGCGCGTCGCCATCGACAGGCCCCTGGCCAGGTAGATGAACTTGAAGGCGTGCACGCGCTTCATGACTTCGCGGTCGTCGAAGACGTCGCCGGCGAGCATCGAGACGATGCCGTCCTCGATGCGCCAGACGTTGCGCGGCTGGGCGAACAGGCCGGCCATGACCGGCGAGTTGAAGCGATGGATGAACCACGAGAACACGCGCACGCCGCGGCGCAGGCGGCGGTCGAAGGCGCGCTGCAGCGCTGCTTCGCGTGACGGTTCGCGCAGCGAAGCGTCGACGAGGTCGGCGGCCTGCATCGCGCCGTGCATGGCGAGGTAGACGCCCGACGAGAACACCGGGTCGACGAAGGCCCAGGCATCGCCGGCCATGATCCAGCCCGGGCCGGCCATGCGCGTGCAGGTGTAGGAGTAGTTGCCCGTGACGCGCACCTCGCCCTCGAGCGTCGCCTCGCGCATGCGTTCGCGCGCTTCGGGCATGCGTTCGAGCGTCTGCATGAGGAATGCCTCCGGGCTGCCGCGGCGCTGCTTGAGGTAGTCCGGCCAGCACACGCAGCCGATGCTCATGAGCCCGTCGGGCAGCGGGATGAACCAGGCCCAGCCGTGCGCGAAGCGGTAGATGCTGATGTTGCCCTGGTCCTCGCCGGCGCGGCGCTCGACGCCGCGGAAGTGGGCGAAGATCGCCGCGCTCTGGTGTTTCGGATTGCGGCGCTTGAGCTTGAGCGCATTGCCGAGCACGGTGTCGCGCCCGCTCGCATCGACGAGGTAGCGCGCGCGCACCGCGAAGGCTCGGCCATCGCCCGTGCGTGCCTCGGCACACACCGCGCCGATGCCGTCGACGGCAACCGACGTCACCTTGCAGCCGTCACGCGCATCGACCCCGCTTTCGCGCGCGTGCTCGAACAGCGCGTGATCGAACTGGTCGCGCCGCACCTGCAAGGCATAGCCCGGCGTCGCTCCGAGCGCGCGCCGGAAATGGAACGTGACATGGCCGTCTTCCTTCGGGAAATCGGCACCGAGCTTGAGCACGCCGAGTTCGCGCACGCGTTCGAGCACGCCGAGCTGTTCGAGGATCGGCATGTTGGCCGGCAACAGCGACTCGCCGATGTGGAAGCGCGGATGCACGTCCTTCTCGAGCATCAGCACGCGATGGCCCCTGCGCGCGAGCATGGCCGATGCGGTCGAACCGGCCGGGCCACCGCCGATCACGAGCACGTCGCACTCGATCCTGTCCACCGCCTGCTCCATTGCGTTCCTCTGCATGCGTGCCGGTCGAAACGGACGCCATGGTACATTCGCGGCCTTTCCAGGGGGGCGCCCGTCGCCCATGCAGAAGGCGCATGCATCGCCCGTTTCCAGCGTTCGCCATGACCGGTGAGCCGGCCTCGCCGTGGCGCTCGCGCGCGTTCGGCATGCTCGGGGCGATCGCATGGATCGGTCTGGCCGTGCTCGCGCTCGCGCGCGGCGATGGCCTGCTCGCGGCGGCCTGCGCGTTCGCGCTCGTCGTCGTCGTGCTCGCGCCGCGTCTCGCGGCGCGCCGCGTCCGCGCGTGGATCGTGCTCGCCGTCGTCGCCGTGCTGCTCGGTGCGCTCGTGCAGCGCGGCCACGGCCTGTTCGCGCTCGAGGCCCTGCCCGTGCTGGTCAACCTCGCGCTTGCGTGGCTGTTCGGTCACACCCTCGTCGCGGGCCGCCGCCCGTTGATCGCGCGCGTGATCCTCGCGCTCGAAGGCGAGGAACGCCTCGCCGAACGCGGTGTCGCCGCGTACGCACGCGGTCTGACCCTGGCCTGGACCCTGCTGCTGCTCGCGCAGGCGTTCGTGTTCGCCTGGCTGCTCGGCGTGCGCCACGGCCTCCTCGGCTGGCCGCCGCGCGTGTTCGCCGAGACCTGGCTCGTGGTCGGCGGCTGGCTCGTGCCGATCGTGTTCATGGTCGCCGAGCTCGCGTTCCGGCGACGCCGGCTGCCGCACGTACGCCACGATCCGCCGCGCGTGTTCCTGCAGCGGCTCGCGACGAACTGGCCGCGCCTGTTGCGCGACACGGTACGCTGAGCGATGGCGGTCGATGTCGCCACGCTCGGCGGCCGGCTGCGCATCGCGGCTACGCACGCGTCGCTGCCGGGACATTTCCCGGGCGATCCGATCGTGCCGGGCGTGGTCCTGCTCGACCACGTTGCCGCCAGCCTCGAACGCGCCGGCTTCACGCTGGCGAAGCTGTCGGCGGTCAAGTTCCTCGCCCCGCTGCGCCCGGACGAGGACGCCGTGCTGCGCTTCGAAGGCGATGCACGGCGCCTGCGCTTCCGCATCGAGCGCGACGACAATCCGATCCTGGCCGGCGAAGCGACGCTCGCATGAGCGCGCACTGGAACGAACGCAGCGAAGGCGGCGGCCGCGCGGGCCTGTGGACGATCTTCCGTATCGGCCTTGCCTGCGGGCGCCGCGTCACGCGCGTGCTGCTGTATCCGATCACGCTGTACTTCTTCCTGCGCCGCAGCGGCGAGCGGCGTGCCGCGCGCGACTACCTCGCGCGCATGTTCGGCCGGCCGGCCGGTGCCTGGGGCGTGATGCGCCTCATGCATGCCTACGCGGCGACCACGCTCGACCGCATCTACCTGCTGACCGACAAGGTCGCCGACTTCGACATCCGCGTGCACGGCCTCGACGACCTGCACGAACAGATGGATCGCGGCCGCGGCGTGCTGCTGGTCGGTGCGCATGTCGGCAGCTTCGAGGCGCTGCGCGTGCTGTCGCTGCGACGCGAGGACGTCGAGGTGCGCGTCGTGCTCGACACGCAGGCGACGCCGGTCATGACCGAGCTGCTGCATGCACTCAACCCCAAGATCGCGGCCGGCGTGATCGATGCCTCGCGACCGGGCCACGAAGTCGTGCTCGCCCTCCACGAGGCGATGCAGCAATGTGCGCTGGCGACCCTGCTCGGCGATCGCGCGCGCCCCGGCGAGGCGACCGTCGTCGTCGACTTCCTCGGTTCGCCGGCGCGCTTCCCGGTTGCGCCGTTCCTGATCGCGAGCATGCTCAAGGTGCCGCTCGTGTTCTGCGTCGGCCTGTACGGCGGCGGCGCGCGCTACGACCTGCATTTCGAGACGCTCGCCGCCGACCTCAAGCTGCCGCGCCGAGCGCGCGAGGCCGAACTGAAGGCGATCGTTCAGCTCTATGCGCAACGCCTCGAGCATCATGTGCGCGCCCATCCCTGGAACTGGTTCAACTTCCATGACTTCTGGAATCTCGATGCGCCGACTGTCCCCGATTGCGGCGTGGCTGCTGGCCTGCCTGTGGATGCCCTCGCCGGTCGCGGCCGCTGAAGCCGGCCCGGCCGCGCTGATCGCGGGCCTCAAGCGGGACTTGCCGGCACGCACGCCGTACACCGAAGTGCGCTTTGCGCAGATGTTCGACCGTCCGACCATCGCGCGCGGCGAGCTCGAGTACCTCGGCCCGGGCCGGCTCGGCAAGCGCGTCGACGCGCCGTACCACGAGACGACGTCGATCGCCGACGGCCAGGTCAAGGTCCAGCGCGGCGAGCGCAAGCCGCGCGAGATCGCGCTCGGCCAGATTCCCGAGCTCGAAGGTTTCCTGCGTGGCTTCAGCGCTCTGCTCGGCGGCGATGCGGCGACGCTCGAGCGCGACTTCAGCGTGACGGCGCGCAACGACGCCGCGCGCTGGCGACTCGAGCTCGCGCCGAAGGACGCGCGCCTCGCGCGCCGCGTCGCCTCGATCGTCGTCGACGGCGCCGGCAAGGCCGCGCGCTGCTTCACGATCAACGACGCCGACGGCGATTCGAGCGTGATGCTGGTCGAGGCGCTCGCCGCCGCCGAACTGCCGAAGCCGCTGACCGCGCACAACCTCGATCTCGTCTGCCGCGGCGCGCTGGCGAAATGAACTGCGCGGAGCCACCGACCTTTCCGTCAATCGTCTTCGGACGATGCAGACCGTGGCGGCGTCCGGTGGCCAAAGCGCCCCTCATCCGCCCTGCCGGGCACCTTCTCCCCGCGATCGCGGGGAGAAGGAACGGCAAGCATATGCTGCGGACGCGGCGGTGATGGAACGCGAACCGCACATACTCGAGATGCGTTCGGTCGTCCCTTTGCCGCGGTTCAATCGTCTTCGGAAGGTGCAGACCGCGGCGGCGTCCGGTGGCCAAAGCGCCCCTCATCTGCCCTGCCGGGCACCTTCTCCCCGCGATCGCGGGGAGAAGGAACGGCAAGCATATGCTGCGGACGCGGCGGTGATGGAACGCGAACCGCACATACTCGAGATGCGTTCGGTCGTCCCTTTGCCGCGTGGCCGTGTGGGGAAGGAACGGCAAGCATATACAGCGGACGGGGCGGTGATGAAGCGCGAACCGCACACACTCGAGATGCCATTGGCCGTTCCTTCTCCCCGTGACTACGGGGAGAAGGTGGCGCGGCAGCGCCGGATGAGGGGCGCTCGCGGCACGTCGGAGCGACAGCGGCACCGGCAAGCGGTTCCGACCGGCATCCGCACGCAGCGGAAGGATCAGCCGGGCATGCGCATGGAAGGATCGGCATGAGCGCACGCGCGCGCCGGTGGCTGTTGCTGGCCGGCTGGATCCTCGTCCTCGCCGCGCTCGCGCTGTTCGTGCAGCGCACGCTGAAGGTCTCGACCGACCTGCGCAGCTTCATGCCGCCGGCGCAGACCGCCGACCAGAAGCTCATCATGGAGCAGATCGGCGAGGGGCCCGGCTCGCGCCTGCTGCTGGCCGCGATCGCCGGCGTGGACGCGACGCGCGCGGCCGAACTGAGCCGCGGCCTCGTCGCCGCGTTGCGCGACGACGCGCGCTTCGACGAGGTCGTCAACGGCGCGTTCGACGAGGGCGTGCTCGGCGACGACTTCCTGCCGTACCGGTACCTGCTGACGCCGTCGTTCGACGCCGCGCCACTCGATGCCGACACGCTCGCCGACGAACTCGCCACGCGCGTCGAGGATCTCGGCTCGCCGGCGGCGACGCTGCTCAAGCCCTTGCTGCCGCGCGACCCGACCGTCGAGGTGCTCAAGCTCGCCGAACGCTGGTCGCCGCCGAAGCCGCCGCTGATGCGCGAGGGCGTGTGGTTCTCGGCCGAAGGCGAGGCGCTGCTGCTCGTGCAGACCAGGGCGCCGGGCTTCGATCCGGCCGCGCAGGGCGAGGCCATCGGCGCGATCGAAGCCGCGTTCGCCGCCTTGCCCGAGCGCGGCGAGGCGAAGCTCGTGCTGAGCGGTCCCGGTTACTTCACCACGCTCGTCAATGCCGGCACGCGCAGCGAAGCCGAGTGGCTCGGCCACCTCAGCACGATCGGCTTCATCGTCCTGCTGCTCGCCGCCTACCGCAGCATCGCCGTGCTCGGTCTCGCCGCCTTGCCGATCGCCTCGGCCGCGCTGGCCGGCGTCGGCGCGATCGCGGCCTGGTTCGGCCAGATCCACGGCATCACGCTCGCGTTCGGCTTCACCCTGCTCGGCGTCGCCCAGGAATACCCGATCCGCCTGCTCAGCCACCGCCGCGCAGGCGAGAGCGCGCTCGAGAGCGTGCGCGCGCTGTGGCCGCTGCTGGTCACCGCGATCGCCTCGGCCTGCATCGCCTACCTCGCCTTCTTCGCCTCGGGCGTGACCGGACTCGAACAGCTCGCCGTGTTCACGATCAGCGGCCTGATCGTCGCCGGCCTGACCACGCGCCACCTGCTGCCGCGCGTGCTGCCCGAGCGCTTCCGCGACGCGGCCGATTCGCGCTTCGTCGCGCGCGCCTGGGCCCTGGTCGAACGCCTGC
>JAFLDX010000077.1 GCA_017302215.1 Lysobacterales bacterium
CGACGGCATGGCCGGCACGCCGGGCGTGTCGGCCCGGCTGTTCGGCACGCTCGGGCGCGCGCGCGTCAACATCCGCGCGATCGCGCAGGGCGCCTCCGAGCGCAACATCTCGGTCGCGCTCGACAGCCGCGATGCGGCGCGTGCGCTGCGCGCGGCGCACGCCGGCTTCTGGCTCTCGCCGCAGACGATCTCGGTCGGCGTGATCGGCCCCGGCAATGTCGGCCGCGAATTGCTCGAGCAGCTCCGCGAGGCCCTGCCGCGACTGCGACGCGAAGCCCACCTCGACCTGCGCGTGCGCGCGATCGCGTCGAGCCGCCGCCTGTGGACGAGCGACCTCGGCGAACTCGCTGCAGACTGGTCCGACCGGCTCGCCGCAAGCGACGCACCGGCCGACCTCGACGCGTTCGCTGCGCATGTGCATGCGGCCCACCTGCCGCACGCGGTGATCGTCGACTGCAGCGCGAGCGATGCGGTCGCCGCGCGCTATGCCGACTGGCTCGCTGCCGGCATCCACGTCATCACGCCGAACAAGCAGGCCGGTGCCGGTCCGCTCGCACGCTGGCAGGCGATCCGCGCGGCCTCGGCCGCGAGCGGCGCGCGCTGGCGCTACGAGGCCACCGTCGGCGCCGGCCTGCCGGTGATCCAGACCTTGCGTGACCTGATCGACACGGGCGACGAACTGCTCGCCGTCGAAGGCATCTTCTCGGGCACGCTGGCCTGGCTGTTCAACCGCTACGACGCGCAGGTGCCGTTCTCGGCGCTGGTGCGCGACGCGCTCGCGCTCGGCTACACCGAGCCCGATCCGCGCGACGACCTGTCCGGCCTCGACGTGGCGCGCAAGCTCGTCATCCTCGCCCGCGAAGCCGGGCTCGCGCTCGAACTCGACGATGTCGACGTGCACGGCCTCGTGCCGCCCGCGCTCGCCACGCTCGACCGCGAGGCCGCGATCAGGCGCCTCGACGAACTCGACGACGCCATCGCCGCGCGCCACGCCGAGGCGACCGCAAGAGGCTGCGTGCTGCGCTACGTGGCGCGTCTCGACCGCGAGGGCCGCGCGAGCGTCAAGCTCGTCGAGCTGCCCGGCACGCACGCGTTCGCACACCTCAGCCTCACCGACAACATCGTGCAGTACACGACGCGCCGCTATGCCGAAAACCCGCTGATCGTGCGCGGCCCCGGCGCCGGTCGCGAAGTGACCGCGGCCGGCGTGTTCGCCGACCTTCTGCGCGTCGGCGCGGCGCTCGGGGCGAAGTTGTGAAGCAGGCACGCGCCTTCGCACCGGCCAGCATCGGCAATGTCGCGGTCGGCTTCGACATCCTCGGCCAGAGCCTCGGTGGCGCGGGGGACCTCGCCACGGTCGCGCGCATCGACGCGCCGCTCGTGCGCATCGACGCTATCCGCGGCTGCGTGACGACGTTGCCGCTCGAGGCAGGGCGCAACACGGCCGGTCGTGCGTTGATCGCGCTGCGCGACGCGCTCGCGCTGCCGTTCGGCTTCGCCATCGAACTCGACAAGGGCATCGCGCTCGGCTCGGGCATGGGCGGTTCGGCCGCCTCGTGCGTGGCCGCGCTGGTCGCCGCGAATGCGCTGCTCGACGAACCGCTCGCGGTCGAAGCGCTGTACCCGTTCGCGCTCGAGGGCGAGGCCGTCGCCAGCGGCAGTCGCCACGGCGACAACGTCGGGCCGATGCTGCTCGGCGGCCTCGTGCTGGCCACTCGCGACCGCCTCGTGCGCATTCCGGTGCCCGACGCCTGGCACTGCGCAGTCGTGCACCCCGACGCCGTGCTCGAGACGCGGCGCGCGCGCGCGGCCCTGGCCGGCGACTACGCGCTCGCCGATTTCGTCGCGCAGAGCGCCCACCTCGCCCTCGTCCTCGCCGGTTGCCATCGCGGCGACGCCGGGCTCGTGCGTGCCGGTCTCGCCGACGTGCTGGTCGAGCCGCGCCGAGCACCGCTCATCGCCGGGTTCGATGCGGTCAAGCAGGCCGCACTGGCCCACGACGCCTTGGGCGCGAGCATCTCGGGCGCCGGCCCGAGCGTGTTCGCCTGGTTCGAGGACCGCGCACGTGCCGAAGCCGGCGCGCGCGCGATGCAGGACGCCTTCGCCGCCGCCGGCTTCGCGAGCGAAGCCTTTGTCGGCGCGATCAACGGCCCGGCTGCCGGGGTGATCGAATGAAATACACGAGTACGCGCGGCGGCACCGATCCGGCCACGCTGAGCGAGGCCCTCGCCGCCGGTCTCGCACCCGACGGTGGCCTGTTCGTGCCCGACGCGATGCCGCGCGTCCCGCTCGAAGACTTCGAGGGCGCGGATTCGCTGGCCGCCGTCGCCGCACGCCTGCTCGCGCCGTTCTTCGCCGGCGACGCCCTCGCCGATGCGCTGCCGGCGATCTGCGCCGAGGCCCTCGACTTCGAGGCCCCGCTCAAGCCGACGCGCGTCGACGGCTGCGCCGTGCTCGAGTTGTTCCACGGCCCGACCGCCGCATTCAAGGATTTCGGCGCGCGTTTCCTCGCCGCCTGCATGCAGCGCCTGCACGGTCCTGGCGACACGCCACGCACGATCCTCGTCGCCACCTCGGGCGATACCGGAGCGGCCGTTGCCGCCGCCTTCCACCGGCGTCCGGGCCTGCGCGTCGTCATCCTCTACCCGGATGGCCGGGTGTCACCGCGCCAGGCGCACCAGCTCGGCTGCTTCGGCGACAACGTGCGCGCGCTGCGCGTGGACGGCAGCTTCGACGATTGCCAGCGCCTCGTGAAGCAGGCGCTCGGCGATGCCGCGCTGCAGGCGCGCATGCCGCTCGGCTCGGCCAACAGCATCAGCTTGGGCCGCCTGCTGCCGCAGATGGCCTACCACGCGCATGCCGCGCTCGTGCACGCGCGCCGACGCGGCACGCCGCTCAACCTGGTCGTGCCGACCGGCAACCTCGGCAACGCCTTCGCCGCAATCCTGGCCCGCGCCTGCGGTCTGCCGGTCGGCGCGATCGCGCTGGCGACGAACGCGAACGCCGTGCTGCCGCACTTCTTCGCCGGCGCCGACTATGCGCCGCAACCGAGCCTCGCCACGCTCGCCAACGCGATGGACGTCGGCGCGCCGAGCAACTTCGAGCGCCTGCGCTGGCTGTATCCGGACACGGCGAACCTGCGCAAGGCCTTCGTCGCCGAATCGGTCGACGATGCGACGATCCGCGCCGTCATCGCCCGCGGTGAAGCACAGTACGGCGAGGTGTTCTGCCCGCACACGGCCTGCGCGATCGCCGTGTTCGAGCGCCTGCGCGCGCGCCGCGCCGGCGGCGACTGGGCAATCGCCGCCACCGCGCATCCGGCCAAGTTCGAACGGGTCGTCGAACCGCTGGTCGGCCATGCCGTCGATGTCCCGCCCGCGCTCGCCGCGCTGCTCGACCGTCCGGCGTGCGCCGAGCCGATGGCGGCCGACTACGCCGCGTTCACGCACGTTCTGGACCGGACCCGGCACGCCGGTTGATCAGAGCTTCGCGGAGTCGACCGGGTGACGCGCTGCACGCGCACCGATGCCGAGCAGGGCCAGCAGCGACAGCGTGCCGGCGCTCGCGAGATACCAGCCGACCGCGCCGATGCCGTGGCGCTGGGCAAGCCAGGTCGCCGCATACGGCGCGAGCGACGCGCCAACGATGCCGGCGAGGTTGAACGCCATCGATGCGCCGGTGTAGCGCACGGCGGTCGGGAACAATTCGGCCAGCGCCGTGCCGAGCGGACCGTAGGTCAGGCCCATCAGGCCGAGGCCGAGCGCGAGGAAGGCGAGCACGCCGGCGCTGCCCGCGGTGAACAGCGGCGCCCAGGCGAATCCGAACGCGATGATCGCGACGGTCGCCGCGACCAGCATCGTGGTGCGCCCGCGCGCGTCGGCGATGCGCGCCGACAGCGGGATCGTCGCCGCGAACGCGAGCACGCCGAGCATCTGCAGAACGAGGAAGTCGTGGCGCGAATAGCCGAGCGCCGAGGTGCCCCAGCTCAGCGCGAACACGGTCATCAGGTAGAACAGCACGAAGGTCGCGGTCGCCGCGAACGTGCCGAGCACGAGCGCCCCGCCGTGGTCGCGCAATACGCCGAGCATCGGCACGCGCACGCGTTCGTTGTCGGCCATCGCGCGCGCGAAGGCCGGCGTCTCGGACAGGCGCAGGCGCACCCACAGGCCGACCCCGACCAGCAATGCGCTGGCGAGGAACGGGATGCGCCAGCCCCAGGCAAGGAACTCCGCTTCGTCGAGCACGCTGGTCAGGATCAGGAAGATGCCGGTCGAGCACAGGAAGCCGATCGGCGCGCCGAGTTGCGGGAACATGCCGTACCAGGCGCGCTGGCCGGGCGGCGCGTTCTCGGTGGCGAGCAGGACCGCACCACCCCACTCGCCACCGAGGCCGAGACCCTGGCCGAAGCGGCACAACGCGAGCAGGGCCGGCGCCCACACGCCGATCGTCGCGTAGGTCGGCAACAGGCCGATGACGACGGTCGACAGCCCCATCGTCAACAGCGCCGCGACCAGCGTGGCCTTGCGCCCGACGCGGTCGCCGAAGTGGCCGAACACGGCCGATCCGACCGGACGCGCGAAGAACGCGAGCGCAAACGTCGCCAGCGACTGCAGCGTGGCCGAGGCCGGATCGCCGGCCGGGAAGAACAGCGCCGGGAACACCAGCACCGCGGCGGTCGCGTAGATGTAGAAGTCGAAGAACTCGATCGTCGTTCCGATCAGGCTCGCGAACAGCACGCGTCGCTTCGAGTTGCCCGCCGCTGCCACCGTGGTCGAATCGCCCATGCGCCCCTCCGCGAAGTCGGCGGATTCTGGCATTCCGCGCGCGCGGCGCAATGGCTGGCGTGGACCGCGACCGGCAAGGTACGCGCGGAGACCCGATTCGCATGCAGGCCGCAAACCCTGTACAGTGCGCGCACTGTGCTTGCCAGGGTCACCGTGAATCGTGGCCTGATGTCGTCGATCTCGCGATCCGCTCCATCGCTGCCTCTCCCTCCTTGCAACTCAGTTCCGGCCGCGGGATACCCCCGCGCCGCGATACTTTTTCCCATCAAGAGACGCAGAGGAGTTACATCATGGCAGCTCGCCAGAACGGTACGGTCAAGTGGTTCAACGATGCGAAGGGCTTCGGCTTCATCACGCCGGAAAGCGGCCCCGACCTGTTCGTGCACTTCCGCTCGATCCAGGGCAGCGGCTTCAAGTCGCTGCAGGAAGGCCAGCGCGTGACGTTCGTCGCCACGCAGGGCCAGAAGGGCATGCAGGCGGACGAAGTCCAGGTCGCCTGAACACGACCCGCAAGGTTTCGACCCCGAACCCCGCGCAGCGATGCGCGGGGTTTTTCGTTTCCGGATCGTGCGTCGCCGGCAAACGCGCGCGCGCCGCGCTCAGTAGGCAAACTCGCTGAACACCGGATCCACGCGACCCTTCCATGCCCCGTGGAACAGCTCGAGCTTGCGCTCGGCCGGCGTCTGGTTGGCGGCGGCGATCTCGAGCAGCGGTTCGAGGTAGATCGACTCGTCGGCGCCGTTGCGGTTCCTGCGCGCGCGCCGGGCGAGGCCGGCCGCCGAGATCTTCAGCGCCTCGACCGCGAGGTCGCGCAGCGTGCCGCCGCGGAACGGCAGCGTGAGCGCGTGCTTCGGCACGCCGTCGCGCAGGGCATGGCGTTCCTCGCGCGTGAAGTCCTTGACCAGGTCCCAGGCCGCATCGAGCGCAGCCGTGTCGTAGAGCAGGCCGACCCAGAACGCCGGCAACGCGCACAGGCGGTTCCACGGGCCCCCGTCGGCGCCGCGCATCTCGAGGAACTTCTTCAGGCGCACTTCCGGGAAGGCCGTGGTCATGTGGTCGGCCCAGTCCTTCAGGGTCGGCGTCGCGCCGGGCAGTTCGGCCAGTTCGCCGCGCAGGAACTTGCGGAACGAGCGTCCCGACAGGTCGTGGTAGATGCCGTCGCGGTAGCTGAAGTACATCGGCACGTCGAGCAGGTAGTCGACGTAGCGCTCGTAGCCGAAGCCGTCCTCGAACACGAAGTCGAGCATGCCGGTGCGGTCAGGGTCGGTGTCGGTCCAGATGTGCGAGCGGTAGCTGAGGTAGCCGTTCGGCTGGCCTTCGGTGAACGGCGAGTCGGCGAACAACGCGGTGGCGACCGGCTGCAGGGCGAGCGACGTGCGGAACTTCTTCACCATGTCCGCTTCGTCGGCGTAGTCGAGGTTGACCTGTACCGTGCACGTGCGCGTCATCATGTCGAGGCCGAGCCGGCCGACCTTCGGCATGTACTCGCGCATGATCCGGTAGCGGCCCTTCGGCATCCACGGCATGTCGGCGCGCGACCACTTCGGCTGGAAACCCATGCCGAGGAAACCGATGCCGAGGGCGTCGGCGACGCTCTTGACCTCGTTGAGATGGCCGGTGACCTCGCAGCAGGTCTCGTGGATCGTCTCGAGCGGCGCGCCGGACAGCTCGAGCTGGCCGGCCGGTTCGAGCGTCACCGAGGCCTGCCCGCGCGCGAGCGCGATCAGCTTGCCGTGTTCCTCGACGCGCTCCCAGCCGAAGCGGGTCAATCCCTCGAGCAGGGCACCGATGCCGTGCGGACCTTCCCAGGTCGGCGGGCGGAACTCCTCGCCGGCCGGCGTGCCGGCGCCGGGGATGCGGAAGCCGAACTTCTCGTGCTCGGTGCCGATGCGCCAGGCCGAGTCCGGCTTGCCGCCACCGGCGATGAACTCGACCAGTTGCTCTCGGCGCGTGATCGGTTCGTCCCTGACGGCGCTGGGTCCGGACATGGCGGAGGGTCCTCGCGGTTGACCGGGCGATATGGGGACGTGGCCGGGCCGCTCAAGCCGGCGCCGGCGTGCTCAGGCGGCGGCTGGACCGAGCCAGCGCATGACGACCTCGCGCGCCTCGTCGAGGCCGACCTTGGCGGTCGCCGAAAACAGCTGCACGCTGACGCGCGATCCGGCCTCGGCGCCGATCTCGGCGCGCGTGTGCGCGAGCGTGCGCGCCGCCTCGCTGCGCGAGAGCTTGTCGGACTTGGTCAGCAGAACGTGGCACGGCAGGCCGATCGCCTCGGCATAGGCGAGCATCTGGCGATCGAACTCCTTGAGCGGATGGCGCGAGTCGACGATCAGCACGATGCCCTTGAGCGCCTGGCGGTGCTTGAGGTAGCTGTCGACGAGGCCGCGCCAGTGGTCGCGCACGCCGATCGGCACCTTGGCGTAGCCGTAGCCCGGCAGGTCGACCAGGCTGCGCCCGTCGTCGAGCGCAAAGATGTTGATGAGCTGGGTCCGCCCCGGCGTCTTCGACACGCGCGCGAGTCCCTTGTGGGCCGCCAGGGCATTGAGCGCGCTCGACTTGCCGGCATTGGAGCGCCCGGCGAACGCGACCTCGGCGCCCTCGTCGGGCGGCAGGTCGCGCATCGCGTTGGCGCTCTTGGAGAAGCGGAGGGTGTGCAGAATGTGCATGGATGCCCGTGGCTGCTACGATCGCCGAGGACAGGCCGGTTTGACCGGCCTTCGGCGGCTGCGGATAATTCGGCGGTTTCCGACCCCAATCCCGCCCTTCCCGGAGTCAGTGTATGTTTTTTCGGCATGTTTTTGCTCTGCTGACGCTGGCCGCGGCGGGACAGGTTGCAGCCGAGACGACCGCACACGCGACGCCCGGCGACGCCAAGGCCGGCGAGGCGAAAGCGGCCGCATGCGCCGCATGCCACTCGGCCGACGGCAATTCGACCCTGGCGATGTATCCGAAGATCGCCGGCCAGAACGAGTCCTACATCGCCCGCCAGCTCGCCCAGTTCAAGTCCGGCAAGCGCAACAACCCGATCATGGCGCCGTTCGTCGCCGAGCTGTCGCCGCAGGACATGGCCGACATCGGCGCGTTCTTCGCGACCAAGGCGGCGACGCCGAACCAGGCCGACGAGGCCTATGTCGCGCGCGCCCAGCAGCTGTACCGCGCCGGCGACGCGAAGCTCGGCGTGCCGGCCTGCATGGCCTGCCACGGCCCGGACGGCCGCGGCATGGCCGGCTCGGCGTACCCGCAGCTCGCCGGCCAGTGGGCCGACTACGTGCAGGCGAAGTTCGGCGAATGGCGCGCCGGCACGACCTGGGGCGACGACGAGCACGCGAGGATCATGCCGGAGATCGCACGCCGCCTCAGCGACCAGGACATCGCCGCGCTGGCCTCGTACGCCCAGGGCCTGCACACCGCTGCCGCCGCCGATTGAATTTCCGGCGTCGTCCGCGGTCCCTCGAAGACCCGGCGCCGGCAACCCCATCCCGCGGCGCCCGCATCCGCACCGGAGGATCTCCATGTCGAAGTTCGTCTTGAGCGTCCTGCTCGCCGGCATCGCCGCGCTCGGCAGCGCGCATGCCCAGGCTCCTGCCGCATGGGAAGCCGGCAAGCACTACGACCTCGTCGAGCCGCCGCAGGCGACCACGACCGGCGACAAGATCGAGGTCGTCGAGGCGTTCTCGTACGCCTGCCCGCACTGCAACCAGGTCGCGCCGATCGTCGAGTCGATGAAGAAGTCGCTGCCGGCGAATGCCGAGCTCGTCTACCTGCCGGTGCAGTTCTCGGACGCGTGGAGGACCTTCGCGCGCGCCTTCTACACGGCCCAGGCGCTCGGCATCGCCGACAAGGCGCACGCCGACGTTTTCCGCGCGATCTACGTCGACAAGAAGCTCGACACCCATGCCCCGACGCTCGAGGCGATCGCCGAGTTCTATTCGAAGTACGGCGTCAGCGCGGCCGACTTCCTCGCCACATCGAAGTCGTTCGCGATCGAGACGCGTCTCAAGCGCAACGACGCGCTGGTCAAGGCCTACGGCATCGACGGCACGCCGACCTTCATCGTCAACGGCAAGTACCGCTTCAGCGGCAAGTCGGCCGGCGGCTACGACAAGATCGAGGACCTCGTCCGCTACCTGGTCGCGAAGGAAAGCGGCGGCTGACGCAACTCCCCTTCCGATTCGCGGTCTGAGCGCCGCCACCGACCCCGGAGAGAACCGATGTTCAAGCGATTCGTCCTTGCCTGCGCCGTGCTGCTCGCGGCCGGCAGCCTGCCCGCTCTCGCCCAGGCCCCGGCAGCCCAAGACCACGCCGGCCACGACCATGTCACGCCGGCGGCGACCCCCGGTGCGGCCGAGCCGGGCAAGAACTACTTCCTGATCGACCCGCCGCAGCCGACTGCATCGGGCGACAAGATCGAAGTGCTCGAGGTATTCAGCTATGCGTGCATCCATTGCGCGCACTTCCAGCCGTATGCCGACGAACTGAAGGCCAAGCTGCCGCCGGGCGCCGCGTTCGCCTACATGCCGGCGATCTTCAACGCCCAGTGGGAAGCCTATGCGCGCGCGTTCTACACGGCCCAGTCGCTCGGCGTGCTCGACAAGACGCACCAGGCCGTGTTCGACGCCGTGCATCGCGACAAGCGCCCGATGCGCTCGTTCGACGACATCGCCGCGTTCTACGGCGAGCACGGCGTCGATGTCGCCAGGTTCAAGGCCGCGTCGACCTCGTTCGAGGTCGAGA
Organism: Lysobacterales bacterium; assembly: GCA_017302215.1. Taxonomy (GTDB): domain Bacteria; phylum Pseudomonadota; class Gammaproteobacteria; order Xanthomonadales; family Rhodanobacteraceae; genus Dokdonella. Next base: position 9,519 of record JAFLDX010000077.1, read on the forward strand.
GCAAGCTCGCGCGCGCGAGGGAGATGGTCGGCAAGTACGGCGTGGACGGCACGCCGACGATCATCGTCAACGGCAAGTACCGCATGACCGGCGCCTCGGCCGGCGGCTATCCGCAGCTGCTCGCGCTCGTCGAGACCCTGGTCAAGAAGGAGCAGGACGCCGGCAAGGCCGCGAAGAAATAGGCGCCCGCGCACGCATCGGCGACGAAGGCCGCCCACGGGCGGCCTTTTCGTTCATGCTGCCTCGGGCAACCTATGCGTCGCACGCCGCTCTGCCAGACCCATGCCAGCCGACCAAGCCCTCGCCCCGCTGTCCGCCGAGCCCACGCGCCTGCGCGTCCTGAGCTGCAACATCCTCGCCGGGGGCAGCGTCAGAAACTATCGCGAGTACGTCACCCACAGCTGGAAGCACGTGGTTCCGGTCGGCAAGCGCGCGAACCTCGACGGCCTGGCCGGGCTGCTCGGCGACTACGACATGGTCGCCCTGCAGGAAGCCGATTTCGGCAGCCTGCGTTCGGGCTTCCTCAACCAGACCCAGTACCTCGCCGAGGCGGCCGGCTTCCCGTACTGGACGCACCAGCCGAACCGGCGCATGGCCAAGGTCGCGACGTCGAGCAACGGCCTGCTCGCGCGACTCCGGCCGAGCGAGATCATCGACTACCCGTTGCCGGGGCGGATCCGCGGACGCGGCGCGCTGTGGGCGCGCTTCGGCGACGGTCGCGATTCGCTCGTCGTCGTCGTCGCCCACCTCTCGCTCGGACCGTCGGCACGCGCCGCGCAGCTCGGCTACATCACCGAACTGCTCGAGGGCCATCCGAATGCGGTGCTGATGGGCGACCTCAACACGCCGATCGAAAGCCCCGAACTGCGCAACCTGTTCGCGCGCACGGCCCTCGTCGCGCCCGATACGCCGCCACCGACGTTTCCGAGTTGGGCGCCGAAGCGCGCGATCGACCACATCCTCGTCTCGCACACGCTCGAGGTCGAGGACCTGCGCACCCTGCCCCACCTCGTCTCCGATCACCTGCCGATCACGGCGACGCTGAAACTGCCGCCGTCGATCGTGCTCGGCTGAGCGCTGCACGCGGTCGCGGCACCCACAACCCGCAGCGCATTGCTCGTGTGGAGGCGACTTGAGTCGCGATGCTTCGATGACGGGTTCGTGCAAGATTGGAAAAGATCGCGGCTGAAGCCGCTCCCACAGAGCCGCTCCCACAAAGCCGCTCCAACCGTGCCGTCCTGCAGGCAGTTGCGGCCACAAGGGTCTGATCCTGTGGGAGCGGCTGCCCAGCCCTGCGGCTGCTGAAAGCCAGCCGCGATGCCCTGGCTGTACAACATCGCAAGGAAGAAGCATCACGCCTGAAGGCGGTTCCTACAGGGGCGACACAGGACCAGCCACTGCGTCGGCGGCGAAGACTCGCGCGACGTCGTCTTCGCCGAGCACGCGCCATTCGCCCTCGCCGAGGCCATCGAGCGCAAGCGCACCGATGCGCGCGCGATGCAGGCTGACCACATGGTTCCCGGCCGCGGCGAACATGCGCCGGACCTGGTGGTAGCGGCCTTCGGTCACGGTCAGGCGCGCACGGCGCGGATCGAGCACCTCGAGGAAAGCCGGCGCGAGCGGCGTCGCTTCCGATTCGAGCATCAGCGTGCCGCTCGCGAACAGCGCGCCTTCGTCGCCGCGCAGGTCGGATGCCAGCGTCGCCTCGTAGACCTTCGGCACGTGCTGGCGCGGCGAGATGATCCGGTGCAGCAAGGCGCCATCATCGGTCAGCAGCAGCAGGCCGCTGGTGTCGCGGTCGAGGCGACCGACCGTCGACAGCGGCGGATCGCGCCGACGCCAGCGCGGCGGCAGCAGGTCGAAGACGAGGCGGCCGGCGTCGCGCGTCGAGCACGTCGTACCGACCGGCTTGTTGAACATCAGCACGAGCCCCGGCGGCGGATCGAGCGCTTCGCCGTCGATGCGCACGCGCGCAGGATCGACCACGTCGTCCGCGTACAGCACGTCACCGTCGGCATCGGTGACGCGGCCCTCGCGGAACATCGCCTGCACCTCGCGGCGGCTGCCGTAACCGAGGTTAGCGATCCGGCGCAGCAGTTTCATCGAATCGTTCCTGCGCGGCAGGTCACGCCGGAATCACCCGGGGTGAAGGCGTGAGCGGCCTGCGAAGGGACGACGGCCCATTCGATCGTGCGCATGCCTTGTTCACCCATGTCGTCGAAAAGCCGCCTGCACAGCGCACCGATGCGGCACAAGCCATCGTCCATGCAAGAAGCGGCTTCAGCCGCGATGCCCTTGCGCCCGAGCCACGAAAGATCGCGACTGAAGTCGCTCCCACACAAATGCTACAACCGCGCACAAAATCTGTGGGAGCGGCTTCAGCCGCGATGCCCTTGCGCCCGAGCCCGGAAAGATCGCGACTGAAGTCGCTCCCACACAAATGCTACAACCGCGCACAAAATCTGTGGAGCGGCTTCAGCCGCGATGCCCTTGCGCCCGAGCCACGAAAGATCGCGACTGAAGTCGCTCCCACACAGATGCTGCAATCTCGAACGAAGTCTGTGGGAGCGGCTGACCAGCCCTGCGGCTGTTGAAAGCCAGCCGCGATGCCCTTCCTCCCGAGCCCGGAAAGATCGCGACTGAAGTCGCTCCCACACAGACGCTGCAATCTCGAACGAAGTCTGTGGGAGCGGCTGACCAGCCCTGCGGCTGTTGAAAGCCAGCCGCGATGCCCTTGCGCCCGAGCCCGGAAAGATCGCGACTGAAGTCGCTCCCACACAAATGCTACAACCGCGCACAAAATCTTTGGGAGCGGCTGACCAGCCCTGCGGCTGTTGAAAGCCAGCCGCGATGCCCTTGCGCCCCAGCCACGAAAGATCGCGACTGAAGTCGCTCCCACACAGATGCTGCAATCTCGAACGAAGTCTGTGGGAGCGGCTTCAGCCGCGATCTGGCTCAACTCCAGCGGCCATCGATCACTGACCCAAACGCCTGCCCCGCAGCGGCGGGGCAGGCGGTCCGTGCTCAGTCGTCGAAGCCGTCGGCGAAGATCACGTCGGAGGTCGCGCAACCCTTCACCTTGACGTCGTCGATGAACCAGCCCTCCGCACCGACCGACGTGTCCGAGCCGATGCGGAAGCGGAACTGCACGCTCTGGCCCGCATACGGTGCAAGGTCGACGATCGAGCGCGTGAACGCCTGCGTGCCGCACCACGCCTGGCGGCCGGCCAACGGATTGCTGTAGCTCGACGAGATGGCACCGGTATACGGATCGGTGAGCAGTTGCGCGCCCGGCACTTGGGTGAACGCCCCGCCGCCGACGGCCACCTCGAGCAGGCCGCCGTCGTAGCACGCCGTGGTCCCGTTCGGCTCCATCGTGTGGCGGCTCTGGAACTCGAGCGTGATCGGCGCGGCACCGGCGCCCGGCAAGGTCATCGCCGGCGACACGAGCACGGTGTCGGTGGCCGTGGTGGCATCCGGCGAGAACCACGAGCGCGTCGGGCTCACCGACTGCGCGGACGAGATCGTCCACGTGTTGGTGCCGGCCAGCGAACTCGTCGTCCAGCCGTTCGTGCCGCTTTCAATCGCGTCGTCGAATACGACCGCGGCGGTCGCCCCGATCGGGCAGTCGCCCGGCGCCGGCAGCGTCGTGAACGAGAACGCGCTGCCGGCCGTGCCGGTCCCGCAGCCGTTGTCGGCACGCACGCGCCACCAGTAGCGCGTGCTGGTCGCCAGCGGCGCGGTCAGGGTGTGGCTCGTGCCGGCCTGCGTGACCGTGCGCACGATCTGCGTGAACGCGGCATCGGTGGCGATCTCGAGCGTGTAGCTGACGGCCTGCGCCTCGGCAGCCCAGCTGAAGGTCGGCAGCGCGGCGACGTTGCCGGCATTGTCGGCCGGTGCCGTCAGGGCCGGTGCATTGGCCGCCGCGTTGGCGACGTGCACGGCGATGGAACGCGACTGCGGGCCGCTCGCCGAGCTCGCATTGACCTGCAAGGTATACGCACCCGGCGTGACCGCCGCGGTGTTGCCAAGTGTCAGCGTGCTCGAATTGCCCGGATTGACCGGATTGCTGCTGAACGCGGTCGAGGCGCCCGTGACGCCGCTCGCCGACAGCGTGATCGGACTGCTGTATCCGAGCACCGACGCCGTGTCGATGTCGAAGTTCGCACTCGCCGGTGCGCAGATGTTCGCTGTCGACGGATCGACCGCGAACGTGTACGTCGGCTGCTGCACGCAGTTCGTGCAGACGAGGGCGTAGTCCTGGTCGAGCGGCGTCGCGTTGCCCGGCACGCCGTCGCCGACGATCGCCGTGCCGCGCACGCGGATCGTCACCGCGCCACCCGGCGTGTTGAGGTAGACGTTCTCGACGTTGTTCTTCGCATCGGCCGTGCCGCCGGTCGCGGAGGCACCGTTCGTGAACACGTTGCCGCGGTAGGTGTTCGCGCCGTCGACGACCTCGAGGTCGAGGTTGTTGACGAGGGCCGGGTTCGCGTTGACCGCACCGGGCGCATCGGTCCAGGCCAGGGTCACGCGCAGCGGCTTCGACGTGTCGACCACGCCGACCACGTACTCGCGCACGACACCGGTCGCGTCGATCAGATCCGACTGATCGAGGTAGTACGAGGTCGTGCCGATGCCGAGGCTGGCCGGCAGCTTGACGCGACCCCAACCCTGGTTGTTGTTCGGGATGCGCGTCGTGTCGATGTCGACCGCGCCGTTGACGAGCAGGGCCTTGACCATGGCCGGGCTCGGCACCGCGCCGGCATGCGTGGCCTTCCATTTCTCGACGAGCAGCGCGGCCGAACCCGACACGGACGGTGCGGCCATGCTCGTGCCGCTGCAGTTCGAATACAGGCCCCCGGTGCCGGCGATCGCCGTGCCGCAGCTCGACGCGCCGGCGACGCGGCGCGTCGAGGCGATCGTCTCGCCCGGCGCGGCGATGGTCGGCAGGATGCGGCCGTCGACGGCCGGACCTCGGCTCGAGAAGCTCGAGATGTCGTTGATCGCGCCGGCGCGGTAGTTCTTGCTGCTGGCGACGATGATCGGGTTCTTCGCTTCCTTCGGCGCGGTCAGCGTGGTCGGGTTGGGCCCCGAGTTGCCGGCCGAGAACACCCAGATGTACGGCTCGACCGCCGGCGTGTCGAAATCGCCGTCGCGGATCATCGTGTCGAACGTGCGCTCGGAGGCCTTGTAGCCGTGCGCCGCGCCTTC
>JAFLDX010000078.1 GCA_017302215.1 Lysobacterales bacterium
CGTAGAACTACAAATAGTCCGCAGAACTGCGGGTTATGAAGGGATCATCGGCGGCGGGTCGACGCGCGTCAAGCCGATTTCCTACAGGATTCATGGCATTGCGCGGGCAGACGCGCCTGCCCGACACCGCGACGATGCGTGCATAGCGGGCATCGGAGCGGTGTTATGGGATATCAGCGTGGCGGAGCGGTGCTATCGGGTGGTGGCAGCGCTGCGGCAAAACCGCGCCTGCTCGACGAGGTTCGACGACGATTGCGGCTGAAGCATTACAGCCTGCGCACGGAACGCATCTATGTCGGTTGGATCCGCGCCTTCATCCGGTTCAGCGACCGTCGCCATCCGTCGACGCTCGGTGGTCCGGAGGTCGGGGCGTTCCCGAAGCATGGCTCGGGATTCGCGCGACATGCTCCCGCGCTTCACTTCAACCGCGCTGCGCAGGCTTCGGCGTTTCCCCGGTGCTCGGCTGCGGCGACGGTGGCGACTCGGACGTGGGTTCGGTCTTGGACTCCACCGCCGGCTCGACAGCCCGCTTCGCCGGCGCACGCTCGCGCCCGAGCAGCGTGATGACGGGTTTGTCCCAGCTGCCGCTGACCTGGTAGCGCGACTGCGCGACTTCGTTGAGTTGCTTGCCGAGCAGGCCCTGCACGACGAGGCCGGCGGCGGCGCCGACCGGGCCGCCGGCGATCGCGCCGACCACGGGGAGGGTCGCGCCGGCGCGCGGCGTCACGACCATCTGCTGGTCGTAGTCCTTGTCGCGCAGGCCGGTGCGTCCGCTGATGCCGATCGTCGCGGCCGGGCTGTCGATGTGCAGGTCGTCGGTGTAGGCATTGCCGTCGCGCAGGTCGAAGCGGCCCTTGATCTCGTTGAAGCTCATGCCGGACTTGAACAGGTCGCTGAAATCGAGCGACAGGCGGCGCGGGATCTCGGTCAGCGAGAGCAATCCGAACAGGCGTCCGCCGGCACCCGGATTGACCTCGAGGATGCGGCCCCTGTCGACCGCGAGTTCGAGCGTGCCGTCGATGCCGGCCAGGGCGAACGCGGTCGGTGCACCGGGCCATTGCGCGTCGATGCGCGCGAGCGTCTTGCCGCCGTCGATGACGCCGGCGAAACCGAAGGCATCGAGCATGCGGCCGAGGCTCGGCGCGGTCATGTCGATGACGAGATGCGAACGGTTGGCGGCGGCATCGCCGGTCCATTCGCCGCTCGCGTGCATGTCGAGGTCGGCCGATCCGGTTTCGAGGCGTTCGATGTGCATGCCGCCGGTGATCGGCCGGCTCTCGAATCGCGCCTCGCCGAGATTGGCGCTGCCGAGACGCAGCTCGCCGACCCACAGATGCAGCGGCGGCAGCGAACCGGGATCGACGCCACCCAATGCCGCCGGCGCGCTTTCCTGTCCCGGCGGCGGATCGGGCCAATGCAGGCGCTTCATCTCGGCGGTGATGCCGCTGCGCGCGAGATCGTTCGACGGCACGCGGATCGTGCCCTCGACCGAATCGCCGCCGAAGCGCGCGAGCGTGGCCTCGCCGCCCGGTTCGACCGCGAAGCGCGTGGCGCCGAGGTTGCGTCCGCCGAGCACGAAGCGGTCGACCGCGAGGTCGATGTCGCGCAGCGGGGTGTCGCCGCCCGCGCCGATGCCGGCCAGGCCCATCCAGCCGCCGAGATCCAGCTCGCCGACGCGTCCGCCGATCGCGATGCCGCGGTCGGGCAATGTCCCCGCCGCCGCGCCACCGAAATCGGCGCGCACGGCCAGCGGCTCGGTCGGTGACGGAATGCGACCGTGCACGCGCACGATGTCGCCGAGCGTGGCCGTGAACGGTCGGCCGAGCGGCGGAATGTCGAGCGTGAGCGCGAACGGCAGTGCGTCGGGCGCGGCCTTCGCAAATGGCGCGGGCAGATCGATCGCGATGCCCTGCAGATCGCTGCTGATGGTGAGCTGGCGTCGCGTCGGCGCCGCACCCTGCTCCGCGCCGACGACGAGCCGCGTGCTCCAGTGCGCTTCGCCCGGGAAGCGCGCGAACGCGGGGGCGAGATCGGCGGCGCGCGAGAACACGGTCGCGACCGGCAGCTTCGCCGCGAGCGAGGCCTCGAGCATGTTGTCGCGATCCTTCGTTGCGCTGCCTATGGCGAGCGCGAGCTCGGCCGGGCGGCCGTCGACCTCGACCGCAAGGCGCTCGGCCGTCACGCTCGTGCGCGTGAAATCGACGCGGCCGTTGGCGTGCGGGAAGTCGAGGGTCCACGTGCTCTCGGCGAGAGCGGCGTCGACGAGGTCGGCATGGCCGTCGAGGGTCAGCGCGTCGATGCGCTTGAACGGCGCACTGAGGTTGAACTCGACCGTGCCCTGCCCGCCGATCGAAAGCCCGCGCAGTGCATCGGCGTAGGTCGCGCCGATCGGTGTCGCGCGCAGGTAGTCGATCAGTCCCTGACCCGGGCCGTGTGCCTGCACGCGCAGGTCGAGCACGGCATCGCCGAAACGCGCGATCGTCGCCTCGGCCGCATCGACGACCAGATCCTGTGAACGGGCGGAACTGACGCTGGCCTGCATGCCGTTGTTGATGAAGCGCGCGACGAGGTCGACGGGGTTGGCGCGTGGCCAGCCCGGCAGGAAATCGAGTTCGAGGCCGGCGACATCGGCCTTCGCCTCGAAACGACCGGTCGGCTCGACGAACGGCCAGTCGTCGAGGTCGCCGCGGAACACGACGCGGCCCTCGCGCACGCGGCCTCCGACCAGCGCGCGATCGAGCCAGGTGCGCGCGGGCAGCGGCATCGTGCGGATCGGCCAGAACCCTTTCGCCGCGAGCACGTCGGCATGCGGCACCAGTGCCACCACGTCGAGCAACGGCTTGCTGCCGTCGCCGGCGAAATCGAGCCCGCCGCGCAGGTCGATTGCATAGTGCGCGGACTCGATGGCGACGCGCGGCGTGTGCACATGCCAGCCGTCCTCGTCGGGCCAGGCGACGATGTCGCCGGCGAGCGCGGTGAACTCGAACGGGGTCGGGAACGCATACGGGTAGTCGACGCGCGCCGGCTGCCGCGGCAGTTCGAGCAGCAGTCCGGCGCTGTCGCCCGAGACGCGAAAATCGAGATGATCGACACCGGGGATGACGCGCGCATCATCGGCGCCGTAGCCCTCGACGCGTGCCTCGACGGCAAAGTCGTCGCGCGAATGCCAGCGCGCGTCGATCGACTCGATGCGACCACGCGGATTGGCGAGATAGAGCCAGCTGCGCAGTTTCGCCGGCACCGCGGACGGCAGCATGGCGAGGCTGCCGAGCGGCTCGATCGCGACCTCGCTCGCCGCGACCTCCCATTGCGCATCGTCGCCACCGCTCTGTGTGGCCTGTACGCGCAGACCCTGTGTCTCCTCGCCACGGCGCGTGAACCGGCCGTCGGCGAGGTCGAAGTCCCAGCCGTCGGCGGTGCGCCGCCAGCGCGCGACGAACGCAAGGCGCTCGAACAGCGCGCGCGGTTCGACGTCGACGCCGGGTGCGGCGTTGACCGTCGTCGTCGCTGCAAGCGTGGTATCACGCAGGTCGATGCGCGTGCGCACGTCGTCGACCACGCCGTCGCTCCAGCGCGCCCACATCTCGACATCGCCGTTCCCGGCCGGCGCGACGAGGCCGGCGACGCCGTGCGCACGCCCGATGTCGGCGAGATCGACAGCATGGCCACCGAGCCAAACCGAGCCCGATCGTGCCTCGAGGTCAAAGTCGGCGACGACCGAGAACGGCGGCGAACTCGCACCCTCGACACCGACACGCCCGAGCACGCGCGTCAGGCGACCGAGGTTGACCACGCGCAACTCCGGTACGGCGAAGGCGACGTCGAGCCCGCGCCCCGGATCGCGCACGGTCAGCTTGAGGTCGACCAGCACGATCGCGCCGAGCACGCCCATCGACAGCTTGCCGTGGTCACCGGACGCGGCGAGACCGTGCACTGACCAGTGGCCATCGGCCGCACGCTCGAGGCCGACATCGAGGCCGACGAGGCGGAACTCGTTCCAGGCGCGGTTGCGCTGGAACGGTGCGTACAGGTTCAGCGCGATCTCGGCGCGCGGCAGCGACAGCTCGGGTTCGCCAGCCGGACCGGCGCCGATGACGAGGCCGTCGAGCGCGAGCCGCGGGCCGGCGCGCGTCCACCGGTCCTCGACGTGGGCAATGCGCACGGGTCGACCGACGCGTTCGGACAACCAGCCGGCGACGCGTTCCGGATTGTGCGCGAGCCAGGGCAGGGCCAGGCGCAGCAGGCCCACGCCGAGGGCGGCGAGGATGATCGCGCCGGCGAGCACGCCGACGATTGCGAATCGCAGCCGGCGCAATCGACGGCGCAGCACGCTCATCCGCGTGCCGCTGCGACGCGCTGCGTGCGGATTCGCTGCGCGCTAGAGCAGGACGACATCGTACTGTTCCTGCGCGTAGTGTTCCTCGGGCTGGAAGCGGATCGTCTTGCCGATGAACTCCTCGAGTTCGGCGACGGCCGCCGAATCCTCGTCGAGGATGCGCGAGACGACCTGCGGCGCCGCCAGCACGAGCAGCTTCTCGGCATCGAACTGGCGCACCGCGCGCGTGATCTCGCGGAAGATCTCGTAGGTGACGGTCTCGGCGGTCTTGATCGAGCCGCGCCCGCTGCAGGCCGCGCACGGCTCGCAGAGCTGGCGTTCGAGGCTCTCGGTCGTGCGCTTGCGCGTCATCTCGACGAGGCCGAGCGGCGACATGTCGTAGACCGTGGTCTTGGCATGGTCACGTGCCAGCGACTTCTCGAGCTGGCGGATGACCTGGCGCTTGTGCTCCTCGTCGACCATGTCGATGAAGTCGATGATGATGATGCCGCCGAGGTTGCGCAGGCGCAGGTGGCGCGCGGCCGACTGCGCGGCCTCGAGGTTGGTGCGATAGACCGTGTCCTCGAGGTTGCGCGCACCGAGGAAGCTGCCGGTGTTGACGTCGATCGTGGTCATCGCCTCGGTCTGGTCGACGACGAGATGCCCACCCGACTTGAGCGGCACTTCCTTCTTCAATGCCCGCTGGATTTCGTCCTCGACGCCGTAGAGGTCGAAGATCGGCCGCTCGCCCGGATAGTGCTCGAGGCGGTCGGCAAGCTCGGGCATGAACTGGCGCGTGAACTCCTGCGCGCGTTCGAGTGTCTCGCGCGAATCGACGCGCACCTTCTCGATGGTCGGCCGCATGAGGTCGCGCAGGGCACGCAGGGCGAGCGGCAGGTCCTCGTAGATGCGCGTGCCGACGCGCGCATCACCCATGCGGCCGCGCAACGAGGTCCACAGCTTGTTGAGGTAGTCGATGTCCTCGGCCAGCGCCTCGCGCGACTGCCCTTCCGCATTCGTGCGCACGATGTAGCCGAGCGGATCCTCGCCGATCGACTCGGCGAGAATTTCCTTGAGGCGCATGCGCTCGGTATCGTCCTCGATGCGCACCGACACGCCGAGCACCTTGCTGTACGGCAGCAGCACGAGGTAGCGCGACGGGATCGACAAGTGCGTGGTCAGGCGCGCGCCCTTGCTGCCGATCGGGTCCTTGACCACCTGGACGACGATCTCCTGCCCTTCACGCAGGAGTTCGGTGATCGGAGGGGTCGGCGACGGCGTCGACTCGCCGTTCTCGTTCAGCAGCGGCGAATGCGGACGCACGATGTCGGAGGCATGCAGGAACGCGGCGCGGTCGAGGCCGACCTCGACGAAGGCCGCCTGCATGCCCGGCATGACGCGGCTGACCTTGCCCTTGTAGACATTGCCGACGTAGCCGCGCCGGCTCGAGCGCTCGACATGCAGTTCCTGCAGCATGCCGTTCTCGACGAGCGCGACGCGGGTTTCGCGCGGGGTGACGTTGATCAGGATTTCTTCGGACACGACAAGGGCTTGGCGCAGGAGGGCATGCAGACTTATAGCCGGGCCGGGCGCGTCTTGTCGACACGCGCCGCCGGCACCGCGTCGCGGCGCGCGCGCTTGCTCCGGCCCGTGCAACGGGGTCAGGCGGATCGGATGCCGAAGCGCTCGAGCAGCCGGGCCGTTTCATGCAACGGCAGGCCCATCACGCCCGAGTAGCTGCCGGCCAGGTGCTCGATGAATGTCGCGGCCCGGCCCTGGATCGCATAGGCACCGGCGCGGCCGAAGGCCTCGCCGCCGGTCACGTAGGTGGCGATCGTGGACGCCTCGATCGGTGCGAAGCGCACCTCCGATATCGAAACTTCGCTGGCCTCGGCCCCGGCGCGCACGCACCAGACCACCGATATCACGCGATGCGTGCGTCCGGCCAGCGTGGCGAGCATCGCTGCCGCATCGTTGGCATCGACCGGCTTGCCGAACACGCGGTCGTCGAGCACGACCTCGGTGTCGGCGCCGAGCACGACGGCGCCCGGCTCGCGCGCGACGAGGTCGAAGCCGGCGCGCGCCTTGTCCCGCGCGACACGGCTCACGTAGTGCTCGGGCGATTCCCCGGCGGCGCGCTGTTCGGGCACGTCGACGTCGACCACCTCGAACGCGATCCCGATCTGTTCGAGCAGCTGGCGGCGACGCGGCGATTGCGAAGCAAGGTAGAGCATCGGTGCTGCCGGTGAGGCGCTCAGGCGCGATGGTAGGGATGGCCGGCGACGATCGTCGCGGCGCGATAAAGCTGCTCGACGACGACGAGGCGCACGAGCATGTGCGGCAGGGTCAGCGGACCGAGCGACCAGCGCTGCGCAGCGCGCGCGAGGACTTCCGCGGCGTGACCATCGGGACCGCCGATGACGAAGGCAAGGTCCCTGCCCTGCATGCGCCAACCGGCGAGCTCGCTGGCAAGATCCTCGCTGGACCACGTCTTGCCGCGGCCATCAAGGGCGACGACGTGGGCGTCCTTCGGGAGCGCGGCGAGTACGGCAGCGCCTTCGGCGGCCATCGCCCGCGGCGGGTCGCGTTGCGTGCCGCGGTTGCCGAGCGGGACTTCGACCAGATCGAGCGGCAACTCGCGCGACAGGCGCTTGCGGTACTCGGCGAATCCGTCGGCGACCCAGGCCGGCATGCGTTCGCCGACCGAGATCAGGCGCGTGCGCATGCGCGCACCGCGCTCAGGAGGCGCGCGGCGCTTCGACCGCGTCGTCGCCGATCGTCCACAGGCGTTCGAGGCCGTAGAACTCGCGCGTGCGCGGCAGCATGACGTGGACGATGATGTCGCCGAGGTCGACGAGGACCCATTCCGCCTCGCGCTGGCCCTCGACGCCGAGCGGCGGCAGGCCGGCCTGCTTGGCCGAACGCACGACCTCGTCGGCGATCGACTTGACGTGGCGCGTCGAGGTGCCGCTGGCGACGACGATCAGGTCGGCGACCGACGTCTTGCCGCGCACGTCGATCTCGCGCACGTCCTTGGCCTTGAGGTCCTCGAGCGCGGTCTTGACCACGCGCTGCAGCCGCGCGACGACATCGGCTTCGGCAGCGGGCTTGGCGCGCTTGCGCGGCGCCTTCGGCAGGGCGAGCTCGGCGCTCGGCGGGATCGTGCGGGACGGGGCTTTGGCCTTGGCGGCCGGTGCTTTCGTGGTGGCCTTGCGCGCTGCCCCCGCCTTCTTCACCGCCTTGGCGGCCGGCTTGCCGGTGGTGACCTTGTTCGCGGTCTTGGGGGCACGGGACGTGCGCGGGGTACGGACGGGCTTCTTCGTCGTGGTCAAGGGAGAACCGGCCTCGGCTGGCGGGAGCGCTCGCATCGGCGCGGCGGAAGTATAGAACGTGTCGCGCATTCGAGTGCGAGTGCCCGCGCCAGGACCTGTTTCAGCAACGCCAGGCGTGGCCCGGCGCCTGCCGGACACACCGCGCCGCGGCGTTCGTAGAGCCGAGCTTGCTCGGCTGAGGCGTTGCGGAAGGGCCAAGGCAGCGGAGCAAGCTCCGCTCTACGGACACGGTGGCGGGGCGCGTGCCGATGCGGTGACGTGGCATTTGTAGAGCCGAGCTTGCTCGGCTGAGGCGTTGCGGAAGGGCCAAAGCAGCGGAGCAAGCTCCGCTCTACGGACACGGTGGCGGGGCGCGTGCCGACGCGGTGACGTGGCATTTGTAGAGCCGAGCTTGCTCGGCTGAGGCGTTGCGGAAGGGCCAAGGCAGCGGAGCAAGCTCCGCTCTACGAACACGGTGGCGGGGCGCGTGCCGATGCGGTGACGTGGCATTTGTAGAGCCGAGCTTGCTCGGCTGAGGCGTTGCGGAAGGGCCAAGGCAGCGGAGCAAGCTCCGCTCTACGGACACGGTGGCGGGGCGCGTGCCGACGCGGTGACGTGGCATTTGTAGAGCCGAGCTTGCTCGGCTGAGGCGTTGCGGAAGGGCCAAAGCAGCGGAGCAAGCTCCGCTCTACGGACACGGTCGCGGGGCGCGTGCCGATGCGGTGACGTGGCATTTGTAGAGCCGAGCTTGCTCGGCTGAGGCGTTGCGGAAGGGGCAAAGCAGCGGAGCAAGCTCCGCTCTACGGGCGCGAGGATCCTGTTTCGACGGGACGCGCCGGGTCGCTGCTCCAGCCGCTCCACGACGGCGCAAACACGCGCGAGCCGTTGAGGCCTGCGTGCTCCATCGCCAGCAGGTTGTGGCAGGCGGTCACACCGGAGCCGCACATGTGCACGACCCGGCGCGGATCGCGGTCGCCGATCAGGGCCTCGAACTCGCGGCGCAACGCGTCCGGTTGCTTGAAGCGCCCCGTTGCGTCGAGGTTGTCGCCATACGGTCGGTTCAACGCGCCGGGCACGTGGCCGGCCACCCGGTCGAGCGGTTCGACCTCACCGCGGTAACGTGCACCGGCGCGCGCGTCGATCAGGGTCACGGTGTCGTCGCGCAGCCCCTGCGCGAGTTCGTCGTAGCCGACGAGTTCGGCCGCGTCGAACGAAAGATCGACGGCAGTCGGCACGACCGCCGGCACGTCGCCGGTCACGGGCTGCCCCTCGGCACGCCATGCAGCGATGCCGCCGTCGAGGACCGCCGCGCGAGTGACCCCGGCGATGCGCAGCATCCACCACAGGCGCGCTGCGGCGAGCGCGCCGCCGGCGTCGTCATAGGCGATCACGGTGCGATCCGGAACCCAGCCCCAGCGCGACAGGCACTTCGAGAACGCCGACGCATCGGGCAGGGGATGCCGACCGAGGCCGTGCCTGGACAGATCGGAAAGATCGCGATCGAGCTCGGCGCGAACGGCTCCCGGAACGTGCGCCTCGGCGTAGTCGCGCGGCGCGCGCGCGGGATCGGCAAGATCCTTGCGGCAGTCGACGACGAGCACATCGGGGGCGCCCGCGCGCGCGGCGAGCCACTCGGCGGTGACCAGCATGTGCGACTTCATTCGATCGCCTCCAGGCGTCGCAGCAGGTTCTTGAGGATCGCCGCGGTCGCTCCCCAGATGCGGCGACCGCCATAGTCGAACTCGTAGATCTCGCGCGGCCGCCCGTTCCAGAGGATTTCCTGGCGCTGCATGCGGTCGGGCTCGAGGATGAAATCGAGCGGCACCTCGAATACTTCGGCGACCTCGTCGGGATTCGGGGCGAGCACGAAACCCTCGCGCACGAGGCCGACCACCGGCGCGACCGTGAATCCCGAGATCGTGTCGAAGCAGTCGAGGAAGCCGAACGGCTGCACGAAACGGGCGGCGATGCCGGTTTCCTCGTGCGTCTCGCGCAATGCGGCGGCAATCGCATCGGCGTCGCCGGCCTCGAGCGCCCCGCCGGGAAAACTGACCTGGCCGGCGTGGTGGCGCATGCGTTCGTTGCGGCGCGTGAACAACATGCTCAGCTCACCCTCGCGATGCACGATCGGCAGCAGCACGGCGGCGGAACGCAGCGGCGTGTCGCCCCACAGTTCCGGGAACTCGTTGGCGTTCCAGCCCGGCGGTTGCGGCGGATCGTGCAGCGGGCGCACGGCGCGCTGCAGGCGCAGCAGGTCGACGTGATCGATCATGCGCGCTCGGCCTCGCGCCGTGGCAGTTCGACGTCCATCAGGTGCCGGCGTTCGGCATCGCCCATCACGATCCAGCGCGCGATCTCGTCACCGCTGCGCAGGCAGCCTTCGCACAGGCCGTCGCTGCCGAGGTGGCAGATGCCGATGCAGGGGCTCGGTACCGGTACGGGGAGGTCGATCATCATGGTTCGTGAGCGGTGCATCGGTGCTCCGCCGTGCTCCTGTTACATTACCGCCGGTCCCGGCGAAGGGTGCACGGCATGCTCGGAATGGCGACGCGGATCGTCAGCGACTACGGAAAAGTGCTCTCGCGCGTCGAACCGGGCGTGTACGGCCTGCCGCAAAGCCTCCTGCCGCACCCGCGCGAGAAGATCCGCTACGCGATCACCACGCTGCTGAAGCAGATCGGTCCGGGCCATCCCGAAGTCAAGGAAGGGCTGCGCCACGGCTACGTGTACCTCGCCCAGTTCATTGCCGATGAAGAAGCCGACCTCGTCGCGCGCGGTCAGGCCAGTGCGAGCGGCAGCGGCAGCGACGAGGCGAGCGCCGAACCGGCCATGCGCATCATCAACCGCATCAAGCTCGAGATGGAGCGCGCGGTCGAGGAAATGCGCGCATTTCCGTGATCGCCATCTTGCCGGCACCGGGAATGCGACGGTGCATCGACGAACGCGGACCGCTTTCGACCCCGCTCAAACGCGAACGCCGCGGTCAGGCCGCGGCGTTCGCAGGTCATGCCTTCGCGCTTACTTCGAGTCGATGACCTTGATGTCGAACACGAGCGCCTGGTTCGGGCCGATGCGCGGCGCCTGGCCACGCTCGCCGTAGGCCAGTTCGGCCGGAACGAAGATCTGCCAGTGGTCGCCGACCTTCATGCGCGGCAGCGCTTCCTGCCAGCCCTTGATGACTTCGTTGACCTTGAACTTGACCGGTTCGCCACGCGCGAACGAGCTGTCGAACTCGAGGCCGTCGGACAGCGAGCCGCGGTAGTGCACGGTCACCTCGCTGGTCGCCGTGACCTGCTTGCCGGTACCGTCCTCGATGACGCGGTACTGCACGCCCGAGGGCAGTGCGACGATGCCCTTCTTGGTCTTGTTCTGGGCCATGAACGCATCGCTCTTGGCCTTGTTGGCACCGGCGACCTTGTCGAACTCGGCCTTGGCCTCGGTCATCATCTTGGTCTGGAACTTGGTCAGCGTGTCGCGCATCTGTTCCTCGGCGACGACCGGCGCACGCTTGGCGTAGGCATCCTGCAGCGCCTTGATGACGGTGTTGATGTCGACGTCCATCTTGCGCTCGGTGAAATCCTTGCCGATCTGGTAGCCGATCGAGTACGACAGCTTGCCCTTCTCGGACGTGGTGTCCTGCGCCACGGCGGAACCGGTCGCAAGCAGGGCCGCCAGGGCGAGTGACCAACGCAAATTCATGTTGCCTCCAGGGGAAACGCGGAACGGATGGGACTGCGGTGATCCGGAAGGAGCCGGTACCGCGGGGAAAAACGGCCGCACAGTGTAACCGAGCACGCGGCGTGCACCAATCCGCGCCCGCTGGCCGGTGGACTGGGAGTGCAGGGCGCGCGGAAAGTTCGCCGGTTCGCGCCGCGCGCGGCGTTGCTATGATCCGCGCCCCATGCCGCCTCAGGGGTCGCCGATGCCGTTCGCCAACCTGCTCGTCGCCGACCGTGGCCGCGTGCGCACGCTGACCATCCACCGTCCCGCCAAGCTGAACGCGCTCGACCAGGCCACGATCGGCGAGCTGCAGGTCGCCTTCGACCAGGCCCGCGATGACGGCGGCGTGCGCGTCATCGTCCTCGCCGGCAGCGGCGACAAGGCGTTCGTGGCCGGCGCCGACATCGGTGAACTCGCGGCCGTCACGCCGATCCAGGCGCAGGCATTCTCGCGTGCCGGCCAGCGCATGATGCGCACGGTCGAAACGCTCGGCAAACCGGTCATCGCGCGCATCCAGGGCTTTGCCCTCGGCGGCGGCCTTGAACTGGCGATGGCCTGCCACCTGCGCGTCGCCGCCGATGCGGCCCGGGTCGGGCTGCCCGAGATCACGCTCGGCCTGTTGCCGGGCTTCGGCGGCACCCAGCGCCTGTTGCGCCTGGCCGGACGCGCGGCGGCGCTCGAACTGTGCCTGACCGGCCAGCCGATCGAGGCGGCGCGCGCATTCGCTCTGGGCATCGTCAACCGGGTTGTCGAGCCCGGTGCGCTGGATGCCGAAGTCGATGCGCTCGCCGACCGGCTCGCGGCTGCCGCGCCGCACGCGCTGGCCGGCATCCTCGACGCGGTCGTGCGCGGCGGTGAATGCGCGCTCGACGAAGGCCTCGACTACGAAAGCAAGGCCTTCGCGCTGTGCTGCTCGACCGCGGACATGCGCGAGGGCACGCGCGCCTTCCTCGAGCGTCGCAAGGCCGTGTTCACCGGCGCGTAGCCACCCGAATGTGTCGACCCGACCGCAGCATCGATGCCCGTGCAGGAACCGGCATCAGCGCTTCAGCCTAGCAAGCTCGGCTCTACGAAACCGGTCGCGCCGCCGCTCATGCTCCCGTAGAGCGGAGCTTGCTCCGCTGCTTTCTCATGCTCCCGTAGAGCGGAGCTTGCTCCGCTGCCCTCGCCTCCTTTGACGCTTCAGCCGAGCAAGCTCGGCTCCACGAAACCGGTCGCGCCGCCGCTCATGCTCGCGTAGAGCGGAGCTTGCTCCGCTGCCTTCTCATGCTCCCGTAGAGCGGAGCTTGCTCCGCTGCCTTCTCATGCTCCCGTAGAGCGGAGCTTGCTCCGCTGCCCTCGCCTCCTTTGACGCTTCAGCCGAGCAAGCTCGGCTCCACGAAACCGGTCGCGCCGCCGCTCATGCTCGCGTAGAGCGGAGCTTGCTCCGCTGCCTTCGCCTCCTTTGACGCTTCTACGGGAGTGCACCTGGTTCTGCTCGAACCACGACTTCGTCAATGACTGCCGCCGCGGTAGCGCTTCTCGCCGGCATTCACGGCGATCGGCAGGCGATTCTCGGGCGGGGCGAGCGGGCACGTCGCGAACGGCGTGAACGCGCACGGCGGGTTGTAGGCCTTGTTGAAGTCGAGGACGACCTTGCCGTCCTTCGCCGCGTCGGCATAGAGGAAGCGACCGGCGCCGTAGGTTTCCTTGCCGCTGGTCCTGTCGGCGACGATGAAGAACAGCTGCGTCGCGTCGGCGGATTCGAGCACGGGTCGCAGTTCGTAACTCTTGCCATCGCGCGTGAACACGGCCTTGCCCGGCACCGGCATCGAGTCGATCGTACCGAGCACGTTCGGGATCTCGAGCGACTGCGGCGGATCGAACGCAACCCAGTCCGCCTCGATGCGCCAGGAAGGGTCGATCGCGAAATTGTCGATTCCGAGGAAACCCGTGCGCGTTGCCGCCTCGCTGTCCTTGATGCGCAGGCCCTTGCGTCCGCCGCGATCGACGAGATAGAAGCTGACGCTCGCGAACGCGACGGTCGTCGGCGTCTCGTTGGAATCGTCCAGCAAGGTTGTCCGCGCGCTCGTTGCACCGTCGATCGTCGCCGCCGCACCGGCCTCGAGTTCGATCGTCGCCACGTCGCCGTCGAGCGTGATCGTGCCGAGCCGAGCCGGCGCCCTGGCGATGACGATGTCGTTGTCCTTCGCGCTGCCGATCGTGTTGCGTCCCGGCTTGAGCCAGTCGAGCCCGACCAGCGACAACCATCCGTTCGGTGCCTTCAGGCGTTCGGCACGCTGCACGCGCCAGGCTTCGATCTCGCTGGCGTAGTCCTCGCTCGACGAGGCAAGGGCGTTCGCGGCAGAAGCGGTCATCGCGGCGAGCAGGAGCGTGGTCTTCAACATGGTCGGGTTCCTCGGGATTCGGCGCGGTCGCTCAACGGCCACGCAGGAAAAGGCGGTCGAGTTCGTGCATGCCGAGCTGGACCCAGGTCGGCCGGCCGTGATTGCACTGCCCGGAGCGCTCGGTCGCCTCCATCTCGCGCAGCAATGCGTCCATTTCGGGCTGGCTCAAGCGCCGATTGGCGCGTACCGAGCCGTGGCAGGCCATCGTCGAAAGGAGCTCGTTGCCGGCTTCCTCGATGCGCCGCGAGTCGCCGTGCGTTGCCAGGTCCGCAATGACGTCGCGCACGAGCTGGCTGACGTCGCCGCCGGCGAGCAGGGCCGGCACGCGCCGCACGGTCACGGCCTGCGGACCGCTGCGCACGATGTCGAAGCCGAGCGCCTCGAATCGCGGGGCATGCTCCTCGACGGCCGTCGCCTCGCGCTCGCTGACCGCGACCGCGAGCGGCACGAGCAGCAACTGCGAGCGGATGCCCTCGCCTTCGCGCGCCTGCTTGAGCTTTTCGTAGGTGATGCGTTCGTGCGCGGCGTGCATGTCGACGATGACGAGGCCGTGGGCGTTCTGGGCGAGCACGTAGACCCCGTGCACCTGGGCGAGCGCGAAACCGAGTGGGGGAATATCGGCCGCTTCCGTCGCGGCCGGCAACGAAGCCGCGGCGGTATCGACCGGCCCGAACGGCATGCCCGTGGACGCGGCGCCACCGAGCAGGGCGAGCGCAGCTATGCGGTCAATGTCTCCGGCATCGACGGCCGTGCCACGCTGGTGGGTGTGCGCATCTTCGAGTTCGACGCCGAAGGGCGGCATCTGTCGCGCATCGTCGCGCGTGAAGCGCGTGTCGGCAGCGACGGCATCTGGACGCTGAGCGACGCCGACGTCACCACCTGGCCCGCAGGCACAGGCTC
>JAFLDX010000079.1 GCA_017302215.1 Lysobacterales bacterium
GTCGACGTGTCGTTGCGCGGGCGTTCCGCGGCCTCGCGCCGTTCCGGTTCACGGCGTTCGGGCTTTGGCGCGGACGCCAGCAGCAGCGGCGTGTCGCCGTGGGCGACGCGTGCGAGTGCGGTGGCGATCTCGATCGCCGGCACGTCGTGCTCGCGCTCGTACTGCTCGATGATCGTGCGGAAAACACCGAGGTCCGGTGCGGCCAGCGCGGCGCTGATGCGGTCCTTGAAGCGCGTCACGCGGCGGTCGTTGACGGTCTCGACCGAGGGCAACTCCATCGGCTCGATCGGCTGGCGCGTGGCGCGCTCGATCGCGCGCAGCATGCCGCGCTCGCGCGGGGTGACGAACAGGATCGCCTCGCCCTCGCGGCCGGCGCGGCCGGTGCGGCCGATGCGGTGCACATAGGATTCGGTGTCGTAAGGGATGTCGTAGTTCAGCACGTGGCTGATGCGCTCGACGTCGAGTCCGCGCGCGGCGACGTCGGTGGCGACGAGGATGTCGAGCTTGCCGTCCTTGAGCTGCTGGATCGTGCGTTCGCGCACCGGCTGGGCGATGTCGCCGTTGATCGCGGCGGCGGCGAGGCCGCGCGCCTGCAGGCGCTCGGCCAGTTCCTCGGTGGCCTGCTTGGTCCGTGCGAACACGATCATCGCGTCGAACGGTTCGGCTTCGAGGATGCGCGTCAGCGCGTCGAGCTTGTGCATGCCGCTGACCAGCCAGTAGCGCTGGCGCGTCTTCGCCGCCGTGGTGGTCTTCGACTTGATCGTGATCTCGACGGGATCGCGCAGGTGCGCATTGGCGATGCGCCGGATCGGCGCCGGCATGGTCGCCGAGAACAGGGCGATGCGGCGCGTCGGCGGCGTCTTGGCGAGCACCGCCTCGACGTGGTCGATGAAGCCCATGCGCAGCATCTCGTCGGCCTCGTCGAGGACGAGCGTGGTCAACTGCGAAAGATCGAGCGAGCCGCGCTCGAGATGGTCGATGACGCGTCCCGGCGTTCCGACCACGACGTGCACGCCGCGACGCAGCCCGGCCAGCTGCGGGCCGTAGGCCTGGCCACCGTAGATCGGCAGCACGTGGAAACCGGGCATATGGGTCGCGTAGCGCTGGAAGGCTTCGGCGACCTGGATCGCCAGCTCGCGCGTCGGTGCGAGCACGAGCGCCTGCGGCTTGCTGCGCGCGAGGTCGATTGCGTGCAGCACGGGCAGGGCGAACGCCGCGGTCTTGCCGGTGCCGGTCTGGGCCTGGCCGAGCACGTCGCGGCCAGCCAGCAGGTGCGGGATCGTCTCGGCCTGGATCGGCGAGGGCGACTCGTAGCCGACGTCGACGAGGGCGCGCTGCAACGGTTCGGCCAGGGCGAGCTCGCGGAACGTGGTGGCGACGGATGGTTCGGCGGGCGCCGGGTCGGACATGGGGACTCGAGTCGCCTTCGCGCGCGGACGGCGCGTGGCGTGGCAGGGGAAGGCGCGCATTGTAGCCTCTCGACCCGCGCATCGTGGCGGCGGGCGCGTGCGCAGACCGGCCCGCGGCGCGCGCCGACGGCGTCGGAAAGATGCTCCGGACGCCGCGCGGGCGGGTCGGCGTGCAACCCGATGTCGCGGTGATTGTCGTTTTCCGTCAACCACATGGCGGCCGTCGACTTGCTTCCGCCGCGTTCCGCCCTCACTGTCAAGCGTCACCACCCGCGGGAGCCCGTCATTCCATGACCGACCTGATCGCGCATGCCGAGCAGCGCCTGCTGCAGCCGGGCGGCTTGTCCACGTCCGACATCGAGCGCGTGTTCGCGCGCCTGATGACGCCGGCCGTCGACGCGGCCGATCTCTATTTCCAGCATTCGCGCAGCGAGGCCTGGGTGCTCGAGGACGGCATCGTCAAGGAAGGCAGCCATGCGATCGAGCAGGGCGTCGGCGTGCGCGCGATGTCCGGCGAGAAGACCGGTTTCGCCTACTCCGACGAGATCGTCCTGCCGGCCCTGCTCGAAGCCGCCGGTTCGGCGCGCGCGATCGCGCGCGCGGGCAGCGACGGCGTCGGCAAGCCACTCGCGATCGCCGGTTCGCGCGCGCTCTACCCGGCCGTCGATCCGGTCGACACCCTGTCGAGCGAAGCCAAGGTCGCGCTGCTGCGCGAGGTCGACGCCTACGTGCGCGCGCAGGACGCGCGCGTGAAGCAGGTCATCGTCAGCGTGTCGGCAACGCTCGATACCGTGCTCGTCGCCGGTTCGGACGGCACGCTCGCGGCCGACGTGCGACCGCTCGTGCGCCTCAACGTGCAGGTCATCGCCGAACAGGGCGGCCGCCGCGAGAGCGGCAGCGCCGGCGGTGGCGGGCGCTATGGTTACGAGGAACTGCTCGCCAACGGCCGCGCGCATCGTCTCGCGCGCGAGGCGGTGCGCGCGGCGCTCGTCAACCTCGATGCGGTCGACGCACCGGCCGGCACGATGACCGTCGTGCTCGGTCCCGGCTGGCCCGGCGTGCTGCTGCACGAGGCGATCGGCCACGGCTTCGAGGGCGATTTCCACCGCAAGGAAACCTCGGCGTTCACCGCGCGCATGGGCGAACGCGTCGCTGCCCCGGGCGTCACGATCGTCGACGACGGCACGCTGGCCGGACGCCGTGGCTCGCTCAGCGTCGATGACGAAGGCACGCCGACGAACTGCACCGTGCTGGTCGAGGACGGCATCATGAAAGGCCTCATCCAGGACAAGTTCAATGCGCGCCTGATGGGCATGCGCCCGACCGGCAACGGCCGTCGCGAGTCGTTCGCCCACCTGCCGATGCCGCGCATGACCAACACCTACATGCTGGCCGGCGAGCGCGATCCGGAAGAAATCCTGCGCTCGGTCAAGCGCGGTCTCTACGCGGTCAATTTCGGCGGTGGCCAGGTCGACATCACCAACGGCAAGTTCGTGTTCTCGGCGAGCGAGGCCTACCTGATCGAGGACGGCAAGGTCACGCGCCCGGTCAAGGGCGCGACCCTGATCGGCGCCGGACCCGAGGTGCTGCAGCGCGTGTCGATGATCGGCAACGACCTCGCCCTCGACGAGGGCGTCGGCGTCTGCGGCAAGGACGGGCAAAGCGTGCCGGTCGGCGTCGGCCAGCCGACCCTGCGCATCGATGCGATGACGGTCGGCGGCACGGCGACGGCCTGATGTGCTGGAACGGGAGCGGACCCGCTCAGCTTGCGCTGGCCGTGTCGCGCAGCAGGCGGAACAGTTCGCGTGCCGCGCGCGGCGGCTTCGCACGCTCGGCCTCGAGCCGCGCCTGGCGGACCAGAGCGCGCAGCTGCTGGCGGTCGGCGCCGGGATGTTCGGCCAGCCACTCGCCGAGCGCGTCGTCGCCCTCACTGAGCAGACGGTCGCGCCAGCGTTCGACCTGGTGCAGCGCGGCGGCCTGGCGACGCGATTCGCCGCGGTCGTTGTCGAGCATGCGCCGCACCGGTTCGATGACGTCGTCATCGAGACGGCGCATCTGCTTGGCAAGGAACTGGGTCTGCCGCTTGCGCGCGATCTGCTGGGTCACCGCGCGCGTGCGGCGCACTTCGTCGATGATCTCGACGGGCAGCGGCAAGCCGGCGAGCACGGCATCGGGCAGGGCGGCGAGCTCGCCGGCGAGTTCGAGGATGGCGAGCGCATCGCGGCGCTGCTGGCTGCGACTGGGCCCGTCGAAGGCATCGTCGTCGGTCGGATCGATGGACATCGGTGATGGCCGCATGGCGCGGCCTGCCGGTAAACGAACGGGTGTGGAGGATACGGCGTGATGCAGGCAATGACCAACCGCGAGCCGAGCCTGGTCGAACTGGACCGGCTCGCCGCGATCGGCGAGGACGTGCTGAAGCGTTGCCGCGCGAAGGGCGCGAGCGAGGTCGATCTGGGTATCAGCGTCGACGAAGGGCTCAACGTCGGCGTGCGCCTAGGCGAAGTCGAGTCGATCGAGCGCACGCGCGACCGCGGCCTGTCGCTGACCGTTTTCTTCGGCAAGCGCAAGGGTTCGGCCAGCACGGCCGACCTCGGCGCCGACTCGATCACCAAGACGATCGAGCATGCCTGCGCAATCGCGCGCCATACCGAGGAAGACCCGTGCAACGGGCTCGCCGACCCGGCCCTGCTCGCGCACGACTTTCCCGATCTCGACCTCTGGCATCCGTGGCAGATCACGGCCGAGCAGGCGGTCGACCTCGCCCTCGCCTGCGAGGACGCCGGTCGTGCATTCGACGCGCGCATCGACAATTCCGAAGGTGCCAGCGTGCAGGTCGGTTCGTCGATCGCGATCGGCGCGACCTCGCACGGCTTCTTCTCGCGCGAGCGCGACACGCGCCACATGATCTCGGTCGCCCTGCTCGCCGAGGACGAGGCCGGCATGCAGCGCGACTACTGGTACGAGGCCGTGCGTTCCGCGGGGGATTTCCCCGATGTCGCCTCGATCGGCCGCAAGGCCGCCGAACGCACGCTCGCGCGCCTCGGCGCACGCGCGATTGGAACGCGCCAGTGCCCCGTCCTGTTCGCGCCACCGGTCGCGCGCAGCCTGATCGGTCATTTCCTGTCGGCCGTCAGCGGTGGTGCGCTGTACCGCCGCGCGAGCTTCCTGCTCGACCACCTCGGCCGGCGCGTGTTCCCGGATTTCGTGCAGATCGCCGAGCGCCCGCACCTGCGCCGCGGTCACGGATCGGCGGCCTACGATGCCGAGGGCGTCGCCACGCGCGACTCCGACCTGGTCCGCGACGGCGTAATCGAGCGCTACATCCTCGGCAGCTACTCGGCGCGCAAGCTCGGCATGACCAGCACCGGCAATGCCGGCGGCGTGCACAACATCGTCGTCACGCCCGGAGAAGACGATTTCGCCGCACTGGTCGAACGCATGTGCACGGGGCTCGTCGTCACCGAACTGATGGGACAGGGCGCCTCGCTGATCACCGGCGACTACTCGCGCGGCGCCTCGGGCTTCTGGGTCGAGAACGGCGCGATCGTGCATCCGGTCGAGGAGATCACGATCGCCTCGAACCTGCGCGACATGTTCGGCGCAATCGAGGCGATCGGCAACGACATCGACCGCCGCTCGCACATCCTGACCGGATCGATCCTGGTCGGACGCATGACCGTCGCGGGCAGTTGAGCGCCCGCGGGATCAATTGGCGAGTCGTCGACGCAGGCGCCAGCTCGCGGCGACGGCGAGCACGATTCCGAGCAGCCACGCAGCCGGGCCGCCAGTCGGCAGCGGCACGGGGCCGATCCCGCCGCCGATCGCCGCGCCGATGCGCGTGGCGTCGTTCGCGGGGTTCGAATCGTAGCCGATGCCGCCGCCGGCGAGCGGTGTCCGGAAATCCTCGAAGGCGAGGGCGAGACTGACCTCGCGCGTCAGGGGAGAGCGCAGACGAAGCTTGAGCAGGCACGAGGTCTCGCCGCCGGGCGCCATCGCGCCGACGAAGAATTCGCGGCGCTCGTCGTTCGTCCCGGTGAAGTTGATGCAGCCGTTCTCGAGCGGCGCGGTCGGGCAGGCGCCTTCGAAGTCGTTGCGCAGTTCGAACGGGGCATGATTGGCGAAGTCCATGCACTCGGTCTGGATGCGCCGCGGCGCGGTCGGAACTTCGGACCGGTTGCGCGCGCTCACGCGCACCACGATTTCGGTATCGCCTTCACGGGCAATGCCGACCTGTCGCGTCGCGAGGCTCATGTCGGGCGCCCAGCCGACGTGCGCGAACTGCGGGCACGGGGCCGGCCAGTCGACATCGGTACAAATGCCGAACGCGATGTCGTTGCGCGAGGTCGCACTGCGCGCGACCTGCCAGCGGCACTCGAGCGTTTCACCGGCGGCGAGGGGCCCGACGGCGATCTGCGAGCGGTGATTGGCCATTTGCGGCATCGCGCAACGCGTATCGGACGCCGTCAGGAACTCGTACTCGGAATGGAACGGTGCCGGACCGGCATAGTAGCCAGACAGGACCACCGTCGCCGGCAACGACGACGGGTTGTGCACCGGGATCACGAGAGTGCCGCTTTGTCCCGGGGCAAGCACGAGTTCCACGTTCGCGGCGAGCGCTCCGATCGGCAACAGCGCAAGGAGCAGGCCGATCGCGATGCATGCGGCGGGGAAGGAAGACCGCATCCGGCGGCGCACTTCCATGCGAGTCATGCGGCCTGCTCCGTGGTTTCTGTCGGGACATGATGCGTCCGCGCGGCCGCAGCGGCAACATCGCGATCCGGGTGCGACGGGGTGACTTCCTGCGCTTGACCGCGCCACAAGCCGCCCGCATTGTGGAAACGCGACATCCCCGTCGCAGCGAGGAGACGAGCGATGACTGAAGAATCGGTTGTGCAGGCCGCGCAGGTTCCCGATGTGGCGCCGGTGGGCGACGAGCGCACCTGGGCCCTGCTCGGTCACCTGTCCGCATTGTCGGCCTTCGTCTGCGGCGTCGGTTGCGTGCTCGGGCCGTTGATCGTCTGGCTGGTCAAGCGCGACACGCTGCCGTTCGCCGGCGACCAGGCCAAGGAAGCGCTCAACTTCAACATTACCGTCATGATCGTCGCGATCGCCCTGGTCGTGCTGACGTTCATCACGTTCGGGATCGGCGCGCTGCTGACCGTACCGCTCGGCCTCGTGTTGTTCCTCGGCTGGCTCGTGTTGACGATCATCGCCGCGATCAATGCCAACAACGGCGTGCGCTATCGCTATCCGTTGACCCTGCGCCTCGTGCAATGACTGCAGACGCCGCTCCCGCGTTCGCGGGAGCGGCGTGTTCGAGACACGCTCCGTGGGTTCGCGGAGGCAAAGGCACCCGCCACCAGACGCATTTCCGGCCAGGAGCGCACCCTGTGCGCGATCGGTGCATGCGCAAACCCCTGAGTGCCGAGTGTCTCGCCCGGACGTGATCCGAAGATGCGCGGCCCGCGGGGTCATCGCGGATCGCGCACAGGGTGCGCTCCTACAGCGTCATCGAGAATTGGGCGCAGGGTGCACGCCCGCGGGGTCATCGGGGCAGCGCGGACCGAGTGCGCGGAGGATTCCGTGCGCGATTCAGCTCTCGCGTTCGGCGATGAAGCGGGCGAGGTCGCGCAGCGGGCGCGCGGCATTGCCCAGGCCCGCAAGGCTGTCGAGCGCCTCGGTGGTCAGTTCGGCGAGGACCTTGCGCGAGGCATCGAGGCCGAGGATCGCAGGGTAGGTCGGCTTGCCGTCGACGACGTCCTTGCCGGGCGTCTTGCCGATGCGCGCGGCGTCGCCTTCGATGTCGAGGATGTCGTCGCGCACCTGGAATGCCAGTCCGACGCAATGCGCGTAGCGCTCCAGCGAGCCCAGCTTCGCGGTCTCGCGGCAACCCGCGGCGAGCGCGCCGAGGCGCACCGAAGCGCGGATCAGCGCGCCGGTCTTGTGCACGTGCATGCGTTCGAGTTCGCCGGCGTCGAGGATCTGCCCGACCGCGGCGAGGTCGAAGGCCTGGCCACCGGCCATGCCGTGCGAACCGCAGGCGGCGGCCAGCACGCGCAACATCTGTACGCGCGTCGGTGCGTCGATCGCCACGGTGCCTTCGGCGAGTACCTCGAAGGCGAGCGCCTGCAGCGCATCGCCGGCGAGGATCGCCATCGCGTCGCCGTAGACGACATGGCAGGTCGGCCGCCCGCGGCGCAGGTCGTCATCGTCCATCGCCGGCAGGTCGTCGTGCACGAGCGAGTAGGCATGGATGATCTCGACGGCCGCAGCGGCGGCATCGAGCAGGGTCGGATCGGCAGCGAACGTGGCACCGGTGGCGTACACGAGCAACGGCCGCATGCGCTTGCCGCCGCCGAGCACGGCGTAGCGCATCGCCGCATGCAGGTCGACCGGTGGTTGCGTCGCCGGCGGCAGCGCGCGCGCGAGCACGTCGTCCGCGCGCGCCGACCACGCGAGAAGTTCGGCGGTCAGCTCGATCAACTCGCCACCGACCGCAGGTTCGCGCGTCGGGATCCTGCGGCTCGACTCGAAGTCGAACCATCGCCGATCCGTTGCTGCATCGCCTCGTTCGCGAACCGTGTGGGTGCTTCCCCATGGCTCGCCCGCACGACGGGTGCTCCGCTCACGGCGTATCGGGCGTGAACGGCTCGCCGGCATCGGTGGACGGGTCGAGCAGCTGACGCACGCGCAGTTCAGCCTGTTCGAGCGCGCCCTGGCAATGCCGGTACAGCGCGACGCCGCGTTCGAACGATTTCAGCGAATCATCGAGGCCCATGTCGCCATGTTCCATGCGCGCAACGAGCTGTTCGAGCTCGTCGAGCGATTGCTCGAAGTCGGCAATCGGAGCGGGCGAAGGGAGCGTTGGCTTCGACATGGCGCGAAGGCTAGCCGTCCGCCTGCATGGGGTCAATGCGTGCCGGTCCATTGCAGGCGCAGCCCGGCGTCATCGAGCCACGCGCCGGCGTGATCCCCCAGCCATAGATCGGCGACGGCGTGCAGGGTGCCGCGTGCATCGAACACGAGCGGGATGCGCCCGCGCTCCCACGGCGGAACGCCGGCGGCCTGGAAGAGGTCGCGAAGCTCGCGATGAAGTCCCTGCATGCGCAGGCTTTCGCCGCCGCGCCGGAAACGGATGCGCCACGCAGGGCGCGCCGCGGATGCCCGCGCGTGGCCGCATGCGTCGACCAGGCGCAGGTGCCCGAGCGCGGCCGGCAATTCGACCGAGTCGCCGCTCCATTCGATTTCCCAGCCCGGCGGAACCATGCGCAACGGCGCGAGCGCGTACACGAGGTCGCGGTAGCGACGCAGTTCGGCGCCCGGCCAGCGCACGCACGGCAGGCGATCCTCGCCGGCTTCGGCCAGTTGGCGCACGAGCTCGCCGACCTGGTGCTGGTTCGGCTCGCCGAGGCCGAGCCCGCGCAGCCAGTGGCGCAGGACCGGATCGCGCAGCGCATCGGGCAGATGCAGCCAGTCGCGGAAGCGCAGAGTCGCGGGATCACCGCCTTGCACCTGGGCCAGCGCGTGGCGTGCCTGCGCATCGATGTAGTCGGCGGCCGCGCGCACCCAGTTCGCGCTCTGCGTGATGCTCGCGTCGGCCTCCGGCCAGCGCTTGCGCAGGCGCGGCAGGACGTCGAGACGCAGGTAGTTCCGGTCGAACAGCGGATCGCCGTTGCTCGGATCATCGATCCAGCCGAGTCCGTGATGCTGGGCATAGCTGCGCAGCGCGGCGCGCGGCAATCCGAGCAACGGCCTCCAGGCCCGGCCATGACCGAATCGGCGCAGGACGCGCATCGCGGCGAGCCCCTCCGGGCCGGCGCCGCGCAACATCTTGAGCAGGACGGTTTCGGCCTGGTCGTCGCGATGGTGGGCGAACGCGAGGATCTCCGCATCGGCCAGCGCATCGCGCAGGGCAGCGTGACGGACCCGGCGCGCCGAGGCCTCCAGGCCGAGGCCGGCGCCGCGCGGCACGTCGACCTGGAGGATCGTGCTCTCGATGCCCAGGCCATCGGCGATGCGTCGGCAGTGCCGTGCCCAGTCGATGCTGTCGTCCTGCAGGCCGTGGTCGACGTGGATCGCGCGAAGGCCGCGTGCACGCGCGTGGCCGAGTGCGGCGAGCCCATGCAGCAACACCGTCGAGTCGAGGCCGCCGCTGAACGCGACCGCGACCGGGCCGGGCGGCAGCCTGGCCAGGGCCGGTTCGAGGAGGTCGCGCAGGCGGCGGTGGGCCATGGCTGCCGAGCGGCGCGCGCAGGTCAGGCGACGCGGTGGCGGTATCCGCTCAGGTCCACGAACAGACGACCTTGCCGCACTGGCCGGCTTCCATCAGGTCGAAGCCCTTCTGGAAGTCGTCGATGTGGATCTGATGGGTCAGCACCTTCTGCAAGGGGAAGCCCGTCAGCACCATCTGGGTCATCTTGTACCAGGTTTCGTACATGCGCCGGCCGTAGATGCCGTGCATGACGAGGCCCTTGAAGATGACCTTGTCCCAGTCGATCCCGGCGCCGCGCGGCAGGATGCCGAGCAGGGCGATGCGGCCGCCGTGGTACATGCAGTCGAGCATGTCGTTGAATGCGCGCGGATTGCCGCTCATCTCGAGGCCGACGTCGAAGCCCTCGATGTGGAGATCCTTGACCACGTCGCCGAGCGACTGCTTGGAGACGTTGACCACGCGCGTGGCACCCATGTCGGCCGCGAGCTTGAGCCGGTAGTCGTTGACGTCCGTCACGACCACATTGCGCGCGCCGACGTGCTTGGCGATGCCGGCCGCGATGATGCCGATCGGTCCGGCGCCGGTGATCAGCACGTCCTCGCCGATCAGGTCGAACTCGAGGGCCACGTGCGCCGCGTTGCCGTACGGATCGAAGAACGCGGCCAGTTCGGACGGGATCGGGTCCGGAATCGGCCACAGGTTCGAGGCCGGCATCGCGATGTACTCGGCGAACGCGCCATTTCGGTTCACGCCGATGCCGACCGTGTGCGGGCACAGGTGCTGCTTGCCGGCGCGGCAGTTGCGGCAATGCCCGCAGACGATGTGGCCCTCGGCCGAGACGCGCTGGCCGATCGCATATCCGCGCACGCCGGCGCCGATCTCGACGATGCGGCCGACGAACTCGTGGCCGATGACGAGGCCCGGCTTGATCGTGCGCTGCGACCAGTCGTCCCACTGGTAGATGTGCAGGTCGGTGCCGCAGATCGCGGTCTTCTCGAGCCGGATCAGCACGTCGTTCGGGCCGATTTCCGGCAGCGGCACGCGCTCCATCCAGATGCCCTTGGCCGCGTCGCGCTTGACCAGCGCCTTCATCGTCTCGCCCATGGCGTGCACCCGCTTGAAAAGGCCGGATTATACGGCCAGCGGGTGCCGGTCGAAGCCGGCCCGGGCGGCTTTTGCGCCCCTGCGGCGCGGTGCGCGTCCGGATGCTACAATCGCGGTTCCCCGCGCGGACCTCGTCCGGACCAGGTGCTCCTGGAACCGGTCGTGACGGAAAGTCGTTGACGACCGTCGGCGCGGCAAACTGCCCCGTGACACTGCGCTCGGCCGTGCCGATCCCAAACAACCGGAGTTTCCTCGAAATGTACAAGAATGCCCTTGCGATCGCCCTCGGCCTGCTCGCCGCCGATGCGGCGATGGCACAGAACACCCTGAGCCGCAGCGCGGCAGCGACCTCGCCGACCAGCGTCTCGCACCCGATGCCGACCGGCAATTTCGCGATCACCCAGAGCAGTTCGATGACGATCGAGGTCGGCAACTCGGTGTCGTGCAATGCCGGTACGCCCACGTTCAACCACACCGACAACTACTACTACCGCCGCTTCAACCTCGACGGCAACTTCGCCGCGACCGGCAACGTGACGATCGCGAGCGTCGACGTCGGCGTCGAGCAGGCGACGGGCGCGGGCGGTACCCAGCCGATGACGGTCAACCTCTACGCGATCCCGAATGCATCGGCCCTCACGGTCGCCAACCTCGGCGCCGCGATCGGCACGGCATCCGTCTCGGTGGCGGACCAGGGTGCCACCGTGCTGAACGTGCCGGTGGCCGGTGTGCTGAACGGCCTGACCCACGACCTCGTCGTCGAGGTGTTCACGCCGGATGGTCAGACCGCCGGCAACACGTTCTTCATCGGCTCGAACACGTCGGCTTCGATCAATCCGAGTGGCGCACCGTCGTTCATCCGTGCGCCGGGGACTGCGGGCTGCGAGGTCGACGAACCGACCAACGTCGGCGCGCTCGGCTTCCCCGGCATGAACATCGTCATGGTCGTCAACGCGACGACGCTGCCGGTCGGCCTCAAGGAATTCCGCATCGAGTGAGTCTTCCGCGCCCGATGTGACAGGCAGAACGCCCGGCTCGTCCGGGCGTTCTGCTTTCCGGCTCAGCCGATCGAACGTTGCGCGGCCGCATGGGCGGCCGGCGCGGGCGGGTTGACGAGGGCAATCGCCGCCGCCTGCTCCATCGAGCGGTGGAAATGGAAGCCCTGCAGACGGTCGCAGCCGGCCGACTGCAGCCAGGCCAGCTGGGCCGCCGTCTCGATGCCCTCGGCGACGACTTCGAGGCCGAGGCTGTGGGCGAGCGCGAGCATCGCGCGCACGATCGCCGCGTCACGCGGGTCGATCAGCACGTCGACGACGAAACTGCGATCGATCTTGATGCCGTCGAACGGCAGCTGGCGCAGGTGCTTGAGCGAGGAGAAGCCGGTGCCGAAGTCGTCGAGCATGACGCGCACGCCGAGGTCGCGCAGGCAGTCGAGGCTGACGATCGCGCGCTCGGGCAGTTCGAGAGCGATCGACTCGATGATCTCGAGCTCGAGGCAGGCGGCATCGAGCCCTGTGCGTTGCAACAGCGTGCTGATCGTGTCGGGGAAGTCGCGGCGCTGGAACGAGTGCGCCGACACGTTGACCGCGACCGGGATCGGGTCACGCCCCGGCCGCTGCCAGGCCAGGGCCGCCACGCACGCGCGTTCGAGCACCCATGCATCGAGGGCCTCGATCATGCCGAGCGGCTCGAGTTCGCCGATGAACGCATCCGGCAGCAGGCGCCCGCGCTGCGGATGCTGCCAGCGCACGAGCGCCTCGAAGCCACTGACCTCGAGGCTCCAGCCGTCCAGCAGGGGCTGGAACTCGAGCACGAACTCCTCGCGCGCGAAAGCCGCGCGAAGCTCCGACTGCAGGACGAGGCGCTTCTCGAGTTCCGTGTCCATGTCGGGCGTATAGAAGCGGTAGCGCATCGCGCCTTCGCGGCGCGCCTGGGCGCGCGCCATCTCGGCACGCGACTGCAGGGCGTCGGCACTGACCGCATCCTTCGGCGCGATGGCGATGCCGACGCTCGCCTCGAGCGCCAGTTCGCGGCCGTTCCAGAACAGCGGCCGGGCGAGCGCATCGAGCACTTCCTCGGCGATCCGCCCGGCACCGGCTTCGGCACCCATGCCGGCCCCGTGCAGGGCGAAATGATCGGCGTCCGGGCGTGCCGCGAACAGGCCGCGCAGGCGTGCGACTTCCTCGATGCGCTCGGCGCTGGTCGTCAGGGCGAGATCGACGCCGTCCATGCCGAACGCGGCAGCGACATTGCCGAGGTTGTCGAGGCGCACCAGCAGCAGAGCGGTGCCGTGCGGGTTGTGCAACTGGCGATCGACGTGCTCGAGCATGTACTGGCGGTTCGGAAGGCCGGTCAGCGCATCGAAGTGGCGCAGACGGGCCGCCGCGTCGGTGGCGTGCTCGGCGCGCTCGCGCTCGTCCTCGAGCAGCCAGATCACGAGCCCGTAACCGATGAACAGCTGGGTGATCAGGCTGATCGGCGTGGTGTAGCGCATCCACGGCCACATCGTCCCGCCGTTGGCCTGCACGAGGTAAGCGCCGAACACATGCAGCAGGTCGAGGCCGTAGATGACGAGCGCGATCGAGGTCAGGCGCGGGCCGAGGCGGCTGCCCGGCCACTGGCGTGCGATGACGATGCCCATCGCCAGCGCAGCCACGCCCGTGATCAGGTGGCGCAGGCCGACGCGCAGGAAGAAGCGTTCCTGCGCGTAGCCCGGATCGAAGGCGAAGGCGAGTGCACTGAACAGGCCGATGGCGACCGCCAGCACGAGCGCTTCGATCATCACGACGCGCGAGAACAGTCGCCCGCGCCAGACCGTGAGCGTGCCGATCACGAGCAGGGCGACCTGCACGTAGGCGGCGATCAGCGAGGTGCTCGACAACAGCAGCCGCACCGGGTGGCCCGCGGCGAATTCGAGCCTGAGCTGGGTCGACGCACCGGCGGTGGCGAGATACACCGCCAGTGCAAGGAAACTCAGTGACCACAGGCGCAGGTGGTCGCGGCGGAACACGCCGTGGTAGTGGGCGAAGATCGCACTCTGGATCAGCGCAATGAGCGCGCCCGCGCCGTACAGCACGAGCTCGAGGATTCCCCAGTCACCCATTCCCCAGATCCCGACATCCTCGTTCCGGACAGGTATTGAGCCCGGCGCTGCCGGGTTTTGTCAAAAGCGGGTGTCCGAACGGCGCCGCACGATTCGGCGCGACGCATCGGTTGAGCGAGCAGGACGTCTAGAATCCGTGGATGGGCAAGCCCGATTCACGTCCTGTCGCCATCTTCGTCATGGGCCCCACGGCCTCCGGCAAGACCGCGCTCGCCTGCACGCTCGCGGCGCGCTTCGCGGTCGATCTCGTCAGCGTCGACTCGGCCCTCGTCTACCGCGGCATGGACATCGGCTCGGCGAAGCCGGACGCGCCGACACGGCGTGCGCACCCGCATCGCCTGGTGGACATCCGCGCTCCGCATGAACCGTACTCGGCGGCCGAGTTCCGCGCCGATGCCGTGCGCGAGATGGCCTCGATCGCGGCGCAAGGTCGGATCCCACTGCTGGTCGGGGGCACCGGCCTGTACTTCCGGGCACTCGAACGCGGCCTGTCGGATCTGCCGCAGGCCGATCCCGCCGTGCGCGCGAAACTCGCCGCCGAAGCCGCGCGTCACGGTTGGCCGCACCTGCACGCGCGCCTGCGCGCGCTCGATGCCGATGCGGCCGCGCGCATCCGCCCGGGCGACGGTCAGCGCATCCAG
>JAFLDX010000080.1 GCA_017302215.1 Lysobacterales bacterium
AGCCGAGGCCGACCAGCCAGCGCTGCTTGCGCGGCGCGCGCGGACCGAGCGCCGCGCGCGAGGCTTCGGCGAGGATCGCGCGATCGATCCGGCGCGGTGGATCGACGCGCGCGAGGCGATCGTAGATCGCGCCGAAGTCGCCGCGATCGGCGTCGAGCAGGCGCTCGAGATCGCGCTCGGGCGTGCGCCGGCTCATGCCTCGAACCTCGCGCGGATGCGCGCCAGCGCGTAGCGCAGGCGCGATTTCACGGTTTCGCGGCCGGCTCCGGTGACCTCGGAAATCTCGTCGAGGCCGAGACCATTTTCCATACGCAACAAGAATGTTACGCGCTGTTCTTCAGGTAATTCCTCGAGTGCGAGCTGCAGTCGGCGACGCTGCTCGAACTCGCTCAGCACGCGTTCCGGCCGCTCATCCTCGGGTGCATCGAGACCACGGAAAACCGCTTCGGCTTCCTCCTCGCCGGCCTGCGGGCGCGCGCGCCGGAAACGATCGATGACGAGGTGGTGGGCAATCTGCAGCAACCACGTCGTGAACTTGGCCTCCACGCGGTAGCGCGCGCGCGCGGCGATCGCCCGGCTCCAGGTCTCCTGGAACACCTCGTCGGCATCGGCGCGCTGGCGCAGTGCGCGCAGCAGGAACCGGTACAGGGTGCCACGATGGCGGCGATAGAGGATTTCGAAGGCGACGGTATCGCCTCCGGCATACGCGAGCATCAGTTCTTCGTCCGTTCGTTCGGCCCCCATGCGCGCGAGGGTAAGGGAATCGGCGGCAGGCGTCATCGGCATGGAGGTCGATGCAACGCGCGAGTTCGCGCCGCGGGGTTAGGCCGGGGTCCGTCCCGGCCCTCCCGTCCGGAACGGGCGATCAGAACGCCTGCAGTTCGAAACCGTCGGCGAAGATGCGGTCGTCACTCGGTCGCTCGATCGCGCCGGCGTCGAACGGCCCCGAGAAATCGGGTCGCATCAGGTCCTGCGGGCGCGCGAGGCCGAAGATGTCGGCTTCGTTCGTGCCCGATGTCGCGCAGCGGTCGAGGGCCGGCGATGCCGCTTCGAGCGAGAAATCCGGGGTGGTACCGGTCGTGTCGACGTAGAGCGGATCGGCGACCGTGGCCGAGCCGAAACTGCCGTTCTCGTGGGCGTACACGCAGCTGCCGCTGATCGCGGCACCGACCAGTCCGCGGAACACCAGTTCGGCATCGTTCCACACCAGGCTGTTGCGCAGCTCGACCGTGGCGGCGCTGCCGTTGGCACGGATGCTCGACGCGGCGAGGGCAAGCCCGGGGAACTGGTTGCTCGCGCGGAAATTGCCCATCATCGTCACGTAGCGCATCTGGACCTTCGCCGAGGTGGTCAGTTCGATCGTCGAGGTGCCGTTGCCGACGCCGTACAGCAGGTTTCGTGCAATCAACACGCTGCGCAGGTCGGCGGTCGTGCTCGAACCGGCGAGGTGCAGTGCCGAACCGTTTTCGGCGTAGTTCTCGTAGAGGCGCTGCTGGCGCAGGTCGACGTTGGCGCCTGAGCCGGCGTAGACGGCCCCGCCGATCAGGGTCGCGCTCTCGCCCTCGGTGATGCCGCGCGTGCCGAAGATGCCGGGGCAGTCGGTGTCGATGCAGCGGAAACCCGCGCCGCCGCGCAGGATCAGGTTCGACGCGCCTTCGACCGCGAAACTGCCGCCGCGATCGTCGGCGCCGTGGTCCTCGAAGCGCAGCCAGTCGCCGACCAGATCGCTGGCGTCGGCCAGGTGCACGGCACCGCCGCGCCCGATCGCGCGGTTGCCACTGGCGCGGCCGCCGAAGTGGCCGGTCGGCAGCGAGCGCCAGAACGCCTCGCTGCCGTCGCGCAGGTTCATCGCGCCACCGTTGCCGCCGGCCGAGTTGAGGTAGAACGTGACGAAGCCATTGCCCGCATCGGTGAACTCCGGGCGCGGCTCGATCAGCAAGCGGCAATCGCTCGCATCGATGCCGCCGCCGTCGCCATCGGCGCTGTTCGTGCGCAGGCGTGCGTCATGGATCGTCACGCTGGCACCGGCGCAGTAAATGCCGCCGCCGCGCCCCGGTTCGCTGCCGCCGGCAACCGCCCGGTTGCCCGGCAGCCCGAGCGTCTCGTCGGCACCGACGATCGTGTTCCGGTCGAGCGCCAGCGTGGGTTGCGATCCGGCGATGTAGATGCCGCCGCCGCGGTTGGACGCGTTGTCGCCGATGCGGCTGTCGAGGATTTCGACGTCGACCGGGCCGGTGATGGTCATGCCGCCGCCGATGCCCGTGCCGACCGCGCCGAACGGACCACCGTCACGAATCACGAGATTGCGCAGCGTGACCGAACGCCGGCCGGCCATCGAGCTGGCGATGCGCAGGACCGAGTCGCCGCCGGTTCCGCTCAGCGTTCGCCGGGCGGTGTCCACCGGCGTGTCGCTTGCGCAGTCCGCATAGCGGCCGTCGATCTCGAGATTGCGGTCGAATGCGGTCGCGGCCACGTTGTTCGGCGAGGTGACGAGGCGAATGATCGTCAGGTCATCGGCTTGCGTCGACGCCGCATTGATCGCCGCCTGCAGGGTGGCGAAGTCGCAGGCGGCGTCCGCCCCGACGCGATGGATCGCGAGCACGCCGCCGGCGTGGGCCGGGGCGATGACGAAGAACATCAGCGTCGCCATGCCTCGGCGGCGGACCACGCGCAACCAACGGGGAATCGGCATGTCCATGCACTCCTGCTGGACCCGGCAGTGGGTCTCGGCAGGGGGCTACGCAGTGCGGTGGAGCAAACGACACGCGCCGTGAGAGGTCGCCTACTCGAGCTGCTCGCGTGCCCAGGCGACGTCGAGCGCTTCCATCGCATCGCGCGGCTTCAGCTTGGCCGCCTTGTCCCAGGCTTCGGCGACGTCGTCCTCGCGCTTCTCGCCGTGCAGCAGCAGCAGTCCGTTGCCGTACTCGATCCACGCGATCGGAGCGTCCGGCGTCAGTTTCAGCGCCTGCTTCAGGTTCTTCTCGGCGTCTCCCGCGTTCGCCCCGTAGGTGAGCTTGGCGAGCATGCCGCCGACCTTGCCGACGATCTCCGCATGATAGAGGCCGAGTGCCGTGCAGGCCTCGGCGTGTTTCGGTGCAAGTTCGAGGGTGCGGTCCAGCGACTCGCGGACCTTGCCAGCGAGGCCTTGCGCGAGCGCCTTGGCGATCGAGATCGACTGGCTCAAGCGGCCGATCGCGAACGCACGACGATAGTGGCTGTTGGCGAGGCCGGGCAGGGCGATGACGGCCTCGTCGGCGAGCCGCACGAGGTCCTCGTAGCGCTTCGTCTTCGCTGCCTCGTCGTCGAGAAGATGGCTGCCGTGGATGCCGCCGGCCTTGATCGCGACCGAGTGGCCGAGCGGGCCAAGGCCCACGCCGGTGTCGTAGGCCTGCTCGAAGTCGCCGCGGTGGAACGCGCGCCAGGCGTCCTGCAATCCGCCGGCCAGCCTGCCCGCCTCCTTGCCGGCCTTGGGGTGCGCCTTCAGCCAGGCGGCGACCGTGGCCTCGTCGGGGAACGGCTCCTGGTCACCCGCGTGCAGCTTCGCCCACGCCTTGGCCAGCTTGTCGCCGCTGAAGTCGTAGGCCTTGCCCGCATGCGGAAACGTCGCCCAGCCCTTCTTCGCCATGGTGATTCCCTCGCGCGCCCGTGAACGATGATGGCGGCATCCTGCACCGGGCGACCGCGGCCGGCAAGCCGCTACACTCGTCGCATGAGCGCCAAGCAGCCAACGGCCAACCCGGCCATCCGCGCCGCCGAACTGCGTGCGCTCGTCGACGACGCCAATCACCGATACCACGTGCTCGACGAGCCGGCGATCGCCGATGCGGAGTACGACCGCCTGATGCGCGAGCTCGAGGCGCTCGAAGCCGCCCATCCCGAGCTTGCCGACCCGGCTTCACCGACCGCGCGGATCGGTGCGGCGCCGTCGCGCGAATTCGGCGAGGTGCGTCACGCCATCCGCATGCTGTCGTTGGCGAACGCCTTCAGCGACGAGGAAGTCACCGACTTCGTGCGTCGCATCGAACAGCAGCTCGATCTCGCCGATCCGCAGTTCGCGGTCGAGCCGAAGTTCGACGGGCTCGCGATCAGCCTGCGCTACGAAGCCGGCGTGTTCGTGCAGGGCGCGACGCGCGGCGATGGCGAGACCGGCGAAGATGTGACCGCCAACCTGCGCACGGTGAAGACGGTGCCGTTGCGCCTGCGTGGTGACGGCTGGCCGCACGTGCTCGAGGTGCGCGGCGAAATCTACATGCCGCGTGCGGCATTCGAAGCGTGGAACACGCGTGCGCGCGCCGAAGGCGGCAAGGTGCTCGCGAATCCCCGCAACGGCGCCGCCGGTTCACTGCGCCAGCTCGATCCGCGCGTCACCGCGGCGCGGCCGCTCGCGTTCTACGCGTATGCGGTCGGCGTGGTCGAGGGCGCCGAGCTGCCGGCGCGGCATTCCGAGGTCATGCGACAACTGCGCGCGTGGGGTTTCCCGGTGACCGACCTTTCGGGCACCACACGCGGCGCGCGCGGCTGCCTCGACTACTACGCGCGGATAGGCGCCGCGCGCGACACGCTGCCGTTCGACATCGACGGCGTCGTCTACAAGCTCGACGACCTCGCCGGCCAGCGCGAACTCGGCTTCGTCGGACGCACGCCGCGCTGGGCGATCGCGCACAAGTTCCCCGCGCAGGAGCAGCAGACCACGGTCGAGGCGATCGTCGTCAACATCGGCCGCACCGGCGCGGCCACGCCGGCGGCGGTGCTCGCCCCGGTGCATGTCGGCGGGGTCACCGTGACCAACGCGACCCTGCACAACGCCGACCAGGTCACGCGCCTCGACGTGCGTGTGGGCGACACCGTCATCGTGCGTCGCGCCGGCGACGTGATTCCCGAAGTCGTGCGCGTGGTGACCGAGTCGCGTCCTGTCGGCACGCAGCCCTGGCGCATGCCGACGCACTGTCCGATCTGCGCTTCGGAAATCGTGCGCGAGGATGGCGAGGTCGTCGCGCGTTGCTCGGGCGAACTGGTCTGCCCGGCCCAGCGCGTGCAGTCGATCTTCCATTTCGCCGCGCGCCGCGCGATGGACATCGAGGGTCTCGGAGAGCGCCTGATCGAGGATCTGGTCGCGCTCGGCTTCGTGAAGTCGCCGGCCGACCTGTATGCGCTTTCGGTGGACGATTTCGTCGAGATGCGAAGGCGCGCGGACGAGCGTGACGGCACCACGCCGGAAACGGTCAAGGCCGGCAAGGTGGCGACGAAATGGGCCGACAACCTCGTCGAGGCGATCGACCACAGCCGCGAGACCACGCTCGAACGATTCCTCTACGCGCTCGGCATCGAACATGTCGGCGAGAGCACGTCCAAGGCGCTGGCAACGTGGTTCGGCAGCCTCGAGCGTATCCGCCACCTGCCGTGGCCGGTGCTGACCGTCGTGCCTGACATCGGCGCGGAAGTGGCGCGCGCGATCGGCCATTTCCTCGAACAGGAAGGCAACCAGGCCGTCATCGATGCGCTTCTGGCGCGCGGCGTGCGCATCGTCGACACGCGTGCACCTTCGCCCAAACTGCGGGCACGGCTCGACTCGGCGGCCGTGCTGGTTGCCCTCGGCATTCC
The DNA here is from genome assembly GCA_017302215.1 of Lysobacterales bacterium. Classification (GTDB taxonomy): domain Bacteria; phylum Pseudomonadota; class Gammaproteobacteria; order Xanthomonadales; family Rhodanobacteraceae; genus Dokdonella. The sequence continues at coordinate 5,602 of JAFLDX010000080.1, forward strand.
CAGACTGACGGAAAAGCGCGCTGCCCAGCTTGTTGCCGGCGCCGACGGCGCATCGGCCGCACTGACGCTCGATGCCGAGGCGCTCGCCGCGCTCGGGATACCCGACGTCACCGTCGCGGCCTTCCTCGGATGGCGCGCCGAGCCCGCGCACCACGACCTGCTGAGGCGCGCGCTCGCCGCGACCGCGATGCTGCGAGACGCGCTGGCCACGCCAGGCGACGACACCGTCGATGAATTGCCGCTCGAAGGCCAGACCGTCGTCCTCACCGGAACGCTGTCATCGATGACGCGTGACGAGGCCAAGGATCGTCTCGAGAAGCTCGGCGCCAAGGTCGCCGGCAGCGTATCGAAGAAGACGAGCTTCGTCGTCGCCGGCGAGGACGCCGGCTCGAAACTGGCCAAGGCGAAGGAACTCGGCGTCGAGGTCTGGGATGAGGCCCGCATGCAGGCCCTTCTTGCGGCGCTCGGCGCCGCTTGAGGCGTCAGCACGGCGTGCCAACGGCAGCGATGGTGCTCGAGCGGCGGGGCGCGCATCGCACTGCGTCGACGCGGTGCCGAGCGACAAGCGAAGGTGGCGCGCCAGCAACCGCACTGGCGCGCCACCCACGCACGTCCCGGACCAGGGGAGGGAGGTTCCGGTCCGGAGCGTTCCTTACGCGGCCCTTGCCACCGAGCTGCGGATCAGGTGATCGAAGGCGCTCAGTGCGGCTTTAGACCCCTCGCCCATGGCGATGACGATCTGCTTGTACGGCACCGTGGTGCAGTCACCGGCCGCGAACACGCCGGGCAGCGAGGTTTCGCCGCGCGCGTCGACTTCGATTTCGCCGCGGGCCGACATCTTGACCGCGCCTTTGAGCCATTCCGTGTTCGGCAGCAGGCCGATCTGCACGAAGATGCCCTCGAGTTCGATCGCATGGAACTCGCCGCCCTGGCGATCCTTGTAGGCCAGGCCGGTCACGCGCTGGCCGTCGCCGGTGACTTCAGTCGTCTGCGCGGAAAGGATCACCTTGACGTTCGGCAGGCTGCGCAACTTGCGTTGCAGCACTTCGTCGGCGCGCAACTGGTGGTCGAACTCGATCAGGGTGACGTGGCTGACGATGCCGGCAAGATCGATCGCGGCTTCGACGCCCGAGTTGCCACCGCCGATCACGGCGACGCGCTTGCCCTTGAACAGCGGGCCATCGCAATGCGGGCAATAGGCTACGCCCTTGTTGCGGTACTCGTCCTCGCCCGGAACGTTCATCTGACGCCAGCGTGCACCGGTCGAGAGCACCACCGTCTTCGCCCGCAGCGTGGCACCGCTCTCGAGCTGCACCTCGATGAGGTCTCCGGCGACGAGCTTCTGCGCGCGCTGCAGGTTCATGATGTCGACGTCGTACTGGCGCACATGCTGTTCGAGTTGCGCGGCGAGCTTCGGGCCTTCGGTTTCCTGCACCGAGATGAAGTTCTCGATGCCCATCGTGTCGAGCACCTGGCCGCCGAAGCGTTCGGCGACGACGCCGGTGACAATGCCCTTGCGCGCCGCATAGATGGCGGCGGCCGCGCCGGCCGGACCGCCGCCGACGACGAGAACGTCGAACGGCGGCTTGGCCGCGATCTTCTCCGCCGTTCGCTTCGCTGCGCCGGTGTCGAGTTTCGCGACGATTCCGGCCAGATCCATGCGTCCCTGTCCGAACGGCTGGCCGTTGAGGAACACGGCCGGGACGGAAAGGATCTGGCGCTGCTCGACCTCGTCCTGGAACAGCGCACCGTCGATGGCGACGTGATGGATGCGCGGGTTCAGCACGGCCATCAGGTTCAGCGCCTGCACGACGTCCGGACAGTTCTGGCAGGACAACGAATAGAAACTCTCGAAACGGTAATCACCGTCGAGGCTGCGCACCTGGTCGAGCAGGTCGGCTTCCTCCTTGGAGGGGTGTCCACCGACCTGGAGCAGGGCCAGAACGAGCGAGGTGAACTCATGGCCCATCGGGACGCCGGCGAAGCGCAAGTGCACGCTGCCATCGCCAGGCGTGATCGCGAACGACGGTGCGCGCACGCCCGGATCCGCGCGCTCGACCACCGTGATGCTGTTTGACAGCGATGCGATCTCGACGAGGAGATCGCGCATTTCGCGGGCGGCATCGGAGTCGTCCAGCGTCGCGACCAGTTCGATCGGCCGCGTCACGCGCTCGAGATACGCTTCGAGTTGCGCCTTGATGTCAGGGTCGAGCATGGCAATCCACCTTCGAAGAGGAACGCCATCCCGCGGCAGGGAAGCAGGATGGCGCCGCAGCCGGCCGGCGCAGGGCCGTTGCCGGTTGCAGAATGTCCCCGTGGCTGGCGACGGCTGGCTGGGGAGGGCAGGAACTGCGAACGCGTGGATCAGATCTTGCCGACGAGGCTCAGCGACGGCTTCAGCGTACGATCGCCGTCCTTCCACTTGGCCGGACAGACCTCGCCTGGATTGGCCGCGACGTACTGCGCGGCCTTAAGCTTGCGCAGGGTCTCGGCAATGTCGCGCGCGATCGCGTTGTCGTGGATCTCGAGGGTCTTGATCACGCCTTCCGGGTTGATGATGAAGGTGCCGCGCAGGGCCAAACCTTCCTCGTCGATGTGCACGCCGAACGCGCGGGTCAGGGTATGGGTCGGATCACCGACCAGCGGGAACTTCGCCTTGCCGACGGCCGGCGAGGTCTCGTGCCAGACCTTGTGCGAGAACTGGGTGTCGGTCGTGACGATGTAGACCTCGGCACCGGCTTTCTGGAACTCGGCGTAGTGCGTCGCGGCATCCTCGACTTCGGTCGGGCAGTTGAAGGTGAACGCGGCCGGCATGAAGATGACGACCGACCACTTGCCCTTGAGGCTCGCATCGGTCACATCGATGAACTTGCCGTTGTGGAAGGCGTGCGCCTTGAACGACGGAATGACGGTGTTGATCAGGGACATGAAATGCTCCGGGGTGGTGGGAAAGGGTGGTGCAATGCAGCAACGGACGTATCCTACCAAGCGAAAGCGAAAGAAAAAATCGATTGATTTAATACCATCGATTCATGATATCTATGAATTTGCGGCTCGCGGGACAGCCGGCATGACCGCGTCCGGAAGGATCGCTGCCGCCTTGCGCCTGCGCGCTGCGCTCTACGCCGTTCTGCGCGATCACTTCGCGCGCAGCGGCGCGCTCGAAGTCGAGACGCCGATGTTGTCGCGTGCCGGCAACACCGAACCGAACATCGAGAGTTTTCGCTGCCTGTTCAAGGGACGCGGTGACGCAGGGCGTCCCGAGCGCTGGCTGCGGACGTCACCCGAACACGCGCTCAAGCGCCTGCTCGCGGCCGGGATCGGCGACTGCTACGAACTGGGGCGCGTCTTCCGCAATGGCGAGGCCGGGCGGCGCCACAATCCCGAGTTCACGATGCTCGAGTGGTACCGGGTCGGCTGGGACCATCAGCAGCTGATCGACGAAACGGTCGATGTCGTGCGCGCGGCCGGGCGGTTGGTGGAAACTGAATATTCATTCTTATCAGTAACCTATGAGGAATTATTCAAGAAGAATCTTTCCATCGATCCGCTGCGTGCTCCGATCGAGTCGTTGCGTGCGCCGCTCGACGGCCACGTGCTCGACCCAAAGGGGCTCGAGCGCGACGACTGGCTGGACCTGCTGATCACGCATCGACTGCAGCCGTCATTCCCGCGTGACCGCATCACCGTCATCCGCGACTGGCCAGCGTCGCAGTGCGCCCTGGCACGCATCCGCACCGGGGAGCCGGATGTCGCCGAGCGCTTCGAGCTTTACCTCGGTCCGCACGAACTGGCCAACGGCTATCACGAGTTGACCGATGCAGCGGAACAGCGCGAACGCTTCGAGCGGGATCTTGTGCGCCGCCGCACGCGCGGGCAGGTCGAGCCTCCAATCGACGAGGCCTTCCTGTGCGCCCTGGGCGACGGCCTGCCGGCCTGCGCCGGTGTCGCGCTCGGCATCGAACGCCTGTTGATGTGCCTGGTCGGGACCGACGACATCCGCGACGTGCTTGCGTTCGCTTTCGAGGACGCCTGAGGCGCGCTCATCCGCCGCGTCGCGGCCGCAGCCATGTCCACGCGATCACGGCGGCCATGGCGGCGACGGCCGCAGCGAGCAGGAACGCGAGGCGTCCGCCCCCGTGCTGCCAGACGAGCCCCGAGAGCAGGGCGCCGAGCACGCCACCGACGCCGGAAGAGAAACCGTAGAAGATCCCCTGGCCGTGTCCATTCATGCGCCCGGGGAAGAAACGCGCCATGTACTGCATCGATGCGGCGAAGAACGCTGCGAAGCAGAGCGCATGCAGCGCCTGCGCGAATCCCATGAGCATGATCTCGCGCGGCCACAGCGCGGTGATCGTCCAGCGCACGACGGCGGCCAGCAGGGAGGCCATCAGCAGCCCGGCGGCGCTCCAGTGCCGCAACAGGCGCGCGGAGGCGAAGAACATCAGGATCTCGACACCCACGGCGACGCCCCAGTAGATGCCGAGTGCCGACGCGCTGTAACCCAGTTCCTCGAGATAGATCGAGAAGAACGTGTAGTGCGGTCCGAACGACAGCTGCACGAGCAGGGCGACGACGAAGAACGCGACGACCTCGGGTCGACGCAGGCGCGCGGTGAACCCTTCACTGTCCTCGTCGGGCGCGACGAGCGGCGCACGCGCATAGTCGTTGACGATCGAGCCCGCGAGCAGGGTGGCGAACAGCGGCAGCATGAAGGCCGGAAGCCAGAGAATCGAAACATGATCGAACAGCACGCCGAATGCGACCACCGTGCCGATGAACCCGACCGAACCCCACACGCGGATGCGCCCGTAGCGCTCCGTGCGGCCGTCGAGGTGCGACAGCGTCAAGGCTTCGAACTGCGGCATGACGGCGTTGTAGAACGCGCAGAACGCGCACATCGCGATGAACGTGGCGGCGAATCCGAGCGGCATCAGGAAAACCGCGAAGCTCGCCAGCGTCAGGGCACAACCGATGCGCAGCCAGCGAACCGGGCGCGCCGAGCGCGCGGCCAGCCAGCCCCAACTGCTCGGGGCGACGATGCGCGTCGCGTACCACAGGCTCATGAGGACGCTGATGGCCGCGATGTCGTGGCCGCGCGCCTTGAGGAACAGGCTCCAGTACGGCGTGAACGCGCCGAGCGCCGCGTAGTAGGCGAGGTAGAAGCCGGACAGGCGCCATTGCGGGAACGGCGCGGGCTCGGCGGGTTCAGAATTCGAGGTCAAGGCTCGCGCAAAGGTAGTCGATCATCGGCGCGATGCGACCGAGGCGTTCGACGAGGAACGGGCGCAGTTCGGTCGAGGTGGCGATGGCGTCGTCGTACACCTCCCAGGCGGCGAAGTCCTTGCGCTGGATGTCCGCGATCAGTTCGTGGGCCGGATCGTAGCCGCGCGGCGGGCGCACCAGCGAATCGCCCCCGAGCGTGAAATGCGACGCGAATGCCCTCGATCGCGTCGCCTTCTTCCACGATGCCGGGTTGTCGGCGAGAAAATCACGCACGCGCCGCGTGGTCTCGGGCTGCGGATGCCAGAGCCCGCCGCCGACGAAGCACTCTTTCGGCTGGATATGCAGGTAGAACGATGGGGCCTCGACCTCGCGCGCGCGCTGGTGGCGAAGGCGTGCGCCGGCCCAGGTCTTGTACGGCGTCTTGTCGTTGGCGAAACGCGTGTCGCGATGGATGCGGAACAGCGAACCACCCTGCGCGCGCGGATCGGCCACGTAGTGCGGACTGATCTTCGCGAGCGGCGCCTGCAGGTCCGCGATGAGGCGCAGGAACGGCTGGCGCAGCACGTCTTCGTAACGCGGCTTGTTGGCAGCGAACCATGCACGATGGTTGTTGTTCGCGAGATCGCGCAGGAAGCGCATCGTCGCCGGCGTGAAGTAGGCGGAAGCCATCGGTAGTGCAGTTCTCCTCGCATTGCCCGAGCGACCGGACGAAATGAATCAGCACGATGCCCGCCCATCCAGGCCGGCGGCCAGTTCCCGTCCCCACGCCTCGAGCGCATCGAGCAGCACGTTCTGCGCCGGCGCGGCCGTGGCGCGCCGTGCGGCGATTGTCTCGAAATATCGCTCGAGCGTCAGCGTGGTCAACGCAGTCTCGCGCGTCAGGCGATCGTGGCGGAACGCCTCCCAGCGCCGCGCCTCGACCGGATCGAGCGAATCCGGCCAGTTGCGCGCGCGATAGCGGAACAGCAACTCGCGGTAGCGCGGATCGGTGAACGACGGTGGAGCCTGTGCGAGTTCGGCCGGCGACGCCATGCGCACCTCGCGCAGGCGGCGGCGGTCGGCGTCCGGCAGGAAGCCCGCGTAAAGCGCCATCTCGGGATCCCCGGGCGCAGCCGTGGAGCGCTCGCCCGCGAACACGCGCTGCAGCTTGCTGGCGAGGCCGTCGACGCCGCGCAGGCGCTCGAGGTGGGCGAGGGCGCGTTCGACATCGAGTCCGATGCGACCGGCATCCACGCCCTTCAGCACCGACAGCGGCGCCAGCGCCGGAGAGCGATTCGCGTGCACGAGCTTGAGCGGGATGCGCTCGACGTCGTCCGGCAGGTCCTCTCGTCGCGCGAACACGCGTTCGCTGATCGCCTCGTCATCGAGTTCGATGAGCGGTACCGGATCGACGTCGAGGTCGTACGCGATCACCGCATTGGACTGCGACGGATGCATCGCCAACGGCACGACGACGGCGAGGCAACCGCGACTCGCCGGATACCTCGAGGAGACGTGCACGACCGGCGTCATGCGCGCCACGTCGAGTAGTTCGAAGGCGCGCTGCTTGCGGCGCAGGGCGAAGTGGAAATCGAACAGGCGACGCTGGCGAGCGCGCACGAGGCGGGCGAGGGCGATCGTCGCCTCGACGTCGGCCAGGGCGTCGTGCGCGCGCGCATGGTCCAGTCCGTTCGCGCGCGCGAGATCCTCGAGGCGGAAGCTCGGCGTTGCGTCGTCGCGCAGCGGCCACTCGATGCCGTCGGGTCGCAGGGCGTAGCACATGCGCACGAGATCGATGATGTCCCAGCGCGAATTGCCGTCCTTCCACTCGCGCTCGTACGGATCGTGGAAGTTCCGGTAAAGCAGATTGCGGCTGAATTCGTCGTCGAAGCGCAGCGAGTTGTAGCCGACGCCGCAGGTGCCAGGCGCGCCGAGTTCCTCCTGCACGATTGCGGCGAACTCGGACTCGATCAGCCCTTCGCGTTCGGCGTGCTGCGGCGTGATGCCGGTGATCAGGCAGGCGTCGGGATGCGGCAGCGAGTCGATGGCCGGCTTGCAGTACACCATGACCGGTTCGCCGACCGGCTCGAGCTCGAGATCGGTGCGCAGCCCGGCGAACTGGACCGGACGATCACGCCGAGGGTCGGCCCCCGACGTTTCGTAGTCGTGCCAGAACAGCGTCGTCGGCGACATCGAGCGGGGTCGGGTAGGGCGGCACCGGCGATGCTACACCGTGCCCCGGTGTCGAACGCTTGGCGCTGTGTCGCGCGGCCGCAATAATCACGCCGAGCCCTTCCACGGAGAATCCCATGCCGGCAGCACCCGCGCCGCTCGTCAGTGAGGACCACCTGATCTGGATCGATCTCGAGATGACCGGACTCGATACCGACAACGACTCGATCATCGAACTGGCCACCGTCGTCACCGACCGCGAGCTCAATGTGCTCGCCGAAGGGCCCGAGTTCGCGATCCGCCATGACGAGGCGCGTCTGCTCGCGATGGACGACTGGAATCGCAACCAGCACCGCAAGTCGGGGCTCTGGCAGCGCGTGCTCGACTCCATGGTCGGCGCCGCCGAAGCGGAGGCGCTGACCGTGGAATTCCTCACGCGCTGGGTACCGCCGGGCAAGTCACCGATGTGCGGCAATTCGATCTGCCAGGACCGCCGCTTCCTGCACAGGCTCATGCCGCGCCTCGAGAGGTACTTCCACTACCGCAATCTCGACGTGTCGACGATCAAGGAACTCGCGCGGCGATGGGCCCCCGATGTGCATCGCGGGTTCACCAAGGAAGCCGCGCATACCGCCCTCAGCGACGTGCACGACTCGATTGCCGAGCTGCGCTACTACCGGCCGTTCATGGGGCGCCTTGGCGGCTCCGCGGTCGGATAGATCCATCCGACCATCATTTGCGCGCGCATGTCGGCGCAGAACGTTCCAGGGATCGGAAAATGGCAAGCAAGGAAAGTCAGATCGCGGCAGCCATCACGGGCCTGACGGTTGTGTTGTTTGTCGCGCTGCGGGTCGTTCCTGCCATCAACGAGTGGCGTTCTCGTCGTGCGCTGGCCGAGTTCGAAGCGAAGACCGCGGCGACGCGTGAGCAGGCGTCGCTGGAGATTCGGCGCGGGCAGTTGGAAGAGTCCGAGCGACAACGTCGCCATTCGCAGTTCGCCGCAGCCGAACGCGAGGGGTAGCGACTCGGGCCTTCTCAACGTTGCATTGCAGGCTCGGTCGTGCGCCTCACACAACGGGACGGCGTGCGAGCGAGCAGGTCTTGGAGACCGGCAGGACCGTTCGGTGTGCGGGCAGGAGCCGGCTCTGAAGTTCGCCGGCCAGATTCCGGCCAATGATCGTATTTTACATAATAGACATTGTGCATCAAACCAGCCGCCGCCTGAGCCCGTCATCCAGACACGCCGGAGGCCGGTGTGTCGCCGTTTCCGTCCTTGTCGATCGCCACACCCAGCCCGAGCCCCATGCCGGCACCCGCTCCCAGACCGGCACCGGCGCCGCCACCACCCCGACCGCCGCCACCACCGCGCGACTCGTCGCGGCCGTCGCCGCGGCCCTTG
>JAFLDX010000008.1 GCA_017302215.1 Lysobacterales bacterium
GGGTTGAGTCAGTTCGCGGCGGCGGCCAGGGCGGGGTCCTGGTCCACCGCGGTGGACGGCAGCTGTACCGACTGCAGGACCTGGGCGACGATGGCGTCGCTGTCCAGGGCGCGGGCCTCGGCCTCGTAGCTGGGCATCAGGCGGTGGCGCAGCACGTCCGGGGCGATCGCGTGGATGTCTTCCGGCGTGACGAAATCGCGCCCGGCGAGCCAGACGCGCGCGCGCGCGCAGCGGTCGAGCGCGATCGTTCCGCGCGGGCTCGCGCCCCAGGCGATCCAGCGTGCAAGGTCGTCGCCATGGTCGGCAGCCGAACGCGTCGCGAGCACGAGCTGGACCAGATAGGTCTCGAGTGCCGGCGCGAGGTGCAGGTCGAGCACCTCTCGGCGCGCCGCGAAAACCTGGTCCTGGCTGACCCGGCGTGCGGCGGCGACGGCCGTCGCAGCGGCGCCCTGGGCGCGCGCGCGCGCAAGGCGCAGGATCTCGGTCTCGGCGCCGGCGGCGGGATAGTCGATGCGCACGTGCAGGAGGAAGCGGTCGAGCTGGGCCTCCGGCAAGGGATAGGTGCCTTCCTGCTCGATCGGGTTCTGCGTTGCCATGACGAGGAACAGGCGCGGCAGCGCGAACGTCGCGCGACCGACCGTGATCTGGCGCTCGCCCATGGCCTCGAGCAGGGCCGACTGCACCTTCGCCGGCGCGCGGTTGATCTCGTCGGCGAGGACGAGGTTGTGGAACAGCGGTCCGCGCTGGAACTCGAACTGCGCCGTCTGCGGCCGGTAGATCTCGGTGCCGGTCAGGTCGGCCGGCAGCAGGTCCGGCGTGAACTGCACGCGGTGGAAGTCCGCCTCGATGCGCGCGGCGAGCTCCTTGATCGCCGTGGTCTTGGCCAGGCCGGGCGCTCCCTCGACGAGCAGGTGGCCATCGGCGAGGAGGGCCACCAGCAGGCGCTCGACCAGCCGTTGCTGACCGATGATGCAGCGCGAGAGGTCCTCGCGCAGCGCGACGAATGCGGCGCGGGGCGCGCCCGCAGCGGGTTCGGAAGTGTGCATGGTGCTCGGGAGATCCGCGGGGGGGTCCAATGATGTCATGGCGGCACGCCGCCGACTCGGACCACGATTCATCGCGCGAGGTTTCCCCAACCAACGGCAGGGGTGGCGGCTCAGCCGTCGACGACCTCGTGCAGCGGCACCGGCCTGCCGATCAGCCAGCCCTGGGCATAGCCGCAGCCCATCTCGCCGAGTGCGTGCAACTGCTCCTCGGTCTCGACGCCTTCGGCGATCATCTCGCAGCCGAGTGCCTCGGCCATCGCCAGCACCGCCTTGACCAGGGCGACGCCGCGCGGCCGGTCGAGCGCACGCACGAAACTCTGGTCGAGCTTGATGCGATCGAAGTCGAGCGAGAGCAGCGGACCGAGGTTCGAGTAGCCGGTACCGAAATCGTCGAGCGCGACCTCCATGCCGGCCGCGTGGCAGCGTTCGATCAGGGCCGCGATCTCGGGGCTGTCGAGGACCAGGCTTTCGGTGATCTCGACCTCGAGGCGATCGGGCGGCAGGTCGCGCGCGGCGAGCTGCTCGAGCATGCGGTCGACGAGGCGCGGGTCCTCGATCTGGCGCGCCGAGACGTTCAGGGCAATGAACGGCAGCGGCGAGCGCCCGCGCCGGCGCAGTTCCGCCAGCATGTCGCAGACGCGGCCGAGCACGTACTCGCCGACCGGCACGATCAGCGACGTCTCCTCGGCGAGTCGGATGAACTCGTTCGGCGATACCTGGCCGCGCTGCGGATGCTGCCAGCGGATCAGCGCTTCGTAGCCGGCGATCGTGTCACTCGCGATGTGCCGGATCGGCTGCAGGCGCACATCGAGCTCGCCGTTGGCGAGCGCGTTGCGCAGCTCGCTCTCGAGGCGGATCTTGTCGAACGCGGCGGCGTCACCGACCGCCGGGCCAGCGGCCGTCGGCTCGTCGCCGGTCAGCGTGGCCAATGCGGAGCGATACCGGGAGAGCTGGCCCAGCAGCAGGGCCCGCACGACTGGATCGGCGGCGGCGAGACGCTCGGCGAACTGGCTGCGATCGACCACGACGAGCACGCAGTCGCTGCGCGCGCGCGCCGTCGCCGATCGCGGCGCATCGTCGAGGACGGCCATCTCGCCGACCAGGGCGCCCGGCCCGAGCTCGCCGAGGATGCGCGCCTCGCCATGCTGTTCGGTGCTGACGACGACCTGCCCCGACTCGACGAGGAAGGCCGTGGTCGGGGCGTCGCCCTCGGCGAAGATCAATTCGCCGGCTGCGAACCGGCGGCGATGCGACTGCTCCATGCGACCCTCCGCGCGCCTGCGCCGATGGTGCCACCACGCGGCCGCGCGTGATAGCGCGATGCGCGGCTTCAGCATCGCCAAACAATGTGTCGCCCCGCGATCCTCACCAAAGCGAAGGGCCGCTTGCGCGGCCCTTCGCGTGTCCATCGGGCGCGGAGCGCCGACGTGCTTACGGCCCGCTCGTGCAGCTCGACGGCGGCGGACCCGGATCCGGACTGAAGTTGATGCTGCCGTACACCGGGCCGAGGACCGTGACCGTCGCGGTCGGGCCGCCCTGGACGCCCGTGCTGAACGTGCAGGTTCCCTGCGCGGGTGCGGTGCCCGGACAGACCGGCGCGAGCGTTCCGGACGTCACCACGGCCGTCGTGCGGCCATTGGATCCGGTCGGCGCGATGATGCCGTTGATGCCGGGGCCGCCCGTGCACGTGCCGACGATCTGCGCGTTCGGCACGGGATTGCCCGAACCGTCCGTGAGCAGCAGCGTGACCGTGCCGCTGCCGTCCGAGATCGCCGACGGGAACGCCTGCAGCAGCAGGCTCGTGCTGACTTCGATCGGCACTTCGACCGGCTCGCCACCGGCCGTGAACACGACCTGCGCGTCCGCATCGCTCGACGAGATGCCCGTGGTCACGACCGTGCCGGTCGTGCAGCCGTCGAGGCCGGTCGGATTGGCCAGGTAACCCGAGCCCGCCACGCCGTCGATGCGACCGGTGCCGACGCCGAGGCCGCTGAAGCTGAAGCCGATGTAGGCACCGAGGATCGGCGAGTTGTACGCGTCGACGAGGCAGGCCGTAACCTGGGTCGTCGTGTTGCCTGCGATCGGCGTCGGGCTGATCGAAAGCACGGCGGGCGCGATGCCGGGCAGGCGCATCGGCTGGATGTCGCCGACCGTGCGTACCGTCGGCGAGGTCGCCGCATTGCCCTGGGCCCAGACGATCGCCGACTTGCCGAGGCGGGATACCGGGTAGTTGAGGCGCGTGCTGGCCACGCCGATGTCGTTGGTCAGGGCCGACGCCGTGATGTTCGCTTCGGTCGCGCGACCGATCACGTACGGCAGCACGTTGCCGTAGTTGACCGAGGTGCCGGTCGTGTCGTTGCGGTTGAACGGGTTCGTGACCGTGAGGCTGGTCTGGCTGTTCACCGACTGCACGATGCGGATGTTCTCGAGATCGAAGTTGCCCTGAACGAGCTGGCCGAACACGAGCACGGTGTCGCCCGGACCTGCACCGCCACCGGCGGTCTGGAACTGGCCGGTCGGCGCGGTGAAGCCGGTGCCGCCCTCCACCGGATTGCCGTCGGAACCGGCGATCTGGAACGTGCCGCCACCGAGGCCCGGGAAGCCGCTGACCGGCGCGTCGACCACGCCGAACTGGATGTTCGTGCCCGGGATCACCGGGGCACCCTGGCGGTCGGTCGCTTCGGCGCTGATCGTGAAGCTGTACGTGCCGTCCGGCGACCCGATCGGGTTGCCATCGGCGTCGACGCCTTCGTAGACGAGGTTCTGGCGGATCGCGTCGAGGTTCGGCGAGGTGATGACGAGGCCGAACAGCTTGCCGTCGGAGACGACCACGCTCGTGGTCGCGCTGATCGGATCGCTGATGCCGTTCGAGACGTTGTTGTCCGAGCGATCGACGGTCGCGCGGATCTGCACCGGATTGTTCGGCGGCAGGCTCGTGCCCGACTGGAACGAAACGGCCGCGATGCCGGCGACGGTGCGCGCCGTGACCGTGGCCCCGGTGCCCGACGGCCCGGACAGGATCGCGCCACCGGCGTCACCGACAATCTCGTAGCGCACGTTGTCGGCGCTGCCCGGGTCGGGCACCGGCTGGTTCGCGCCGTCGCGGACCTGCGCACTGATCATCGAGCTCGTCGCTCCGCCCGCACCCTGCACGTAGATGTTCGACGGCGAGGGCGTCAGCAGCACGCTGGCCGGCAGCGGCGTGGTGCCCTGCACGGTGATGACGAGCGTCTTGGTGACGGTGCGGCCCGTGCTCGGGTCGGTCGCCGAGGCCGTGATCGTCGCCGTTCCGGCGACGTCGTAGGAGTTCGCGAAGAACACGTACGAGCCGTTGTTGGTCGTCGCCGGGAAGGTCACGACGCGCGTGGCCATCTCGTTGATGTTGGCGGTCGACGGATCGTCCGGCGGCGACAGGCTGACCGTGCTCGGCGAGCTCGTCGTGAACGTCGCGTCCGCCGTCAGCGCGGTGATCGCACCGGCTGCATTGCGGTAGGTGAACTGCACTTCCGAAAGGAACGGCGAACCGGGATACGGCAGCACGTTGTTCGGATTGAGCGGCAGGGTCGTGCGCGTCGCGGTCAGCGTGATCGTGCCGTTCGCCGCCGGCGACGTGGCACCACCACCATCGCCGCCACCGCCCCCGCAGCTCGCGAGGACCAGGCTGGCGAGCAGCAGTCCGAGGGTCTTCAAGGGAAATCTCATGAGGGTTCTCCAGGCTCGCAATGGGGTGTCTGCACGATCGTCTCGAAGGTGGCGCCCTGCCGCGGGCGCCGCCTGCCCCTGGACGTCTTATTTAAGGCTTTCGCTGAGGATGCGCGGCGTGACGAAGATCAACAGTTCGGCCTTCGTGTCGGTGCGCCCGGTCTTCTTGAACAGGTTGCCGAGGATCGGCACGTCGCCGAGGAACGGCACCTTGGTCAGGTCGTCGCGCTTCTCGACTTCGTAGACGCCGCCGAGCACGACCGTCTGGCCGTTGTCGACGAGCACCGAGGTGTTGATCTCGCGCTTGTCGAGCTGCGGCACCTGGCCACCACCCGGGTTGTCGATGAAGCCGGCGATCGCGTCCTTCTTGACCGCGAGGTTCAGCACGACGCGGTCGTCGGCGGTGATCGTCGGCGTGACCTTGAGCTCGAGCACGGCTTCCTTGAACTGCACGGTCGCGGTGCCGTTGCCGGCGCCACCGCCCGAGTTCTGGAACGTCACGTAGCCGACCTCCTGGCCCTGCTTGATGACCGCTTCCTTCTGGTTGGCGGTGACCACGCGCGGGCTCGAGACGACCTCGCCACGGCCTTCGGTCTGCGCCGCCGACAGTTCGAGGTCGAGCAGGTAGTCCGCGCCGAGGATGGCGAGGCCGAAGCTGCCGGCCGGGTTCGCCGCAGGCAGGTTGACGTTGAGGCGGTCGTTGAGTGCACCCGGCACGAGTACGCCGCTGCCGATCGTGTTCGACGGATTGACCACCGGCAGGCCGCTGCCGCCGGCGAAGCGGTTGCGCAGGGCGAGGTTGGTCATGCGATCGGTCGCGGTCGAGGAACCCGAGGTCGACACGACGTTGCCGTGGTTGTCCTCGTAGCCGCCGCTGATGCCGAACTTGACCCCGAGCTCGCGCGCGAACGTGTCGGTCGCGATGACGATGCGCGACTCGATCAGGACCTGCTGCACCGGGCGGTCGAGCACGGCGATGAGCTGGCGGATCTCGAGCACCTTCTGCGGCGTGTCGCTGACCAGCAGCGTGTTCGTGCGGTCGTCGTAGCTGACCGTGCCGCGCTGAGAGAGGAAGCCGCGCTGCTGGTTCTGCCCGCCCTGGGCACCGGCCTGCTGGTTGCCCTTCGATTCCTGGGTGAGCAGGGCCGCGATGTCGCGCGCGTTGCCGTAGCTGATCGGGATGTAGTCGGAGACGAGTTCGACCTTGTCCTCCATCTGCAGGCGCGCATCGGCGAGCGCCTGTTCGCGGTCGGCGATCTCCTTCTGCGGCGCGACCCAGATCACGTTGCCCTGCTTGCGCTGGTCGAGGCCCTTGGCCTGCAGCACGATGTGCAGGGCCTGGTCCCACGGCACGTTGATCAGGCGCAGGGTGACGTTGCCCTGCACGCTGTCCGCGACGACGATGTTGAGGTCGGACACGTCGGCGATCAGCTGCAGCACGGAGCGCGTCGGGATGTCCTGGAAGTTGAAGGTCACGCGGCTGCCGTTGAACACGGGCTCGGCATTGCGGCCCTTGCTCTTGTCTTCCTCGCGCTTCGGCGCGATCTCGACGACGTACTCGTTGCCGGTCTGGTAGGCGAGCTGCTCGAACGGCGGCTGCGCGGCGATGTCGAGGCGCACGCCACCACCGCGCGTGCGCGTGTCGACGTACTGGACCGGGGTGGCGAAATCGAGCACGTCGAGGCGCTGGGCCAGGTTCGGCGGCAGCTTGACGTTGAGCACGTCGAGGACGACGCGGTCGCCCTCGCGCTTGAGGTCGGCGGCAGCGCCGGGACCCGAGAAGCTCACGACGATGCGGCCTTCGCCGGCCTTGCCGCGCCGGAAGTCGACGTTGGTCACCTCGACCGCGGCGCTCGCCACGGCCTTGGTCGGGTTGGCGGCGGCGGCAGACGTCGCCGCCGGCGTGGAGCCGCTGATGCTCGAAGCGACGCTCACGATCAGCTGCTTGCCGTCGACGCGCGTCTCGTAGGCGGCCGGGCGGAACAGGTCGACGACGACGCGCGTGCGACCGGCCGCCTCGACCGCGGAAACGCCCGACGTGGCGCCCGCGCCGATGTCGATGCGCCGCTGGCTGAGGCCGTTGCGCGTATCCGCCAGATCGAGGGCGATGCGCGGCGGCGATTCGGTCGTGAACGCCTGCGGCACGCCGACCGCTTCGGAGAAGCGCAGGGTGATCTCGACGCGGCCACCCGGCTGTGCCGTGTAGCTCATGTCCTCGAGCACGTTTTCGGCCTGCGCAGTGCCCGCGACCGCGAACCCGATCAGGGCGAGCAGGCCGGCGAAGCGGAACCGTCTGCGCACTGCACCAGGCACGCGCCCGTGGATGTCGTTAGCTGTCGTACTCATCTAGGTCACCCCCAACGGGTCGGTCATTTCTTGTTGGCATCCGCCAACGCAATCGTGGCATGGCGCTCCGCCCAGCCGCCGGTGTCGTTCGCGACGAGTTCGACCAGTTCGATCTGGCTCTCGTTGATGGCGGTGATGCGGCCGTAGTTCTGGCCCACGTAGTCGCCCGGCTTGACGCGCCGGATGACGCCTTCGGGATCCTTCAGCAGTCCCTCGGGCGCCGCAGGCGAGCCGAGCGTGCCGACCATCTTGAGGCCGTCGAGCGGAAACGCCTCGAGCGGCTCCGGCGTGCGGTTCTTGTCCGGGCGCGGCCCTGCGGTCTTTTCCTCTTCCTCGACCTTGTCCATCGGGACGTTGAACGGATCGCGGTCCTCGGGTGCGCGCAAGGTGTACTCGAAACTCTCGAACGTCTTGATGACAGGCGGGGGCTGCAGGGGCTGGCCCTTCTTGGCCTTCTCCTGACGGACCCACTGCTCGACCTCGTCGACGCCGGACGTGCAGCCGGCGAGCGCGGCGAGGAACACGGCGACCAGCGAAGCCTTGGCGAACATGCGCGTGACGGCTCGGGACATGTCACTTGCCTCCCTTCGGTGCCGCCGGCCTGGCGCCGGGCTTCTTCGGATCCTTCGCTGCGGCGGCCGCCTCGGCTGCGGCGATTTCCGCATCGTCGAGGTAACGGTAGGTCTTGACCGTGCCTTCGAGGGTCAGCGTGCCGCCGGGCGGAGCGGCAACGCCCTTGCCCTTGGCCGCCGGAGCAGCCGCGCCGCCCGAGGGCTTCAGGGCGACGTCGTGCATGGTCAGGATGACGACGCGCGGCAACGACGCGACCGCGCTGATGAACGCGCCGAACTGGTGGTAGGTGCCGGACATGCGCAACTGGATCGGCTTCTCGGCATAGAAGCCCTTCATGACCTCGGGACCGGGCTGGAACAGTTCGTTGGTGATGCCGGCCGCGAGCGCGGCCTGCGAGATGGCGAGGATCAGCTTCGGCATCTCGGTCTTGCCGGGCAGCTGTCCGATCAGCTGGCGCAGCTCTTCCTTCATGTCCTCGAGCTGCTTCTCGTAGGCCTCGAGGTTGACCACCTGGGCCTGCTTCTTCGAGAAGTCGGCCTTCAGCGTGGTTTCCTTGGCCTGGACGCGCTTGAGCTCGTCCTGCTGCTCGCTGATCTTGAACCACCAGCCGAGGATGAGGATCAGCGCAATGATCAGCACCGCGAAGAAGACCTTGATCGACTTCGGCCAGCCGCCGACGTTGTTGCGGTCGAGGTTGCGCAGGTCGTCGAAGAAACTCATGGCTTCTTCTCCTCGGCCTTGGCCGGTGCCGGTGCGGCCGCAGCCGGAGCGGGCTTGGCCATCAGCTGGGTCGCGGCATCGTTGAGCTTGGCCTCGAGGTCGACCGGCTTCGCTGCCGCCGCCGTCTCGGCGCCCGGTGCCTTCGGCACGGGCAGTTCATTGGCGTTCTGGGCGTCCTCGGGCTTCTTCAGTCGCAGCGACAGCGAGAACACGTACGGCATCTTCTTGTCGATGCCGGGCTTGCCTTCCTGGCTTTCGATCTTGGCCAGGTCGGAACGACCCATCTGCGGCGAATTCTCCATGTTGCGCATGTAGGTCGCCACGCGCGTGCTCGATTCGGCCAGGCCCTCGAGCGTGAGCACGTCGTTGGCCTGCTTGAGCGAGGTCAGGCGCGTGCCGTTCGGTATGGTCTTGGCGAGCTGGTCGAACAGGTGGACCATCTGCGAGCGGTTCGCCTGCAGATCCTCGATGATCTGCTTGCGCGCGAGCAGTTGCGAACGCGTCTTCTCGAGATCCTTGATCTTCTCGATCTTCACATCGAGTTCCTTGATCTGCTTGTCCAGATAGGTGTTGCGCGCCGTCTGGTCATCGATGCGCTGGCCCATCCAGTAGCTCGCGCCGAGGAACACGAGCACGGCCGCCAGCGCGGATGCGCCGAGCATCATGTAGAACTCGCGCTCGCGCTGCTTGCGACGTTCGGCTCGCCACGGCAACAGGTTTATTCTGGCCATCAGTCGAAGCTCCTAAGGGCCAAGCCACACGCGATCATCAGGGCCGGCGCGTCCTGGGCGAGGGTCTGCGCCTGGACGCGCGACGACAGCGACATGTTGGCGAGCGGATTCGCCACCGCGCACGGCACGCCGAGTTGCTCCTCGACCATGTCGGCGACGCCCGGGATCGAGGCGCATCCTCCGGCAAGCACGATCTGGTCGACGCGGCTGTACTCGCTGCCCGCGAAGAAGAACTGCAGGAGCCGCGAGATCTGCTGGACCATCGCCTCCTTGAACGGCTCGAGCACCTCGATCTCGTAGGACTCGGGCAGGCCACCCTGACGCTTGGCCAGGCCCGCCTCCTCGTAGCTGAGGCCGTAGCGGCGCATGACCTCGTCGGTCAGCTGCTTGCCGCCGAACACCTGTTCGCGCGAATAGATCGTGCGCTGGTTGCGCAGCACGATCAGCGTCGTCATGGTCGCGCCGACATCGACGACCGCGACGACCGCGTCCTTCGGCACGGACAGCTGGTCGGCGATCAGGCGGAACGCGTTCTCCATCGCGAAGGCCTCGACGTCCATCGTCTTCGCGCCGAGGCCGCCGAGGTCGAGCGCGGCGACGCGCAAGTCGACGTTCTCGGTGCGCGAGGCGGCGAGCAGGACGTTGACCATGTCCGGGTTGTCCTTGACCGGACCGAGCACCTCGAAGTCGAGGCTGACCTCCTCGATCGGGTACGGGATGTACTGGTTCGCCTCGATCTGGATCTGCGCCTCCATGTCCTCCTCGGACAGGTCGGCGGGCATCGGCACGATCTTGGTGATGACCGCGGAGCCGGCCACGGCGGCGGCGGCGAACTTGGTCTTCGCGCCGGAGCGCGCAAGGGCACGCCGGATCGCCTCGCCGACGGCCTCGACCTCGACGATGTTCTTCTCGACGACGGCGTTCGGCGGCAAGGGCTCGACGGCGTAGTGTTCGACGCGATAACGACCGCCCGTCTGACTCAGCTGCAACAGCTTTACCGCCGTTGAACTGATGTCGACGCCGATCAGGATCGGTGCCTTAGGAGTGAAGAGTCCCACACTTTTTCCCCTTCCCACGCGCTCTTACGAGCGAAAGATGCGCTTTCACATTAAATCGAAACTTTAACCAATTGGCAACAGCGGTCGCCAGAACCGTCGACCTCGTCTCGAAAAGCGCCCTTTTCGCCCCGGTCATGCCCTGCCGACGCCCGATCCCGCCCGCTGCCGGCGACCGCATTGGTTCTATACTCCGCAGCTTGCGTCGCCAACCTTGACTGTCATCACAAGTCCCGTCCGAGGCATGAGAATCTTTTTCCGCCTGGCCCGCTACGCGCTGTACCTGGCGCTCGCGGGCATCATCCTCGGCGTCGCGGGCATCGGCATCGCCTACTGGCTGATCGCACCGCGCCTGCCGTCGGTCGAGACGCTCAAGGACGTGCGCCTGCAGGTGCCGCTCAAGGTGCTGTCGGCGGACGGCAAGCTGATGGCCACGTTCGGCGAGACGCGGCGCATCCCGATCCGCAGCGCGGACATTCCCGACCCGTTGCGCCAGGCCGTCATCTCGGCCGAGGACGCGGATTTCTACACCCATCGCGGCATCGACATCGGCGGCATCGTGCGCGCGGTCTGGCTGGTCGCGACGACCGGCAGCAAGCACGTCGCCGGCGGCAGCACGATCACCCAGCAGGTTGCCCGCCAGTTCTTCCTGAGCCCCGAGGTCACCTACACGCGCAAGCTGCAGGAGATGTTCCTCGCGTTCCGCATCGAGAATGCGCTGAGCAAGGACGAGATCCTCGAGCTGTATCTCAACAAGAGCTTCTTCGGCAACCGCGCCTACGGCGTGGCCGCCGCGGCCGAGTTCTACTACGGCAAGACGCTCGATCAGCTGAGCCTGGCCGAGTGCGCGATGCTGGCCTCGATCCCGAAGTTTCCCTCGACCGGCAACCCACTCAACAACCCGCCGCGCGCGCTGCAGCGACGCGCCTACGTGCTCGGTCGCATGCTCGAGCTCGGCTACATCGACCAGGCCGCGTTCGACCGCGCCAATGCCGAGCCGGACCAGGCCTTCGCCCACGAACCCCCGATCGAGATCGAAGCGTCCTGGCTGGCCGAGATGGTGCGCCAGCAGGCGATCGAAAGGCTCGGCAACGAGGCCCTCAACGACGGCTACGTGATCCGCACGACGATCGACTCGCGTGCGCAGGAAGCGGCGAACAAGGCCTTGCGCGACGCCCTCGTCGATTACGATTCACGCCACGGCTACCGCGGCGCCGAAGCGCACGTCGAACTGGCCGCCGACGCGCAGCCGGCCGATCTCGTCGGCCACCTCGATGCATACCGCAACGTCGCCGGGCTCGCGCCAGGCCTGGTCGCCGAGGCCGACGCGGGCAGGGCGGTCGTCCAGCTCGGCGACGGGCAGAGCGTCGAACTCACGCTCGAATCGGTCGCCTGGGCACGCGCCTACCTCGACGACAGCCGGCGCGGGCCGGCACCGAAGCGCGTCGACGAAGTCGTCAAGGCCGGCGACATCGTGCGCGTCGCGCGCGATGCCGAGGACAAGTGGAAGCTCGCGCAGATTCCGGCCGCGCAGGGCGCCCTGGTCGCGCTCGACCCGGACGACGGCGCGATCATCTCGATGATCGGCGGCTTCAACTTCGGACGCAGCAAGTTCAATCGCGCCACCCAGTCGAATCGCAACCCGGGCTCGAGCTTCAAGCCGTTCCTCTACTCGGCGGCGTTCGAGCACGGCTTCACGCCGGCTTCGGTGATCAACGACGCGCCGCTGGTGTTCCCCGATCCGTCGCGCCCGAACGGCCTGTGGACTCCGTCGAACGAAGACGACAAGTTCGACGGCCCGACGCGCCTGCGCGAAGCGCTGGTGCGTTCGCGCAACCTCGTCTCGGTGCGCCTGCTCGATGCGCTCGGCGTGCGCTACGTGCACGAGTACGTCACCCGCTTCGGCTTCACGCCCCAGCAGGTGCCGGAGAATCTCTCGATGGCCCTCGGCACCGCGGCCGCTGCGCCCTTGACCATGGCGCGCGGTTACGCCGTGTTCGCGAACGGCGGCTTCCTCGTCGATCCGTACTTCATCCGCGAGATCGATGATCGCGACGGCAAGCGCGTCTACAGTGCCGATCCGGTGCGCGCATGCCGCGAATGCCCGCAACGCCTGCTCGAGGACGGCTCCGGACGCATCGCTGCGCCGGCCCGCACCGACAGCGGGGTTTCGCTGATCGCGAGCGCACAGGCCGCCGCTCCGGCGGCCGGGACGGCGTCGCCGAGGCTCGCCCCGCGCGTGATCGATGCGCGCAACGCCTACCTCGTGACCTCGTTGATGCGTGACGTGATCCGCCGCGGTACCGGCACCGCGGCGCTCGTGCTCAAGCGCAACGACCTCGCCGGCAAGACCGGCACGACCAACGAGCACCGCGATACGTGGTTCTCGGGCTTCAACGCGCGCATGGTCGCGACCGCCTGGGTCGGTTTCGACGACTTCAGCACGCTCGGGCGCGGCGAGTACGGCGCGAAGGCGGCGCTGCCGGCGTGGATCGACTTCATGCGCGAGGCCCTGCGCGACATCCCGGAGCAACCGTTCGACATGCCCCCGGGCATCAGCACGGCACGCGTCGACCGCGCCAGCGGCCTGCTCGCGCCGGCCGGCGACCCCGATTCGATCGTCGAATACTTCCGGACCGAGGACGTCGCCCGCCTCGCCGCGCGCCCCGACCAGCAGGACGAGGAGCAGCGCGAAGCCTACGACGTGTTCTGATGTCGCGGCGATCGACGGCGCGCATGCGCGGCAATGCCGAGGAGAGCCGCCGGCGAATTGCGGTGGAGGCGGCGCGGCTGATCGCCGAGGAAGGCCTGCGCGACTACCACGATGCCAAGCGCAAGGCAGCGGCGCGCCTCGGGGCATTCGACGAATCCACGCTGCCGCGCAACGGCGAGATCGAGGACGCGCTGCGCGAACACCAGCGCCTGTTCCAATCCATGTCGCAGCCCGCGCACCTCGAACGCCTGCGACGCGCCGCGATCGAGGCGATGCGGTTCCTCGCACGATTCGAACCGCGCCTCGTCGGCGCCGTGCTGGAAGGAACGGCCGACGCGCACTCGGCCGTGCTCGTGCACCTGTTCTCGGACGACGTGCGCGAGGTGATCGCCTTCCTCGCCGAACGGCGCATCCCTTGCGAGGAAGCAACGCGCACGTTGCGGTTTGCCGGCGACCGCGAGCTTAGCTTGCCGGCATTGCTGGTCGCCGCGGATGGCGTGCAGGTCGAGTTCGTCGTGTTCGACATCGACGGCCTGCGCGAGGCGCCGCTCGACCGCGTCGATGCGAAACCGATGCGCCGCGCCGGCCTGGCTGCGGTCGAGGCGCTGCTCAGGCAGGAATGAGGCGAGGCGACCGCGGCATCGCGCGGCCGCGCCGCGGCACGATCAACGCTGCTTGACGTCGACGTAGTCGCGCTGCACGGCGCCGGTATAGACCTGGCGCGGGCGCCCGATCTTGGCGTCGGGCGTGACCTGCTGTTCGAGCCAGTGCGCCACCCAGCCCGCGGTGCGCGCGATCGCGAACATCACCGTGAACATCTCGGTCGGTATCTTGAGTGCCTTGTAGATGATGCCCGAGTAGAAGTCGACGTTCGGATAGAGCTTGCGTTCGACGAAGTACGAATCCTTCAGCGCAACCTCCTCCAGGGCGACGGCGACATCCAGCAGAGGGTCGCTGACGTTGAGGTCGGCGAGCACCTTGTGGGTCATCTCGCGGATGATCGTCGCGCGCGGATCGAAGTTCTTGTAGACGCGGTGGCCGAAGCCCATGAGGCGGAAGCCGGAGTTCTTGTCCTTGGCCTTGGCGACCGCGCCGGCGACGTTCTTCGCGTCGCCGATGTCCTGCAGCATCTCGAGCACGGCCTCGTTGGCGCCGCCGTGCGCGGGCCCCCACAGGGCGGCGATGCCGGCCGCCACGCAGGCGTACGGGTTCGCGCCGGTCGAGCCGACCAGGCGCACGGTCGAAGTCGACGCATTCTGCTCGTGGTCGGCATGCAGGATGAACAGCAGGTCGAGCGCCTTGGCGACGACCGGGTTGAGGTCGAGCGGTTCGCTCGGAACCTCGAACATCATGTGCAGGAAGCGCGTGACGTACTCGAGGTTGTTGCGCGGGTAACGCACCGGCCAGCCGATCGAATAGCGATAGGCGGCCGCCGCAATCGTCGGCACCTTGGCGATCAACCGGATCGCGGCGAGGCGGCGCTGCTCGGGATCGTTGATGTCGAGCGTATCGTGGTAGAACGCCGACAGCGAGGCCACCGAGGCGCACAGCATGGCCATCGGATGGGCGTCGTAGTGGAAGCCGTTGAGAAAGTTCTTCTGCGACTCGTGCATCATCGTGTGATGCGTGACTTCGTGCTCGAACGTACTGAACTCGGCGGCCGTCGGCAGTTCGCCGTTGATCAGCAGATAGGCCGTCTCGAGAAAGCTCGAACGCTTCGCCAGCTGCTCGATCGGGTAGCCGCGGTAAAGCAGCACGCCCTTGTCGCCGTCGATGAAGGTGATTGCGCTGCGCGTGCTGGCGGTCGAGACGAAGCCCGGGTCGTAGGTGAAGTAGCCGGTGTCCTTGTTGAGCTTCGCGATGTCGAGGGCGGGATCGCCGAGCGTGCCACTGACGACCGGCAGAGAGGTGCTGCGGTTGCTGGCGGTGTCGGTGAGCTGGACGGACTGGTCGGACACGGCGGACTCCTTGGGCGGGCCCGCGTGCGGGTGGCCGACGCGGGACGGTCTGGATGGAGGGACGATGCGCGGCGGCGAAGCCGCTGGTCCGGCACAGGCCGCGAGCGGCGCGACGGACCCGGTCCGCCGATTATTGCATAGCACCACGCATGCGTCGGGTGCCGGCCGTCATGGGCGCAACAATGCGAACGCCGGCTCGAGGCCGGCGTTCGTTCAACGATCGGTGTTCGCTGCCGGGCTCCCGGTCCGCGTGCATCGAAGCACGCGCCGGGGCGCGCGGTGGCCGAAACTACTTGGCGTAGCGGCGGCGGAACTTGTCGACGCGGCCGCCGGCGTCGACGGTCTTCTGCTTGCCCGTGTAGAACGGGTGCGAGTGGCTCGAGATGTCGACCTTGATCAGCGGGTATTCCTGGCCGTCTTCCCACTTGACCGTTTCCTTGCTCGACATCGTCGAGCGGGTGAGGAACGAGAAGTCGCTCGAGAGGTCCTGGAAGACGACGGCGCGGTAGTTCGGGTGGGTATCGGGCTTCATGGCGTGTTACCGGGGCGTGGGGCCGGGAAAAGACCGCGAGTATAGCCATCCCTGCCCGACAGCCGCAAGCTGCCGCTGCGCGGGATCAGCAAGCCGCGCCGAGCGCGCCCGCGACCAGCGCCTCGAAGCGCCCGTTGTCGACCGTCTGCACGATGCGTGCGTTCGGCCGGCGACCCATGCGGTCCTCCCAGTCGACCACGGTGGCCCCGCGGGTCAACGCTCCGTCGAGCTCGACCGCGACGTGGTGGTGCTCGGCCGTGACGACGATGGCCGGATCGATCGCGACGGCCATGGCCAGCGCATCGGCGACCATCAGCGCGGGCCGACCGCGCGCGCGCGTCCAGGCGCGCGTGCGCCTCGAGATCGCAGCGTAGAAGCGCGCGCGCGGATCGTCCGCCATGAGCCAGCGCTCGACCTTGGCGAAGTCGAGGCCGTGGCGCAGGGTTGCCTCCCAGTCGACGAGGTCGAACTGCGGCCAACCCTCGAACACGACGTGCGCGGCCTCCGGATCGAAGCCGATGTTGAACTCGGCCGGCACGCGCTCGGTGTTGCCGCGGCCGTTGACGGCGCCGCCCATCACGACGAGTCGGTCGATCCGCTTGGGCAGATCCGGGTCGAGACGCAGGGCGAGCGCGAGATGGGTCAACGGACCGAGAGCCACGAGCGTGAGCTCGCCATCGCGCTCGCGCGCGAGGCGCAGGATCGCCGACACCGCGTGCTCGGCGGCCGGGACGCGCTGCGCCGGGTCGTAACCGGTGTCGCCGAAGCCGTCTGCGCCGTGCACGAACGCGGCGTCGGCCGCGGCCCGCACGAGCGGCATCGGGCAGCCGGCGAACACCGGCGTGTCGGCCGCGGCGACCTCGACGAGCTTCAGTGCATTGGCGAGCGTGTGGGCGAGGCCGACGTTGCCCGCGGTCACACCGAGACCGACCACCTCGGCGTGCGCGTGCGCCATCAGGATCGCGAGCGCGTCGTCGACCCCGGGGTCGGTATCGATCAGCAGGCAGCAGCGGTCCACGACACCTCTCCGGCGGGTTTGCGGGCGCGGATGATCGCACGCGGCGCGACCCACGGGATCGCCGCCGCCGGCGCACGCACCTCGACGTCGGCGAAGCCGGCGAGGGCGAGGCGCTGGGCAATGTCCTCGCCGTAGTCGCGGAACACGAGGATGCGCGCGCCTGCGCGGTACGGGTCGCCGTGGTAGCTCGGCTGCGCGAGATGCTCGATCGCGCCGGCGTGCCGGCGCGCGCGTTCGAACGTCGGCCCGGCCTGCAGCGGCACGCTGAACAGCAGGCGCCCACCCGGGCGCAGCACGCGGAACAGCTCGGCGAACGCGCGCGCATCGTCGGCGACGTGTTCGAGCACTTCGGTGTGCGTGACGAGATCGAAGCTCGCATCCGCGTAGGTCAGGGCCTGCACGTCTTCGCAGCGCACGCCGTCCTGGACGTCGCCCCCGCGGACGCCATCGACGTACTCGGACAGTGCGACGCTGCGCGCGTGCCGCCGCAGGTGATCCGCGAGCGCCCCGCGCGTCGACAGTTCACATGCATCGCAACGGTCGAGATCGGGTACGGCTTCGCGCAACGCGTGGCCGATCGCGAGGTGCACCGCACTGGCCGCGCAACGCAGGCAGCGTATCGCGGTTTCGTCGTCGGCGAGGCGCACGAGCACGGTCGGGCCACAGTACGGACAGCGCGCCCCAACGGCGCGAAGGCGTGACCAGCGCAGGCGCGCGAGCCCGTAGCGCACGCGATCGGCCAGCGCGCTCATGCGCCGGCGTACCGGGCGGCACCGCCGACCCAGCGCGCGACGAGGCGTTCGACGCGATCGGGGTACGTCGCCAGCAGGGCCTCGCCGACGCGCTGCACGTCGGGCAGGAGGGCGGCGTCGCGCGCGAGGTCGGCCACACGGAACTCGAGGCGTCCGGTCTGGCGCGTACCGAGCATTTCGCCCGGTCCGCGCAGGGCCATGTCGCGTTCGGCGATGACGAAGCCGTCGTTGCTCTCGCGCATCGCCTCGAGGCGTTCGCGCGCCATCGCCGACAGCGGACCGCGGTACATCAGAACACAGGTGGACTCGCGCGCGCCGCGCCCGACGCGGCCGCGCAGCTGGTGCAGCTGGGCAAGGCCGAGACGGTCGGCATCCTCGATGATCATGAGGCTCGCGTTGGGCACGTCGACGCCGACCTCGATGACCGTCGTCGCCACCAGCAGGGCGATGCGCCCGCTCCGGAAATCGTCCATGACGGCCTGCTTGCCGGTCGCCTTCATGCGTCCGTGCACGAGCCCGATCGACACGCCGGAAAGCGCAGCAGCCAGTTCGGCATGCGCCACCTCGGCCGCCTGTGCCTCGCTCTGCTCCGACTCCTCGATCAGGGTGCACACCCAGTACGCCTGCCGGCCGGCCGCACAGGCTTCGCGGATGCGCGCGATCACCTCGTCGCGCCGCCCCGCCGAGACGACCACGGTCTTCACCGGCTTGCGCCCCGGCGGCAGTTCGTCGACCATCGACACGTCGAGATCCGCGTACGCCGCCATCGCGAGGGTGCGCGGGATCGGTGTTGCCGTCAGCACGAGCTGATGGGGCAGCGTGATGCCGTCGACGCCATGGCCGCCTTGCACGTCCGGCGAGTCTTCGAAGGTGGGCTGCCGCTCGGCATCCATGCCTCGCCCTCGCGGCGCTTGAGGCGCTGCACCGTCTCGCATGGAACCGTCCGTGGTGGGCTGCCGCTCGGCATCCATGCCTCGCCCTCGCGGCGCTTGAGGCGCTGCACCACCTCGCATGGAACCGTCCGTGGTGGGCTGCCGCTCGGCATCCATGCCTCGCCCTCGCGGCGCTTGAGGCGCCGCTCGACCCTTGTCGCGCAGGGCGAGGCGCTGGTGGACACCGAAGCGATGCTGCTCGTCGATGATGGCGAGCCCGAGATTGCGGAACGCGACGCCTTCCTGCATCAGCGCATGCGTGCCGATCACCAGCGGCGCGCCGGCGGCGAGCGCGTCGAGGGCGGCGCGGCGCGCCCTTCCCTGCACCTTGCCGGCCAGCCACAGCGGCTCGATGCCGAGTGCGCCGAACCACGCGCCGAGGCTGCGCAGGTGCTGTTCGGCGAGCAGTTCGGTCGGCGCCATAAGGGCGACCTGCACGCCGCACTCGATCGCCGCCAGCGCCGCCAGCGCCGCCAGCACGGTCTTGCCCGAACCGACATCGCCCTGCACGAGGCGCAGCATCGGCGTCGCCCGGGCGAGGTCGTCGACGATCTGCGCGTCGACACGTCGTTGCGCGGCCGTCAGCGCGAACGGCAGCGAGCCGATCAGCGCATCGCGCAGTCGACCATCGCCGCTGAGCGCCGGTGCCGCATGCCGACGCACCTGCGCGCGCAGGCGCTTGAGGCCGAGGTGGTGGGTCAGCAGTTCCTCGAAGGCGAGCCGCTGCTGGGCCGGGTGGCGTCCCTGCAACAGGGCATCGAGATCACCATCCGGCGGCGGCCGGTGCACGGCGAGCAGGGCCTCACGCAGCGAGCCCAGGGTGAGCGGCACGCGCAGTTCGGCCGGAATCAGTTCGAGCGTGGCGTCGTCCGGCAACCGGGCCAGGGCCGTTCCGATCAGGCCGGCGAGGCGACGCTGGCCGAGGCCCTCGGTGGTCGGATAGACCGGCGTGAGGCACTCGTCGAGCGCTGCGCCGGGAGCGATGCGCTGATACTGCGGGTGAACCATTTCGACACCGTGCGAACCGGACCGCACTTCGCCGTGGCAGCGCAGGCGCGTCCCGGGCATGAAGGCATCGGCCTGGGTCTTGCGGAAATGGAAGAAGCGCAAGGTCAGGCCGGCGCGACTCCCATCCTCGACAGCCACACGCAGCTGCGGGCGGAAGCGGAAGCCGCGCTCGACCGCAGTGACGGTGCCCTCGACCTGCGCAGTCGTGCCGATGCGCAGGTCGGCGATCGCGGTGAGGCGCGTGCGATCCTCGTAGCGCAGCGGCAGGTGGAACCACAGATCCTGCACACGCGTGATGCCGAGCCGCGCGAGCGCCTGCACGAGCGCCGGCCCGACACCCGGCAACGACTCGACCGGCGCGAGGCCGGGGTCGACGGGAAGCGTGGGCGAGGTATTGCGGGCAGCTCGCGGCATCTGCCTAGCCTAGGGATGCTCCGATCGACTGCGCAATGGCGTCCTTGCAACCGCGCGGTTTGCCGCTTGGAGGGCGTGGCGACGCGCAGGCTGACGAACCGGCATTGCCGGCGCGCTACTCGCGATGGGCCACCAGGTCGATCTCGACCGCGGCGCCGCGCGGCAAGGCCGACACGCCGATCGTCGAGCGTGCCGGGTACGGCTCGCGGAAGTACTGCTTCATGACGTCGTTCACCGCCGAGAAGTCACCGAGGTCGGTCAGGTAGATGCCGACCCGCACGACGTCGTCGAAACCGGCGCCAGCCGCCGCGAGCACGGCAGCGAGGTTCTCGAACACGCGCCGAGCCTGGGCCGAAATGTCGCCGGGGACGAGTTCCCCGGTGGCCGGATCGAGCGGGGTCTGGCCGGACAGGTACAGCGCGCCGCCGACGCGCACGGCCTGCGAGTACGGGCCGATCGCCTTCGGCGCCTGCTCCGAGTGGATGATGCTGCGCTTGCCCATGGATGACCCTCGACTTCAGACCGGATGACGGTAGACCGCGTTGACCACGCCGAGGCGGCGCACGCCGCGCATGACGTCCGCGAGGTGCTTGCGGCTGGCCACCTCGATCGTGAACAACAGGGTCGCGGTCATGAGATCGCGCTCCTTGTACTCGACGTTCTCGATGTTCGAACGCGCCTCGGCCACGGCGGCCGCGACCTGGGCCAGGACGCCGGGCTTGTTCGCGACGATGATGCGCAACTCGACGCGATAGTCGCCGCTCACGTCGTGATCCCACGCGATCTCGATGCAGCGTTCCGGCGACTTGCGCAGCTCGGCCATGTTCGGACATTCGAGGCGGTGCACGACGATGCCCTTGCCGGCCGAGAGGTAGCCCATGATCTCGTCGCCCGGCACCGGATGGCAGCAGTTGCCGAAGCTCAGCACGCCGCGCTCGGCGCCGGTGATCAGGATCTTTTCCGCGGCATGCGGGATGAGGTTCGCCGCGTAGCCCGCGTGGGCGTGCAGCAGCGAGCGCGCCACCTGGTCGGCCGTGCGGTTGCCGAGCGCGATGTCGGCGAGCAGGTCCTCGAGTGCGCGCAGCTTGTGCTCCTCGAGGTACTGCCCGATCGCATTGGCCGGCAGCGCCTCGAGCGAGGCGCCGAGCGCATCCATCGCGCGATCGAGCATGCGGTGGCCGAGGTCGATCGCATCCTCGTGCTGCAGGCGCTTGAGGAAATGGCGGATCGCAGTTCGCGCCTTCGCGCTGACGACCCACTCGAGCCACTGCGTGCTCGGCACGGCCGATGGCGCCGTGATGATCTCGACGGTCTGCCCGCTGTTCAGGCGCGTGCGCAGCGGCGCGAGCTTCTTGTCCACGCGCGCCGCGACCGCATGGCTGCCGACGTCGGTGTGCACCGCGTAGGCGAAATCGAGCGCGGTGGCGTTGCGCGGCAGCGCGAGGATCTGGCCTTTCGGCGTAAACAGGTACACCTCGTCGGGGAACAGGTCGATCTTGATGTTCTCGATGAACTCGATCGACGACGCCGTGCGCGTCTGCGAATCGACGAGGCCCGAGAGCCATTCGCGCGCGCGGTTCTGCGCGCTGTTCGCCGGCGCCGCATCGGCCTTGTAGCTCCAGTGTGCGGCCACGCCGCGGTCGGCCACCGCATCCATGTCCTCGGTGCGGATCTGGATCTCGATCGGCGCGCCGAACGAGCCGAACAGGACCGTGTGCAGCGACTGGTAGCCGTTCGCCTTCGGGATCGCGATGAAATCGCGGAAACGGCCGTCGAGCGGCTGGTACAGCGCGTGCACGGCACCGAGCGCGTGGTAGCAGTGCATCACCGAGTCAACGACGACGCGGAAGCCGTACACGTCCATGACCTGCGCGAACGACTTCTGCTCGTTGCGCATCTTCGTGTAGATGCTGTACGGCGACTTGATCCGGCTGACGATGCGATGAGGGATGTTTTCGGCGGCGAGCCGCGCCTCGAGGGCCGACTCGATCTTGCCCATCGCTTCGCGACGGTTGCCGAGCACGGTGCGGATGCGCGCGGCGATGACGCGGTGGCGATCGGGATGCATGGCGCGGAAGCCGAGGTCCTGCAGTTCGGCCTTGAAGCGGTTCATGCCGAGGCGCTGCGCAATCGGTGCATAGATCTCGAGCGTTTCGCGCGCAATGCGCCGGCGCGCGCCGGCCTCCATCGAGCCGAGCGTGCGCATGTTGTGCAGGCGGTCGGCCAGCTTGATGAGGATCACGCGCAGGTCGCGCGCCATGGCCAGCAGCATCTTGCGGAAGCTCTCGGCGGCAGCTTCCTGGCGGCTCTTGAAGTGCAGCTTGTCGAGCTTGGTGACGCCGTCGACGAGTTCGGTTACGGTCGCGCCGAACTCGGCGGTCAGTTCCTCCGGCTTGAGCGGCGTGTCCTCGAGCGTGTCGTGCAGGATCGCCGCGATGATCGTCTCGGGATCCATGCCGAGTTCGGCGAGGATCCCGGCCACCGCGATCGGGTGCGTGATGTACGGCTCGCCGCTCTTGCGCGTCTGCCCGGCATGGGCCTGCGCGCCGACTTCATAGGCGCGGCGCACGCGCGCGATCTGTTCCGGGGCCAGGTAGGTGGCGAGCTGGTCCTCGAGGGCCAGCACGAAGGCGGGGGCCCTGCCTTTCCTCGTGCTGCCGGGATTGACCGCTGCCTTCATCGCGTCACCCGAGTGCGTCGTACTCCCCGTGGATCCGCTCGAATCCGCCGTCGCGGCGCCGGCCGGTCAGAGGTCGTCGCCGCCCTTGGAGAGGTCGTCGTCGACCTCGGCGGCCGCCCATTCGAGCGCTTCGCGCTCGGCCTTCTCGCGGGCAAGGCGGTCGATCTCGTCGATCATCCCCTGGTCGACCTTGCGCGCCGCGATCTCGCGCAGCGACACCACGGTCGGCTTGTCGTTGTGGCTCTCGACGGCCGGATCGGCCCCCTTGGCCAGCTGGCGCGCGCGCTTGGTCGCCATCAGCACGAGCTCGAAGCGGTTGTCGACGACCTTGAGGCAGTCTTCCACGGTAATGCGCGCCATCGTCCAAACCTCTGAAGTTATTCGATTCATCGAACGCAATGAGGCCGCCATTCTAGCGGGGCGCCATTGTGCAGCGCAAACCGGGCCGGGCCGGACGGCCAGCCGGACCCGGGGGCGCATGTACGTCGTGCCCCGTTTCGCATACGCTTCGCGGCGGCCGCCGGAACCGCCCGGCCGCCGCCCGGCCGGGACGTCGTGCTACCGCGCTGCGGCATCATGGAAATGGACAGCAGATGTTGCGATTCGCCCCGACGCTGCGTTGGAAAGCCCTCGTCCCCGTCCTGCTCGTGGCTGCCCTCGCCGGTTGCGCGGTCAGCAAGCCGCGCACGGACGACCCGTGGGAAAAGTTCAACCGCAAGGTCTATTCGTTCAACGACAAGGTCGACAAGGCGGTGATCCGCCCGGTCGCGGTCGGTTACCGCAAGGTCACGTCGCCGAACGTGCGGCGCCTGTTCAGCAATTTCTTCGCGAACATCCGCATGCCGATCACGATCGGCAACGACCTGCTGCAGGGTGAGGTCAAGGACGCACTGAAGGGCTCCGGGCGGTTCGCCGTCAACACCACGCTCGGCTTCCTCGGTTTCTTCGACCCCGCGAGCAAGATGCGCCTGCCGCCGCACGAGACCGACTTCGGCGTGACGCTTGCGAAGTGGGGCGTCGGCGAGGGTCCGTATCTCGTGCTGCCATTCGTCGGCTCGACCACCGCGCGCGACATCTGGCGCATGCCGGTCGACAGCTATTTCTTCGATCCGATGTCGCGCTACGCGCGCCGCCACGACCATCCGTACAAGCAGCAGCACTGGCCGAACATGTTCTACCTGGTCACGTTGCGCGCCGGCGGCATCGACGCCGAAACCCTGCTCGACGGCACCTACGACCCGTACGTGTTCTATCGCGATGCCTACCGGCAGCGGCGCCTGTACCTGATCTACGACGGCGAACCGCCGCTCGAGGCGATCCAGCAGATGCAGGGCATCGACGACGAAGACGTCGACGACCTGCTCGAGCAGCAGCGCCAGTACGAGAAGAACCGCAAGCAACCGCCCGAGCCGTGACGGGGCGCGGCGGGGGCGGTTCGGCCGGGATCAGGCCGCGCGTGCGTCGCCGGCAATGCCGAGCAGGCCCTCGACCCCGCTGAGTCGGGCCAGCGCGCCGAGATGCGGCGGCATCGCCGCGAACGTCACCCTGCCCTGCGCATCGGAGCGGGCCGCCCAGGCGAGCAGGACCGCGAGCGTCACGCTGTCGGCGCTTTCGAGCGCGGCAAGGTCGACCACGACCGGCGCCTCGATCGCGCGATCGCCCTCGCGCAGCACCTCGGCGGCATTGGCCGTGTCGATGCGCCCGCGCGCCTCGATGCGCGCGGGCCCGCTGCGCGTCAGCACGAAACGGCCGCTCACGTCCCGCCCTGCTGCTTCTTTTCCATGCTCTCGAGCGCCTTGGCGCCCTGCGTCTCGAGCCGTTCGATCAGCGAATCGAGGCTGGTCGCCTTGATCTCGGCGGCGACCTGGTTGCGGTAGTTGGTGATGTAGGAAATGCCCTCGATGATGACATCGTAGGCCTTCCAGTCACCCTCGCTGCTCTTGCGGAACGCATAGTCGACCGCGATCGTCTTGCCGTCGTCGAGGATCACTTCGGTGCGCACGATCGTGCGCTTGTCGTTGAGTTCGCCCTTGAACGGCAGCACGCGCACGTTGCCGCGCGTGTAGTTGAGCAGTCCTTCGGCGTAGCGGTGCGCGATCGAGTTGTAGAACGCCTTGGCGAAGCGCGAGCGCTGCTCGGGTGTGGTGCTGCGCGCGGTCTGGCCGAGCACGAGGATCGACGCGTAGTCGATGTCGAAGTGCGGCAGCAGGATGTCGTCGATCTCGTTGATCAGCTTGTCGCGGTCGTTCTTCAGTTCCTCGCGGCGCGCGCCGATCGTGTTGGCGAGATCGTCGGCGATCTTCTGCACGACCTCGGCCGGCGCGAGCGCCGCCGCCTGCGCGGGGGCGGGCGCGAAGGCGCCGGCGGCAAGCGCGAACAAGAAGGCGGCAAGGCTGCCGGAGAGGCGGCTCATCGGGGAACTCCTGCGGGGTCGGGCGAGGGGGGTGAAGCGGCGGGTGAGGCATCGTTCTTCGGCTTCGCCGAATCGCCGCCGCCGACGAGGAACTTGCCGATCAGGTCTTCCAGCTGCATCGACGACTGCGTGAGGACGACTTCGTCTCCGTCCTTGAACATGTCGGGCGAACCGCCCGGCTTGATGCCAACGTACTGGTCGCCGAGTAAACCGCTGGTGAATATGGCAGCGGAGGAGTCGTCCGGCAGTTCGCGGAAACGCGTGTCGATCGCCAGTTCGACGACGGCCTCGAGCGTCGTCGTGTCGAGCCGGATCGATCGAACCGAACCGATGCGCACGCCGGCGATCTTGATCGGTGCGCGCAGCTTGAGCTGGCCGATGTTGCTGAAGCGCGCCTTCAGCGCATAGCTGTCACCTTCCCGGTAGTTCGCCACCGAGGTCGTCTGCGTGGCCAGGTAGGCGAGCGCGGCGAAACCGAGCAGGATGAACAGGCCGGTGCCGATCTGGAACGAGCGTCTGGGTTGGGTCATGGATCGGGTTCCGTCACATCAGGAAGGCGGTCATCACGAAATCGAGGGCGAGCACGACGATCGACGACGACACCACCGTGCGCGTCGTCGCATGGGCCACGCCCTCGCTGGTCGGCGGCGTCGTGTAGCCCTCGAACGTCGCGATCAGCGCGATCACGGCACCGAAGGCCGTGCTTTTCCACACCCCGTTGACGACGTCCTTCCAGACGTCGACGCTCGAGGTCATGTTGCCCCAGAACGTGCCGTTGTCGAGGCCGAGCCAGCTCACGCCGACGAGGTGCGCGCCGAGGATGCCGAGCGCATTGAAGACGCAGGCGAGCAGCGGCATGGCGACGATCGCGGCGAGGAAACGCGGGGCGACCACATAGGCGAGCGGATCGACCGCCATCATTTCCATCGCCGAGAGCTGGTCGGTCGCGCGCATGAGGCCGATCTCGGCCGTCACGGAGGTGCCGGCGCGTCCGGCGAACAGCAGGGCGGTCACGACCGGACCGAGTTCGCGGAACAGCGAGAGGGCGACCACGGTACCGAGCGCGGCCGTGCCGCCGAAGATCGACAGCGTGTAGTAGAGCTGCAGGGCGAGCACCATGCCGACGAACAGCCCGCAGGTCATGATGATGACGAGGCTCATCGCACCGACGAACCAGATCTGGCGAACGGTCTCGCGGAAATGGCGCAGGCTGCGCGGAACGGCGCCGAGGATCGCGAACAGGAACAGGCCGGCCGCGCCGAGGCGCGCGAGTGCGTCACCGAACACGGAAGGACGCCGCGGCG
Source organism: Lysobacterales bacterium (assembly GCA_017302215.1). Taxonomy (GTDB): domain Bacteria; phylum Pseudomonadota; class Gammaproteobacteria; order Xanthomonadales; family Rhodanobacteraceae; genus Dokdonella. Next base: position 25,898 of record JAFLDX010000008.1, read on the forward strand.
TGGTCATGCGCGCCCCGCGCGGAAGCCGAGATCGACCGCATAGTCGCGTGCGGGATACTCGAACGGCACCGGCCCGTCGGCCTCGCCACCGAAGAACTGCCGAGTCCACGGCGAGTCGCGCGCAGCGAGATCGTCCGGATGGCCGCTGGCGACGACCTTGCCGCCGGCGATCAGGTAGACCTGGTCGGCCACGCGCCGCACGGCGGCAAACTCGTGCGCGACGAGGATGCTGGTGATGCCGAGCGAATCGTTGAGCGTGCGGATCAGCTTGAGTACCTGGTTGAGCGCGATCGGGTCGAGCCCGACGAACGGTTCGTCGTAGACGATCAGGCTCGGGTCGCGAACGATCGCGCGGGCCAGGGCGACGCGTCGCGCCATGCCGCCCGAGAGCTCGGCCGGCATGAGCCTCGCGGCACCGCGCAGGCCGACCGCCTGCAGGCGCGTGAGCACGATGTTACGGACCAGTTCCTCCGGCAGGTTGAGGTGCTGGCGCAGCGGGAACGCCACGTTCTCGAACACGTCGAAGTCGGTCAGCAGGGCCGAGTTCTGGAACAGGTAGCCGATCTTCTCGCGCAGAGCGAACAGCTCGACGCGGCGCAAGGTCGTCACGTTCGCGCCGTCGACGCGGATCTCGCCGGCATCGGGAGCGAGCTGGCCGGTGATATGGCGCAGCAGGGTGGTCTTGCCGGTACCGCTCGGACCCATGATCGCGGTGATGCGCCCGCGCGCGATGTCGAGGTCGATGCCGTCGAAGATGAGCTTGCCGTTGAGCACGGTGCGCAGGCCGCGCACCTCGACGAAGGCACTGCCCGGGATGACGGGCGCGTTGGCGGATCGGGGGTCGGGATTCAAGGGAACGGGTTGCACGAGGTCCCGCGGTCGCGGCGGCGCATAACCTTAGCCGAAGCGACGACGCCGGTGCCAGCGTGGCTGCGGCGCGCCGGTCGCGCTCAGGCCGGCTTGAGCAGGTCGTCGAGCAGCGCCTGATGGCGCCCGAGCTGCGCGTCGCGGCGCAGGCGGCGGCAGGCGAAGATCGCCTGCAGGTCGCGCAGCGCCTGGGCGAAATCGTCGTTGATGACGATGTAGTCGAACTCGCGCGCGCGCGCGATCTCGGTGCGCGAGTCGGCGATCCGTCGCGCGATCTGCTCGGGGCTGTCCGATGCACGCTGGCGCAGGCGCCGCTCGAGTTCGACGCGCGAAGGCGGCAGGATGAAGATGCTGACCGCATCGGGCCATTTCGTGCGCACCTGCTGCGCGCCCTGCCAGTCGATCTCGAGCAGGACGTCGCGATCGGCGCTCAGCAGCGGCTCGACCGCGGTGCGCGCCGTGCCCTTGTAGTCGCCGTGCACGTTGGCGTGCTCGAAGAACGCCCCGTTCGTGGCCATGTGTTCGAACACGTCGCGCGAGACGAAGTGGTAGTGCTGGCCGTCGATCTCGCCCGGCCGCGGCGGGCGCGACGTGTAGGAGACCGACAGCGTGATGCCCTGTTCGCGTTCGAGCAGGGCCTTGACGAGGCTGGTCTTCCCTGCCCCGGACGGCGCCGCGATGATGTAGAGCGTGCCCGACACGATCACTCCAGGTTCTGCACTTGCTCGCGCATCTGCTCGATCAGCACCTTGAGCTCGACCGCCGCCTTGGTCGTGCGCGGGTCGGCGGCCTTCGAGCCGAGCGTGTTGGCCTCGCGGTTGAACTCCTGCATGAGGAAATCGAGCCGGCGACCGACCGCTTCCTTGAGGCCGAAGATGCGCCGCGCCTCGGCAATGTGCGAGCTCAGGCGATCGAGTTCCTCGTCGACGTCGAGGCGCTGCAGCTGCAGGACGAGTTCCTGCTCGATGCGACCCGGATCGACCGGTTGCTTGATCTCGGCCAGGCGCTGCTCGAGTCGCGCGCGCGCCGCGGCGCGCACGTCGGGCAGGTGCTCGCGCACGCTCGCCACGATCGCCTCGATGCCGGCCAGGCGGTCGCGCAGGAAACCCGCCAGGCGCTCGCCCTCGCGTTCGCGCGTGGCGATGAAGTCGCCGAGGACCTGGTCGAGCAGGGTGATCGCCGCGGCGCGCAGGCCCTCGGCGTCGGCGCCCTGGTCGCGCAGCACGCCCGGCCAGTTCAGCACGGTGGTGAAATCGACGCGCAAGGCCGGGAAGCGTCCCGAAAGCGCCTGCGCGGCGTCGGCGAGGCGCGCGACGAGTTCGTCGTCGAGGACCAGCGCGGATGCGCGCGTGGCGGCCTGCTTCAGGCGGATCGTCACGTCGACCTTGCCGCGCGCGAGGCGCGCCGCGAGCGTTTCGCGCAACTGCGGCTCGAACGTGCGCAGGTCGTCGGGCAGGCGCGGGCTCAGCTCTAGATAACGATGGTTGACCGAACGCAGCTCGATGCCGAGCGTGCCGTGCGCGGTCTCGCTCTCGGCGCTCGCGAAGGCGGTCATGCTGCGGATCATCGCGCCGGCCCGTCGGGAAGGGTCGGCAATGGTAAACTGCGCGGCCGCTTTGCCATAGCACCTCCCGCATGCCTCGCCCTACCCGTCCCAGCGGCCGCGCGCCGGACCAGCTGCGCGCCGTTTCCTTCATCCGCCGCTACACGCGCCACGCCGAGGGTTCGGTGCTGGTTTCGTTCGGCGATACCCGCGTGCTTTGCACGGCCAGCGTCGAGGACAAGGTGCCGCCGTTCCTGCGCGGCAAGGGCGAGGGCTGGCTGACCGCCGAGTACGGCATGCTGCCGCGTGCGACGCGCGAGCGCACCCAGCGCGAAGCGGCGCGTGGCGGCCAGGGCGGCCGCACCATGGAAATCCAGCGCCTGATCGGCCGCAGCCTGCGTGCCTGCGTCGACCGCGGCGCGCTCGGCGAGCGCACGATCACGTTCGACTGCGACGTGCTGCAGGCCGACGGCGGCACGCGCACGGCCGCGATCACTGGCGCGTACGTCGCCCTCGTCGATGCGATCGCCCCGCTCAAGGCGAAGGGCGCGTTCAAGCGCGACCCGATCGTCGGCGCGATCGCCGCGGTGTCGGTCGGCATGTGGGAGGGCGTGCCGGTGCTCGACCTCGACTATGCCGAGGATTCGACCTGCGACACCGACATGAACGTTGTCATGAACGATGGCGGCGGCTTCATCGAGCTGCAGGGCACGGCCGAAGGGCATGCCTTCCGCCGCGACGAACTCGATGCCCTGCTCGCGCTGGCCGGCAAGGGCATTGCCGAACTCTGCGAACTGCAGCGCGCGGCCCTGGCCGCCTGATCCCGCGCTTCATGCGGCTCGTCCTCGCCAGCGGCAACCGCGGCAAGCTCGGCGAACTGGCCGACATTCTGGACGGGCTCGGCTTCGATCTGGTCCTGCAGTCGACGCTCGGCATCGGCGACGCCGACGAGACCGGCCAGAGCTTCGTCGAGAACGCGATCCTCAAGGCGCGCCATGCCGCGCGCGAGTCCGGGCTGCCCGCACTCGGCGACGACTCCGGCCTGTGCGTCGACGCGCTCGGCGGCGCGCCGGGCCTGTACTCGGCGCGCTATGCCGGAACGCACGGCGACGACGCCGCCAATCGCGCGAAACTGCTCGATGCGCTGGCCGGGATCGACGACGCCGGGCGCGCCGCGCATTTCCATTGCGCGATCGCGCTGCTGCGCTCGGCCGAGGACCCGACCCCGCTGGTGGTCGAAGGCCGCTGGCACGGCCACATCGCGCGCGCGCCACGCGGCGACCGCGGCTTCGGCTACGACCCGCTGTTCGTCGACGCACACAGCGGACTCACCGCCGCCGAACTCGACCCGGCCGAGAAGAACCGGCTCAGCCACCGCGGCCGCGCGCTGGCGCTGCTGCGCGAGCGCCTGGACACCAAGCGATAGCCGCGGCGCGTCGTCGCTTGCCCAGCGGTCCACGCCCACGTCCGATACCATGCGGCCCTTTGCTGGAGCGAGGAACGTCCGCGCATGCACGGCCAGTTGTTCACCAGCGACTTCCTGCGTGAAGGCATCCGTGCAACCCCCGGCTGGAACGACGCGGAAGCCGCATTCGTCAGTTTCCGCGCCGCTGTCCACAAGCTCTTTTCCGCTCTTTCCACCCACGCCGGACTTAACGAGGCTCAGACCGAGGACGAGGTCATCCTGCCGGTCCTCGCCGCGCTCGGCTGGACCGACCATCTTCGCCAACAAACCGCGAATCGCCGCGGACGCCATGACGTCCCCGACATGCTCCTGTTCGCGTCGCCGCAGGCGAAGCAGGAGGCATTGGCCGACCACCCGGCCGACCGACGCTATCGCCACGGGCGCGCGATCCTCGAAGCCAAGCGCTGGGCACGGCCCCTCGACCGCGGAGACAGTGCCGATCCTTTCGACTCCGGCACGCCGTCGAGCCAGATGCTGCGCTACCTCAGCCGAGCGGAGATCGCTTCCGAACGGGCCGTGCAGTGGGGAATCCTCACGAACGGGGCGATCTGGCGCCTGTACTGGCAGTCGGCCCGCTCGCGATCCGAAGAGTTCCTGCAATTCGACCTCGTCGAACTGACCAAGGCGGCCAGTACCACCGGCGACTTGTTCACCAACGTGCACGCGGACCAGGTCCACTACCTGCGGGCATTCTTCCTCCTGTTCCGGCGCGAAGCCTTTCTCGCGCAGGCGGGCGATCCGGATGGGCGCAGTTTCCATGGCGTTGCGCTCAGCGAAGGGCGCCTGTGGGAAAGCAAGGTCTCGCAGGACCTCGGCCAGCGGGTCTTCGATGACCTGTTCCCGCGCCTCGCCCGCAGCCTCGTTCGGCAGGATCAAGCTGCGCCGGAGCCACCCACCGGCGAATACCTCGATGGCATCCATCGCGCATCCCTGATCCTGCTGTATCGCCTGCTCTTCGTGTTGTACGCGGAGGACCGCAACCTGCTGCCGGCGAGCGATCCACGCTACGACGACTACTCGCTGCGCAAGTTGCGCGGCGACATCGCGGAACGGATGCATCGCGGTGACGTCTTCAGCGCGACCGCGACGCGGATCTGGACCGCGCTGCGCGACCTGTTCCGCGCGATCGACCGTGGCGACGATTCGATCGGCCTGCCGCCGTACAACGGTGGCCTGTTCCACGAGTCGCCCGAAGATCTTCTCGCGCGCATCAGTCTCCCCGATGCCGATCTGGCACCGCTGATCGACGGCCTCTCGCGCCGCGCGGACATCTCGGGCATCGCCTTCATCAACTACCGGGACCTCGCCGTCCAGCACCTCGGTTCTATCTACGAACGCCTGCTCGAACAACGCCTCGTCGTCGCGGCGGACGGTACCGTCGTCGTCCAGCCGTCGGTGTTCGCGCGCAAGAACTCGGGCAGCTACTACACCCACGACGATCTCGTGAAGCTGATCCTGCGCGAAACGATCGAACCGCTCGTGCAGACGCGGATCGGCGCGTTCGACCGCGCGCTCGCCGACGCGGCGAAGCACCGCGCCGCGCTGGCCGACGAACAGGCGCACTTCCGCCTCGGCGAAGTCGATCCCGCCGAGGCGATCCTCGGCCTGCGCATCTGCGACCCGGCCATGGGCAGCGGCCATTTCCTCGTCAGCCTGGTCGACGACCTCGCCGACCGCATCCTCGAGCAGATCGCCGATGCCCAGGCGAAAGCGGTCGATGCGGGATTCCCGCAGTACGCATCGCCCGTGCTTCGCGAGGTGCTCGGCCTGCGCGAGCGCATCAGCCGACGTGCCGCCCAAGGCGGTTGGACGATCGACGTCGGCCTGCTCGACGACCGCCACCTCGTCCGCCGCATGATCCTCAAGCGCGTCGTCCACGGCGTCGACAAGAACCCGATGGCGGTCGAGCTGGCCAAGCTCGCCCTCTGGCTGCACACGTTCACGGTCGGTGCGCCGCTGTCGTTCCTCGACCACCACCTGCGCTGCGGGGACTCCCTCTACGGCGAGCGGCTGGCCGACGTGCGTGCGGCGATCGCGCGCCATGGCGGGCTGCTCGCGGAAAGCCAGTTGACCGGTTTGCTGCTCGCCGCACGCACGATGCACGCGATCGGCGTGCTCAACGACATCGATCTGGCCGAAGTCGAGCGCTCGCGCGATCTCACAGCACAGGCGTTCGAGGCCCTCGATGGCGTCCGCCACGTGCTCGATTTCTGGCAGGCGCTGCGCTGGGTCGCGCCGCTCGACATTCCGCGCTCGCGCTGGGGCGAGGCGCAGGCCACCGCGCTCGAGCTGATCTCCGGCCACTTCGGCAATGACCTCGTCGCGCTGCTGCAGCATGATCGCCGCACCTGGGGCGACCCGGACACCGACATGCGCGTCAATGCGCTGCTCGATGCCTGCCGCGCGCTCGCGCGGCGCGAAGGATTCCTGCATTGGGAGCTCGCATTCCCCGGGGTCTGGAGCCCGGGCGAGGCCTCGTCGCGCGGCGGCTTCGATGCCGTGATCGGCAATCCGCCGTGGGACCGCATGAAGCTGCAGGAGGTGGAGTGGTTTGCCGAGCGACGGCCGGAGATCGCACTGCAGGCACGCGCGAGTGACCGCAAGAAGCGCATCGCGCAACTGCGCAAGCAGGCCGATCCCTTGGCCGACGACTATGCGCTGGCCGCGCAGCGCGCCGAGGACGCCGCGCGCATCGCGCGCAGCTGCGGCGACTATCCGCTGCTCTCGTCCGGCGACATCAACCTGTATTCGCTGTTCGTCGAGCGCGCGATGGGCCTCGTCCAGGCCGACGGCATGGTCGGCCTGCTGACACCGTCGGGCATCGCCGCCGACAAGGGCGCGTCGCGGTTCTTCCGCTCGATCGCGACCTCGGGTCGGCTCGCAGCGCTGATCGACTTCGAGAACAAGAAAGTCTTTTTTCCCGACATCCATGCGAGCTTCAAGTTCTGCGCGCTCGTCTTCGGCGGTGCGCGCAGGCAGTTCGAGACGGCACGCTGCGCGTTCTACCTGCACGCCGTCGCCGAGCTGGCGCCGGTCGAGCCGGCGTCCGCCGACGAGGCGGAGCGCCTCAAGGCGACACGCGTGATCGCGCTGTCGGCCGACGACTTCCGCGCGGTCAACCCGAACACCGGCACCGCGCCGATCTTCCGCAATGCCTACGACGCCGCCCTGACCACGCGCATCTATCGCCGGCATCCCGTTCTCGTGCGCCACGTGTTCGCGCGCGAACGCGACGGACTGACCGGCGAAACGGTCGAGAACCCGGACCGCATCGAGCGCGAGGAACGCCTCTACCCGGTGCGCTATCTGCGCATGTTCGACATGACCAATGATTCGGGCCTGTTCCGCCGCCGCGACGAGCTCGAGGCGGACGGCTGGTATCCGGTCACCGGCGGCCGCTGGAAGAAGGGCGCGGCGCAGATGCTGCCGCTGTACGAAGGCAAGATGGTGCAGATGTACGACCATCGCGCCGCCGGCGTGACGGTGAATCCCGACAACGTGCACCGGCCGGCGCAACCGGTCGAGACCACCGAAAACCTGCATTGCGATCCGTCCTACTCACCTCCGCCACAGTTCTTTGTTGAGTCCCCCTTGGTCGAAGCGCAAATTTCGACTGACTGGGTGCTGGGATTCAAGCACGTCTCTGCGCCAACCAATGTACGGACGTTGATCGCTTCGGTATGTCCAAGAGCCGGCTTCGGCAACTCCATTCCACTTCTGACACACGATGGCGAAAGCGTGTTGGCTACAGTTGAGTTGCTGGCCAATCTGAACTCGATCTGCCTGGATTTTTTTGTCAGGCAGAAGCTCCAAGGGCAGAACCTGAATCTTTTTGTCGTCGAACAGCTTCCGCTCATCGCCCCGGCGGATTACGCCCAACCGCTCGGCAGCGGCACGGTCGCCGACTTCGTGCGCGAACAGGTGCTGCGGTTGTCGTACACGGCGCACGACCTGGCCGCGTTCGCACGCGACCTCGGCCACGACGGTGCGCCGTTCGCCTGGGATGCCGAGGATCGCCGCCAGCGCATGGCCCGGCTCGACGCGCTTTACTTCATCCTGTACGGCCTCTCGCGCGAGGAAGCCGGCTACGTGCTCGACACGTTTCCGATCGTCCGCGAGCAGGACGAGGCGGCTTTCGGTCGGTTCCGCACGCGCGAGCTCGTGCTCGGCTACATGAACGCGGTTGCCGCGGGAGACGCCGAAGCCGTCCTTGCCTTGTGAACGGCGGAACCGACCTTTCGTCCGTTTCGATTATTGCGTTCGTTTCGGATGTCGACTACCGTCGTCGTCCCGACCGACTGCCCCATTCCCGACCATGGCCGCCCTTCGCAGCGAACAGATCGTCACCCCACCGGTCTCGTCCCGCGAGGCCGAACTGGCGCGCGAGAGCAGCCGCGTGCTCGCAGCCTGCATCGGCAAGGGACCGACGGCGCGCCTGCGCGTATTCGATGACGACGGCGAGATCGAGGTGCCGGTCGGCGCGCTGCGCATGCTCGTTGACATCCTCGCCAACATGGCGGCCGGCAACGCGATGAGCCTCGTGCCGATCCATGCCGAGCTGACCACGCAGCAGGCCGCGGACTTCCTCAATGTCTCGCGCCCCCACCTGGTCGGCCTGCTCGACCGCGGCGCCCTGCCCCATCACAAGGTCGGTACGCACCGGCGCGTGACCTTCCGCGACCTGATGGCCTTTCGCGAGCAGAGCCTCGCCGGCAGCAGGACCGCCCTCGACGCGCTCGCCGCGCAGGCACAGGAACTCGGGCTGGACTACTGAGCCGTGTCGGGTTTCACGGCCGTCTTCGACGCGTGCGTGCTCTATCGGGAGTCCCTGCGCAACCTGCTCATCCGCATCGCGCTCGGCGGGATCTACCGTGCACGCTGGACCGAACGCATCCACGCCGAATGGACCGGCACTCTGGCGAAGAACCGCCCCGATCTCGATCCAGCGGCGATCGAGCGCACGCGCAGCCTGCTCGATGCGGCCGTCCCCGATTGCCTGATCACTGGCTACGAGGGTCTCGAAGCCACTTTGCGGCTGCCCGACCCGGACGATCGCCATGTACTCGCCGCCGCCATCCTTTGCCATGCCGGCACGATCGTCACCTACAACCTCAAGGATTTCCCTGACGAGGCTCTGGCTCCGTTCGGCATCACGGCACAGCATCCGGACGTGTTCATCGAACATGCCTTCGATCTGGCCCCCGATACCGTCATTGCCGCGATGCGCGATCATCGACGCTCGCTGCGCAATCCGGCCCTGAGCGTGGAACAGTTGTTCGACAGCTATCTGCGCCACGAGCTCGCGTCGACGGTCGCGCTGCTGCGTCCCCACGCAGACCTGCTTTGACGGACGCCCGCATGATCGCGCCCCCGCTGTCGCTCTACGTCCACATCCCATGGTGCGTGAAGAAGTGCCCGTACTGCGACTTCAACTCGCATGCGGTGCGCGAGGGCATTCCGCAGGAGGCCTACGTCGACGCCCTGCTCGCCGACCTGGACGGCGATCTCGCCGACTTCGGCGACGCGGCGCGGCGACCGCTCGCCAGCGTGTTCTTCGGCGGCGGCACGCCGAGCCTGTTCTCTCCGGCGGCGATCGCGCGCATCCTCGACGGCGTCGCTGCGCGGCTCGCCATCGTGCCGGGAGCCGAAGTCACGCTCGAGACGAATCCCGGCACGGTCGAGCACGGCCGCTTCGCCGGCTACCGCGAGGCCGGCGTCAACCGCATCAGCTTCGGCGTGCAGAGCTTCGACGACGCGATGCTGCATCGGCTCGGACGCATCCATTCGGCCGACGAAGCGACACGTGCCTTCGCCGAGGCGCGCGCGGCCGGCTTCGACGCCATCAACCTCGACCTCATGTACGCGCTGCCGCGGCAGGACCTTGCCGGCGCGCTCGCCGACCTCGAGCGCGCGATCGCGCTCGCGCCGGAACACATCTCGCACTACCAGCTCACGCTCGAACCGAACACGCTGTTCGCGGCGAAGCCGCCGCCGCTGCCCGACAGCGACAGCGCCTGGGACATGCAGGAGCACGGCCAGGCCCTGCTCGCCGCGCACGGCTACGCGCAGTACGAGGTTTCGGCCTACGCGCGTGCCGGGCACCGTTGCGCGCACAACCTCAACTACTGGACGTTCGGCGACTACCTCGGCATCGGTGCCGGCGCGCACGCCAAGCTCAGCGATGCGGCGACCGGCACGATCCGTCGCCGCGCCAAGCAGCGCACGC